>CAYIDY010000054.1:0-2233 GCA_964362305.1 uncultured Candidatus Saccharibacteria bacterium | reverse complement strand
TTGTCGAAGGAGAGGTATGGCTTCCGGCAAGCGAGCTTGTGCGTATTAATAAAGATAGAGAAAAAAATGATGAACCGCCATTCGCTAATCCACGGAACGCTGCAGCCGGTTCAATCCGTCAGCTCGATCCCGCCATTTCGGCTTCGCGAAAACTTGAAATGTTTATATACGACGTTGCACAAACGTCGGAAGAATTTCCCGATACGCAGTCTGAAGAGCTCACGTATTTACGTGAACTTGGCTTCAAAGTAAATAAGCACCATGCCGTCTGCGCGAACGTAGAAGATGTCGTTCATTTTTGGGAAAAGTGGAAAGAGCGGGGCCGGAAACAAGATTACTGGGTTGACGGCATTGTTGTAAAAGTGAATGAAAAGAATTTGCAGGAGCGCTTGGGCTATACCGGAAAAGCGCCGCGATTTGCCATCGCCTATAAATTTCCGGCGGAACAAGTGACAACGATTGTTGAGAATATTGTGTTGCAGGTGGGGCGGACCGGTGTTTTAACACCCGTCGCACATTTGAAAGCGGTGCCCGTTGCGGGAACAATAGTCTCACGAGCCACACTTCACAATGAGGATGAAATCCGTCGTCTTGATGTGCGCATAGGCGACACGGTTATCCTGCAAAAAGCGGGTGATGTGATTCCGGACATCGTGCAAGTGGTGAAAGATTTGCGCCCGAAAAATACGAAAGCATATGCATGGCCTACGAAGGTCCCTGAATGTGGAGGAGATGGCTCTATCGAGCGTGTCCACGGCGAAGCGGCGTGGCGCTGTGTGAACACCGATTCATTCGCGGTGATTCGCCGTCGCTTCCATAATTTTGTAGGAAAATCTGCACTTGATATTCAAGGCTTGGGAAAAAAAACTATAGACCTTCTTCTTGAGGAAGGGCTGGTACAACACTACGACGAGCTGTTTACGCTGACCGAAGGTGACGTCTTGCCGCTTCCTGGTTTCGCCGATATTTCCGCAAAGAAATTAATCGCGGCACTGCAGGCGGGAGCGCAGAAGGTTCCGCTTTCTCGTCTTTTGGTCGGGCTTTCTATTCCGCATGTTGGCGAGGAAACCGCGCTCGTACTTTCTCGCGAGTTCCAAACGATAGACGCTCTCGCCGAAGCGAAAATTGAGAAACTTAGCGCTATAAACGGTGTCGGAGAAGTGGTAGCTGCAGCGATTGTCGAATGGTTTGCTCTTAAGCGCCATCAGGCACTCGTTGTGCGTCTCAAAAAAGTATTGAACATCATTGCCGACGACATTCCGCGCGCAACGCCGCTTGCCGGAAAAATATTTGTACTGACCGGCGGCCTTTCCTCGATGACGCGTGACGAAGCAAAAGCAAAAATCCGTGCTCGTGGCGGCGATGTTTCGTCGTCGGTGTCAAAAAAGACATCGTTCGTTGTCGCTGGGGAAGAAGCTGGCTCAAAACTCGACACGGCGAACGAACTTGGAGTCGAGGTGCTAACAGAAGAGGAATTTGTTAGGATGCTCGGATGACACAGAAAGTAGACGTCCGAGTGCTCGCTAACCTCGCAAAGCTCGAGGTTTCGGATACAGAACTCGCCAAGCTCGAATCCGAACTTCCGGCCATACTGTCGTTCGTTGAGACAATCCAGCAGGTATCGTCAGATATGAAAGAAGATTCCCCGGAACATCGTAATATCTTGCGAGACGATGGCGAGCCGCATGAGAGCGGCATCTATTCAGCAGACATCCTCGCCGCCGCGCCCGCACAGCGGGACAATCAGATTGTTGTAAAGCAGGTGATTTCTCGTAAATAATAGTATGAACCTTGCAACGCTTACTATTGTCGAAGCGCGTCGCGCACTGGATAGCAAAGAGTATTCGGCACTCGATTTGACGAATGCGTATCTTGAAAACATTGCAAAGCGAGACGGTGAAATTCATTCATATTTGGAAGTGTGGGCCGATTCGGCGCGGGAAGAAGCAAAAAAAGCAGACGAAATAATTGCACGCGGTGAAGCGATGCCGCTCACCGGTATCCCGCTCGCAATTAAAGACAACATATTGATAAAGGGACGTATCGCTTCATCTGCTTCAAAGATTCTTGAGAATTACCGCGCAACCTACGATGCAACCGTCATCACAAAACTGAAAGCGCAAGGCGCCGTCTTTTTGGGGCGCACTAACATGGATGAATTTGCTATGGGAAGCTCCACGGAAAATTCAGCGTATGGTCCCACAAAGAATCCACTCGACACCTCGCGCGTTCC
>CAYIDY010000053.1:0-2314 GCA_964362305.1 uncultured Candidatus Saccharibacteria bacterium | reverse complement strand
CGCTGGTGTACCATCTCCTCGACAACAAAGAGTTTGGCGAAGCAGTGCACGCGATAAAGCGTCGCATGTGGCGACAAGTCGAGCCGGTCACATCCGCAGAATGACCTTCGTCACTTTTCCGAGTAGCCCTCGATAATTCACTCTCATTAGAGTAGTATCACCACCATGTCCGCGACGCATATAAGGAATTTTTCCATCATTGCTCATATCGACCATGGTAAATCAACCTTGGCCGACCGCATGCTGGAAATTACGGACACCGTAGAGGCGAGAAAGATGCAGGATCAGCTCCTCGACAAAATGGACCTGGAGCGTGAGCGCGGTATCACCATTAAAATGGCACCCGTGAGAATGCAGTGGAAAAAAGGGGGACAGGATTACATACTGAATCTCATAGATACGCCAGGGCACGTTGATTTTTCGTACGAGGTATCGCGCGCACTTACTGCCGTCGAGGGAGTCATTCTGCTCGTTGATTCAACGCAGGGCGTTGAGGCGCAAACCCTTTCGGTACTTGCCGTCGCCCGGCAATTAGGACGCGTTATTATTCCTGTTGTTTCCAAAATTGATTCCCCAAATGCACGTGTTGACGATATACGAACGGAGCTCGCCATGCTCCTCGGCGTCGAGGAATCTGAAATTTTGGGTTGTTCAGGAAAAACAGGCGCGGGCGTTCCAGAATTACTTGACCGCATCGTAGAAAAAGTTCCTCCCCCAGATGCCGCTCCGCCGGGCGCGCAAGGACTCATTTTTGATTTCGGCTATTCAGACCATCGCGGCATCATCGTCTACATGCGTGTTTTCGGTGGAGAATTTCGAAAGGGTGATTACTTACGATTTGTTGCAGCGGATGCGGATTTTATCGCACTCGAAGTCGGCGTGCTTTCACCCGATGAGACGCCGCGCGACGTCTTAAGTGAAGGGGAAATCGGCTATGTCGTAACCGGCGTTAAAAAGCCTGGGATCGCGTCTGTTGGTGACACCATCACGCAGCAGAAAAAACCTGCTCCCGCTTTGCATGGCTACTTCGCGCCAACTCCCGTCATTTGGGCGAGTGTGTACCCGGAATCACAAGACGACCTCCATCTGTTGCGTCAATCGCTCGACAAATTGAAGCTCTCGGACTCTTCGCTTTCGTACGAAGAAGAGTCATCAGGCGTGATGGGCCGCGGATTCCGCTGTGGCTTTTTGGGCATGCTTCACTTGGAAATAATTATTGAGCGTTTGAAGCGTGAATTCAATTTGGCGCTGGTTGTTACGCAGCCAACGACCGTTTACGAAATTACAAAAACGAATGGACAGGTTGAGGAAATTTATGCGCCCGTTCGCTTTCCCGACGATGGCACGGCCAAGATGGTGCGAGAAAAGTGGGCAGACATTACGATTCTTACGCCGCCCGATTATATTGGGCCTATCACGCAGATTTTGTACGACCACGAGGCGGAGACAGGACACACCGAAACACTTCCTGATGGAAAAGTAGAACTTCACGCTGAAATGCCTCTCCGAGAGCTCATGCGCAACTTTTTCGACCGTCTCAAGAGCGCCTCTTCCGGATTTGCATCTATTTCGTACGAAATATTGGGTTTCCGCGAGGCGAATGTGGTGCGCATGGATGTATTGGTTGCAGAAGAAGTGGTGCCGGCATTTTCCCGCATAGTTTCCGAGAGACGTGTAAACCTCGAAGCAGAATCTCTCGTCGAAAAACTTGAAGAATTGCTCCCGCGCCAACTATTCGACCTTAAAATCCAGGCACGAGTTCATGGCCGTATCATCGCTTCGCGTCGCAAGTCAGCGATGCGAAAAGACGTGACCGGATACCTGTATGGCGGCGACGTGTCGCGTAAAAACAAACTGCTCGACAAGCAAAAGAAGGGCAAAAAGAAAATGCTCGCGCGCGGAAAAGTTGATATCCCACAGGAAGTATTTCTCAAAGTTGTGAGAGAGTCATAGAATGATTTTGTATGGACAATGCTGAGCGAATGGCGCGCGGGTACCAGTACCCAAGAGTCTTGCCGGAAGTGGGAGAGATAGAGCGAGTCGCTGTAACCTTTGGCTATGCGACCAAGGACTTCGCTCCGGCATTTTTGAAAGCAACACTGAGAAAGCCACTTGAGACCCTTTCTGATGAAATTTGGAAGAACGTCGAGAATACAGACTCGCTCTCAATCACAAAAGGTGACTGGGGCGCCGTCGCGTTGATTGCTGAATCACACGGGCGTGATTGGCGCATGCTCAAAGAAAAAATGGAGAAAGGACAGCCCATCGACGCTCCTATTAAAGTGAAATTAGGTGGTAAATTTAACCTCGTGAG
>CAYIDY010000052.1:0-2599 GCA_964362305.1 uncultured Candidatus Saccharibacteria bacterium | reverse complement strand
GGCAAAAACAGAAAGAACAACTTGGCAGAAGGCAGTAGTAGAGAAGAAAAATGCTCTACGCGCGCTCTACTTTGCTGATCTCGGGCAAGGCAAAAGTAAAGATGTAAAAGTGGTAGGCAAGGCACGGCACGAGATTGCCAGATTGCTCACAGCGGCTAGTCTTGAGTCTAAAACTAAAAAATAAAATTTAAAATAAAACATGAAAGCAGTAGAGACTAAAACTGAAATGACAAAGAAATCTGGCCGCACGCTGGACGGTGTAATCGTCTCGACTAAGATGCAGAAAACGGTGGTGGTGGCCTCGGTATTGGACTCACGCTTGCAAAACGTTTCGTTGAACTGCATAGCGGAACTATTCGTGCTGAAAGTGAGGGCTTGGGAAAAGGCAGTGAATTCATCGTATGGCTTCCTGTGCAGACAATGGAACTTCTGTCCGAAAAAGTCGTACTCCAACAACAGCCACCAACTGAATCAATAAAAAAGAAACGCGCGGTGCTCATTGTTGACGATAATCGCGAGGCAGCCGAAGGTATAGTAAAATTACTTTCTCACGCGGGACACACAGTGCGCGCTGCGTATAGCGGACGCGGCGCTCTCCAAACACTCGCAACGTTCCATCCTGAAATCATCTTCCTCGATATCGGCCTTCCGGGCGAAAGCGGTTACGATCTCGCGCGCAAGATCCGTAAAGAACTTTCGCCCGTCCCCCTTCTTGTGGCACTTACAGGCTACGGACAGGAAGATGACAAACGCCGCGCGCAACAAGCCGGCTTCGATTATCATCTCATTAAGCCTATTGGTGTCGCCGATCTCGAATTCATCTTGACAAAGGAGGTTGAAGTATAGCGTGCTGCAATTCCGTAAGGAAGGAAGTATTTCTTTCCCCCTATCAATGATCGATCTTCATGAAGTATTCACCCGATAGCACGTATTCTGTACCCAGAAGCTCTTTGTTTAGCAAGTAATACATCTAATCATCATGAAAATATTAATTGTTGAAGATGAAAAAAAGCTCGCGGACGCCGTAGCAAAAGGACTCACCCTTAAAGGATACAGCGTCGATACTATCGAGGATGGGAAAAAAGCGCTTACCCGCATGTCGCTCCACCGCTCTGATTACGACCTCATTATTCTCGATCTCATGCTCCCTTCTATGGATGGTCATGAGATCTGCAAGCAGGCCCGCGAAATGGGTGTAAAGACGCCTATCCTCATCTTGACCGCTCGCAACGAAACTGATAAGAAAGTGGACCTTCTTCTTTCCGGTGCCGATGACTATCTCGTAAAGCCGTTTTCATTCGAGGAGCTCTCGGCACGCGTTCATGCACTCCTACGCCGACCGACGGAAGCGGTGCCAGATGTACTCAAAGTCGAAAACATCGAACTAAATCCTGTCGAGCGCACCGTGACGCGCGAAACCAAAGAAATCGCGCTTACCTTGAAGGAGTTCGGTCTCCTTGAATACTTTATGCGCCATCCAAATCAAGTCATCAACCGTGAAGATTTACTCTCGCATCTCTGGGATTTTAATTACGAATCGTTCAGCAATGTGGTGGATGTCCACGTCAAAAACCTCCGCAGAAAATTAGCGATTGCGGGAGAGCCCAATATTCTGGAAACGGTCCGCGGCATCGGCTACCGGCTTCGCGGGTAAGTCACTACAGCTTTTTTGCTACCAACAGTTTGCTGTGTTTGGGACTCCTCCGAGAGTGGTATCGTGAGTATGCGGCGAGTAGGGACGCCGATTCTATACTATGCGTCCCCTTTTTGATTATTCACCACGCAACTCAGACTCTCTTTTAGAGAGTCGCCCCGTCTTTTCCCGACCACTGCGCGGCGCGCTATTCTCGATTACGATTGTCCTCATCACTACGGGGTTATTTGCATTAGGCGTGCGAATCTTATTCTTCGGTATTCCACGCGACGTTCTTGCAATTATTCCCAACCATTCTCAACCCGCCGCTGCCGCAGTTTTCGTCACACCCCTCACAGAAACTTTTCAATCTTCGAAAATACTCGCTGAAGTTGATTCGCCCCACGAAAGTTCGTCTTCCGTATGGTGGCTATCATCCGGCGGAAAGATGATCATGGAAGATGATTTTGGGAAGACAATTCAAGGTTCACTCCCCATGCTCGATCCGCTGCGATTGCGCTATGCACTTACGCACAATGAAGCAACGGAGAGCGGCTACGCCCCACAAAATCTTTTCCGTCTTATTTCGCGTTCTCTGTGGGGCGATGTCCGCATCGAATCCTCTTTTCGAATCAAACGAGATAACTTTACCGAAACGCCAACACGTAACGCATCAAACGGAATCTATATTGTCAGTAGATATGCGACAGATGACACATACTATGCCGCTGGTATTCGCGTCGACGGACGCGCGGTTATCAAAAAACACCACGGGTCAATCTATACCCTTGCGTCCAAAAAAATATTTGAAGGGACCTACATTCGCGAGGCAGACATTAGCCTCCTACCCCACGACGAATGGATCTCGCTCCGCATGGATACCCTCACGCTAAAAAACGAAACTGTCAGTATCAAGCTTTTTATGAAACGCGCGCACGAAAACTCATGGACACTCATACTCACGGG
>CAYIDY010000051.1:0-3232 GCA_964362305.1 uncultured Candidatus Saccharibacteria bacterium | reverse complement strand
GGAGATCAACGCGCTTCTTTTCAAGCTGGATGGTGCCCTCCTTTAGATTCGCTGAATCGAGAATGTTCACGACCGTGTCAACGCCTCTTCGTGTTGCGGAAAGCGCTGTATCGGCAGCACTTTTTACCGCGTCAGGGACGTCTCCCAAATCGCCGTCGACAATAGATGCAAGTGCCGCGGCGTCTTTGGTGAGATAGCCTTTCACTTCGTGGGAGATGGTGTGCAGCAAGTGTTCTTGCTGCTTGTTAACGTCGGCGAGTTTCTTGAAAGAGTCGGCCTGCTGCAATATCACCGTACGAATTTTTTCTGGTTGCGGTATGCCCGGAATACTTGCGTGTTCGTCGCTGGGGCCCGCAGTTTCGATTTCGAGCGTACCGTAATTGAGCAGCGCCTGAATCGGATTCTCGACGAGCACACTTATCTCTTGTATGTGATCCATGCGCCACGTCGTAACGCGGCGATTAAAGAGCGAAATCTGGTCAAGGCTCATCACGCGGCGATCCGTGACGATCCATAAATCAAGGTAGTAGTTTGTCCAGATAATAGCGAACGCCATCCATACGATGAGAATCCACAGAGCGCTCGCGAATGAGACAATGAGTTCAGATAGTGCGACGGAAAAAGGGAGTACACCGGAAGCAACAATGAACGGAATGACGAGAAAAGGAAGTCCTCCAAGTATCAGCGTGCCGAGCGTATCTCGCGCAAGCATTATCCAGTGCCGGCGCAGCTTCACTATAATCTTTTCTTCTGGGTCAATGGTGATGCGCTCCATAGGTTTGTGCTACGCAATAAGTAGCGCGCCAGCCATTGCTGAGAGAAGCAAAAAGGATACCGCAATGTAGATAGCGAGTGCGAGCGCAGACATGACCGTGTTGTGTGCATGCACAAACCAGTGGTACGCGAGAATAAGTCCCAAGCAAACGGCGAGAGCGAGCGCCGCAAAAAATACGACCCACAGACCCGTTTCTACGGCGCCTGATGACAAGGCAGCAATCATAGGTATAGTATATCCGCTTTCGAGCACGATTCATGAGCCAATTAGGAAAACTTTCAACACGTGCACGATTTAGGGTGCGCCAGTCGGTGCCCGGATGCGGGCGGGGCCTTTTTGCGCGCGTGCCAATTAAACAAGGAGAACTGGTTATCGAATACACAGGACAAAAAATTCCGACGAAACTCGCTGATGAACTTGCGACAAAGTACCTGTTTGAGCTGGACGAAGCGTGGACGATTGACGGGTCCGTTCGCACCAATACGGCGCGGTACATTAATCATTCATGCCGACCGAACTGTGAAGCGGATATACGCAATGGACGAATATTTATCTTTGCGGTACGTAATATTCAAATCGGGGAAGAATTAAGTATGGATTACGGCGACGAATACTTTGACGAATTCATCAGACCATTCGGATGTCGATGCGACGCGTGTGGCGTGAGCGCTCACACCACTCCGATGACTGTTTGAACCATGAATCCGAGCGCGAAAGCGATGATAGACGCGACGCCTCCCACCACAAGCATTTCAAAACCAGCCAGTAGCGGATGAGTTTTGATGACAAGAGAGCGTGCTGCGCCAACCAGAAAGAAGGTGATTGCGGTTGCGGTTGCAGAAACGGCGAACGCATTTTCTGCCGCGCTCGGAATAAAAAAAGGAATAAGTGGCAGCGTGCCAACGACGACAAATGCTGTGAATGTGGCGAACCCATCGGCGATTGGGTCGCGCAGGCCCTCATGCGCCCCCTCGACGTCCTGCTCTGATTTTAGAGAAAGGTACCGGGAAGCTCCCATCGAGAAGCCATCGGCAATCAGATTTGCGATACCCAGGACGATTATGACTCCTGAAGAAAAGCCGGCGCCTGCGGCGCCGGCAATTACCGCAAATGTCGTAATGATTCCGTCATTAGCTCCATAGACGATATCGCCAATATAGTAGGTGAGGCGTTCCTTGAGCCTTGGGGACATATCGGTTTTAACTGTACCACCTGACTAGCCGAGATTAATCCCCTGTGGTAGTCTCCTGTGTATGAGCAAAGTAACCATGTTTTGGGTAGCGATTGGGATTCTTATCGTTGGCGGTATCGGCGGCAGCTGGTACATGAAGACATTGCCGGGGAAGTACGACGCGCTTGCACAATGTCTTACTGACAAAGGCGCTAAATTCTACGGCGCTTTCTGGTGTCCGCATTGTTTGGAACAAAAAAAGTGGTTCGGCAATTCAGAGAAACTCCTTCCGTACATTGAATGTTCTGAAGCCGACAGAAAGACTCAAACTCCGATTTGTGTAGAGAAAGAAATTAAAAGCTATCCTACCTGGGAATTTACTGACGGTTCTCGAATAACGGGTGAACAGAAGCCCGAACTACTCGCTGAAAAAGCGGGATGCCCGCTCGAATAGAACAAATATGGACGTTGGCAACTTGAACACCCTGGTTGCTCTCGGGACGGTCGGTCTCCAAATAGGGGCGGTTGTTCTCGTAGCACTTTTTTTTGTTCGAAGGCAGGCAGAATTTGCCGGGCAGGTACACTTAATTCAGAAGTTCGCATTTCCCCTCGCGTTCGCGCTCACCCTCGCAGCCGCGCTTTTCGCTCTCATCCACGAGCAAGTATTCGGGCTTGAACCGTGTTATTGGTGTTGGTGGCAACGCATCGTCATGTTTCCTCAAATAGCTCTTTTTGGTATGGCTCTGTTGAAGGAGAAGTATCAGGAAACGGTTATTGATGTGTCGATTGTGCTTTCACTCGTCGGAGTCGGAATCGCATCGTACCACCATATTTTACAGATGTTTCCAGGGAGCGGGCTGCCATGTCCAGCGACGGGGCAGAGTTGTGCTGAGATAACATTTCTCGAATTTGGCTATATTACGTACCCAATGATGGCGCTGTCGCTTTTTATATTCACCATCATCTTGATGCTGTTTGTACGCTCCAAAGCGGCGAACTAGATGCTCGGTTCCCGAGTGCCGCTCTCACGAGTGCGTGAGTATGTATTTTTCTATATCTGCAACTGAGCCTCGGACTTTTTTTCCGGGATTGAATATGTCTTGCGGGTCAAAAATATTTTTCGTCTCTTCAAAAAGCTCAATAATTTTTGGACTAAACATCAATGGTAGGTATGGCGTGCGGACAATGCCGTCGTTGTGCTCTCCGGTAATCGAGCCCTTATACTTGGCCACGAGTTTGTAGACCTTCGGCATCAGGTCAACGATTTCCGCGCGCGCCTCGGGATC
>CAYIDY010000050.1:0-3726 GCA_964362305.1 uncultured Candidatus Saccharibacteria bacterium | reverse complement strand
TTTCGTATGGCATGCCCAATTGCTCGAGTGCATCTGAAAAGCCCATGACACCGAGGCCCACTGCACGATTTTCATTATCCGAGCGCGCAGCTTCTTCAATCGGAAGCATGTTGATGTCGATGAGGTTGTCGAGGTGACGCACTGCGAGGCGCACGGTCTCTTCAAGCTGGCGCCAGTTTACCTGCTTATTTTGAATGTGCGCAGCAAGGTTGAGTGATGCCAAGTTGCAGACCGCGATGTTCGCCTTGTCTTGCGGCAGACAAATCTCGGTACAGAGGTTCGACATGTGAATCGTCCCCGTATTGTTGTTGAGGGCACGCAAGTTAATCGGGTCTTTCCACGTGAGCCATGGGTGCGACGTAGACTGGAGCGACGTGAGAATGTGGTGCCACTGTTCGCGTGCCGGGACCTTCTTGAAGAGGCGGAACTTCCCCTGTTTTGCTATTTCAACGTACTCGTTGTAGCGCTTTGCAAACGCCTGACCATACAGTTCGTTAAGGTCCATGACCTCCTTTGGGTCAAACATGTACCAATCTTCCCCAGCCTCTACACGGCGCATAAATTCGTCTGAAAGAAAGACAGCCGTGTTTGCGGTGCGCATGCGAAGATAGTCGTCGCCTGCGTTGTGCTTCCAGTCGATGAATTCCGGGAAATCGTAGTGCCAGTTCTCCATATAGAAACACAAGGCACCGAGCTTCTTGCCGCCACGTTGAATAGCACGAATGGCCGTGTCCATGATTTTCGCAAACGGTGTTGGTCCTGAAGAAACGGTGTTTGACGACTTAAGAGGCGAACCTGCTGCGCGAAGCTTCGTGATGGAAACACCAATACCACCCGCCGCTTTCGAAATCTTCATCACGTCAGCAACCGACTTTGCAATGTGATCAATGTCGTCGTGTACTTCAAGAAGAAAGCAGTTGGAAAGCGCCGGTTTTGCGGTGCCTGCATTCAAGTTTGTCGAGCCACCTGCGATGTAGAGAAGTTTCGACATGCGCTCGTACAGCTTCTTAGCCATTTCGGTGGGGTTCTTTTCGTTGTACGAGAGCCCCATCGCAACGCGCATGAAGAAATACTGTGGCGTTTCCGATGGACGCTGATATGTGTCTTTGAGTGCGTAACGATTCATCAGGGTCGAAACGCCCGCATAGTCGAAAAGTTCGTCGCGCCCGATGTTAAGCTCGGCTGCAAGCGCCGTAAGGTCGAAACGATCCTTCATTCGCGTGTCGAGAAGCCCACTTTCTACGCCAGTCTTTATAAATTGTGCGAACAATTCGCGGTGCTTACTCAAAAGCTCGCTTTCGTCGTGATTGTATTCACCAACGACGCGGCGATACACTGTCTTAAGGAAAAGACGCACCGCCACTTTGTCGTAATCAATATCTTCCTTGATATTTTGAACTGCCGCGTTCACCGTTGCCATGTCCATCTCGTCTGTGGTGATTCCATCGTACAGTGTCAACTGCGTCTCGGTTGCAATTTGCGTCACCATCGAAATCGGATCAACCATTCCCTCACACGCACGCTCGATAGACCGGTTGATTTTGTCGGCGTTGAAGGACTCCTTAGTTCCATCACGCTTTGTGATTGTGAGTTGCATAAATTTGGTGACTAACGGGTAATTTTTTAAAAGATTTCCCGCTTCGTGCACATTTTTAGGGGGTGAATCCCCTGCCTGTTGCCTTCGCAACAAGTTAGAGACCCCTAGAGAACATGCGCACTTGCGTCATCACAGAGTAACATAAATTGAGTTTCAGAGTGAACGGAAAAGCGCTGTGGATAACGTGACTAGAGCGCCATTTCGACGCTTACTTTCATGCTTTTTTGGAGGTTGTTTTTTGCACTGAACCCTCCAGGAACTTCAAGTACGTACCGGACAGGTTCTACCGGCTGAAAGATGGTGGGAAATGAATCAGGAGACACCTGTTCTTCAATCCCCACTACTTCCCCATTCGCAGAAATCCAAACGATATCTATGGGAAACAGCATATCTTTCATCCAAAATCCCGGTGTGCCATCTGATTCAAAAACGAAAAGAAGCCCCATCCCTTCGGGAAGTGCTTGAGTGCCACTTAAACCCATGGCTCGCTCCGCTGCTGTATCAGCAATCGCAACTTCCATAATGACATTCTCAATTGAGAGCGGTTTGAGTGGTTCTGAAAATGCAGGATTAGGTGAAAACGGTCTTGAATCCGGGACTGAAGAAACATAAAACAAAGCCGCCCCGCCGAGTACAGCGAGGGCGGCTAAGCCCAAAACCAAGCGTCTTTGCATCACCTCATTCTAGAGAACCAAGATGACAGATGCAACAACCATCGACACCAACCAGTAGCCTGCGTTGATGAAAAATAGTTTAACGCTTTTCCCTTCCCATAAAACAACTCCTAATGTCACCGGAACCACAAACCCTATCCACAGCCAGAAAGCAAGTTCGATGGCTCCAATCACGTCAAAAACGCCCCACGCTATGCCAAAGTGCGCCATGACATACGCCATCACTACCGCCGCAAAGACAGCAACAATCATCATGAGCGGCATCTTTTTCTTCCCCGCCTCCATTTGTGCTGCCGAAAGCCCCGCGAGTTGCATCCACGTGGTTCCCAAAACGCTTCGGTGATACCAAATGAATCCAATAATTAGGTTCGCGATGCCGGCCGCCAAAACTGGCCACAATGTTACTTCGTACATAGACGTACTGTTATTAATAATTTCCCTGTTGCAATGATACCCCCGAGAATCAAGAATTCTAGCGACCGCTGTGCACAGTTGATTGACCAATGAATCGTGTCCAGTACAGTAGCTCCTTGTGGTTCAATTCTTGAAGCGTCATACAAAAAACTTTTTCCCTGCCCTCGCGTACCGAAATTACCGTCTCTTCATCATGGGACACGGCATCTCGCTGACTGGCTCGTGGATGCACCGCATGGCGCAAGGCTATTTGGTATATGAAATAACAGGTTCTGCGCTGTGGGTGGGCATTATTGATGCGATAGCAACACTACCAATTCTTCTTTTCTCATTGTTTGCCGGCGTCATTCTCGACCACTTTCCAAAACAGCACGTCGTCCGCATTACGCAAGCAGTACAGTGCCTTAGCGGCATTACGCTTGGCATCGTAGTGCTTACAGGCAACGAATCCCTTTTGATTCTCGGTGTGCTTGGATTTATAACCGGCTGTGCAAGCTCTATCGACCTTCCAGCTCGCTTTTCGCTCCCTATGGACCTAGTTGGCAAAAAAGATCTACATGCGGCGTATGCACTGAACATGAGCACCGTGCACACCGCTCGGATTTTAGGGCCGGCAGTTGGTGGGTTTCTGATTGCGGGCGTTGGCGTCGGCTGGGTATTTCTCATCAATGGTCTCACCTTTCTCGCCCCATTTATTGCTTTTACTCTTATTTCTTTTCCACCGTTTGTTCAGAGGATTCACGATAATGTCTTCATTGCCATTCGCGATGGCGTCTCGTACGCGCTGAATCACGCAGAACTCCGCCTCCTCTTAATGTACACAGCTATTTTCGGCGTCTTTGGATGGTCATACACCACAATGCTTCCAGTTTTCGCATCCGATGTGTATGCGATGGGCCCTTCCGGACTTGGCCTCCTCTTTTCTGCCGCGGGAGCAGGAACGGTCCTCGGTGGATTCGTTATGTCGGGTATTTCGCGATTGGGTTTTAATCAGCATCGACTCATCATCTTCGTAACAGTACTATATTAACTTTCACAATT
>CAYIDY010000049.1:0-4089 GCA_964362305.1 uncultured Candidatus Saccharibacteria bacterium | reverse complement strand
CTACACTCTGACGCGTCTTTGCCCTTGGTGCAAACAGGTAATGCAAACTACTAGCGAATTAGATCATTGTTGCTGAGTCCATTCCGTCGCGCTATCTGATACATTTCTATATAGACACGATTCGCCGCGTCGCTGGTTACCGCATTCCAGCGTTCATCTCCCCTAAGTTCCCACGAGGCAATGTTCGACAAACTTTTAGACAATTCTTCGAATCGTGCCCTGTCTTCAGGATTTTTTATCATTCCCGCAATTCTCTCACCCTGCAATTGAGCCTCCAAAAATCGATCCGCGTCTGCTGGCGGCCACTGCACTTTCATCCAAAGGTTGTTTGATTTCGATACCACATCTCCACTAGCGTTACGTCGGTATGACACCTCGTCATCCGTCAATATTTTTCCATGATGCAAATCGGCTGGTTCACCTTCTATCGAGCTCATAAAAGCAATACTAACAAGGCAGTCAGAGTGCGCAATTGGCAGCTGCGATTGAAGCTCGGTGCTTGGTGTCGAGTCTACGAATTAATCTGCGAAAGCGAGTGCGGGCGGCCTTCGAGAATTGAAGACGAGGTGATACGAATGAATTGTGCTTTCTTTGAGAATTCCGCAAGAGTCTTGGCGCCTACGTAGCCCATACCAACCTGAAGGCCGGATGAGAGGTCGGCGACGATTTCTGAAAGCGGGCCTTTGTATGGGACGAGCGCTTCGACACCTTCGGGAACTGCTTTTCTGCCATGCGTAAAGTAGCGCTCTTTGCCGGATGCGCTTTGGATAACGGCTTTGGAACCCATGCCGCGATATTCTTTGAATGAGTGCCCGTTCTTTTCCACTATCTTCCCCGGCGCTTCGTCGGTTCCCGCAAAAAGGTTGCCGAGCATCACTGCTGATGCGCCCGCCGCGATTGCTTTTGCAATATCCCCCGAGGTGCGAATGCCGCCGTCGGCAATTACCGGAACTTTCTTTTTTGATGCGACAGACGCGACTTCGATAATGGCCGAGAGCTGTGGAACGCCAACGCCGGAAATGATGCGCGTGGTGCAAATAGAACCGGGGCCTACCCCCACTTTCACTGCATCAGCAAAACCACAGACAGCTTTTGCCGCTTCTGCGGTGGCGATGTTGCCAAAAATCATTTTTGCGTGCTTGAGACTTTTCTTTATTTTCTTTGCGCTTTCAACAACATTTAAATTGTGTCCATGCGCGCAGTCGATGACGATGACGTCGCACCCTGCTTTTTCCAAGGCCGCTGCTCGGTCTGCCGCAAATGGTCCACAGGCTGCGCCCACTTTTACGCCTGCCTTTTTCACTTCTTCCACCATCTTGACCTGCTCTTCAATAGACATGTTGCGGTGCAAGATGCCAAGGCCCCCCATCTTCCCCAGCGCTATTGCGAGCTCGGGCCCCGTGACCCTGTCCATCGCAGCAGAAAGGAATGGAACCCCCAAATCCACCCCGGCAATCTTCGTCTTTAGAGAGGCTTCCGCAGGCTCCATGGCACTCGCGGCTGGCCGAATGAGTACGTCGTCGAAGGTAAATCCTTTAACGTATAGCTTAGCTACCATGTCCCAAACTAGCACAAGATTTAATTTCTGTCACGATTTTTCCACAGACGCGACCACTGCCATATGGTCGGAGACGCCGGAAACAAGTTCGACGTCGTGCGCCGCATAACCAGGAGTTGTAAAGAGGCCGTCCACCATTTTTGAGGCAAGGCCTTTCGGGTCCTTTTCTCCCTCTCGATGCAGGTGTACGTCAATACTTGTTTTGTAATGCGCCGGGATGTTGTCGGTATACCTCTCTGCAAGCACCGAGAAAAGTTCCCCGCCCCGCGGCATATTAAAATCGCCACACAGAACGAACTCGTTCTCTGTTTCGAGCACGGCGAGTAGTTTCTGCAGGTGCTCCCGCTGAGTGTCTGTCGCTGCCCCTCCTTCTGACCAGGTAAAGTGCGTTGTGCCAATTCGGAATACCGTACCTTCTTTCTCAATTGATGCAAAAAGTACCGCGCGATTACCTTTTTTGTTTGATGATGAGTCACCGAGTACCGTCTTAGGAGGGACGGTGGACGCATCGCCCACGTAATACTTCACGTCCGTTTGTGTAAGTGGAAATGCGGAGAAGACGCACAGCCCGTGCATATTAGGAGCCTCTTGATAACTTTCATACACCGAAGAAGGAAAATACGGCGAATGATATGGAAACAAATCAGCGAATTGTGGCATGTCCCGCTCGGATAATTCTTGCACACAAAACACATCTGGCTTTCTCTCTTTAAGAAACGGAATCACCAGGTCAAGATGCTTCGACCGTTCGACGTTGAGGGAGATGAGGGAAAGTCGCATGAAGTGAGCTCCTTAGAATGTCTCGAGCCGATATCCGTACCTTGGGCCGTCGTTTGCTATTCGAACCCGCAACGTAGGAATATCCTGCATGATGACACGCAATCTCTTAATGATTGAACCGACGATATTCATGTAGTCAGGTGTTATTTGGTTTTCTAGTGGCGCATTTTCATTGAGCCAATCTGCCAATTCTTTTGTCTGTACGACCCCGCCGTCAGCCTTCGCCAAATACCAAAGTACTTGAAAGGCTTGCGCGTGCACGTGTTTCCACTCATCAGACCCATTCACGCACAGCGCTTGATCGCGAATCTCAAGACGCATATTTCCAAACTCCGTCTGTTTTGGCGTCTTTTCGGCGAAGCGGCGAATCGCTTCTGAGGACATACTATTACTTCAAAGCAGCTTTGATGAAAGCCGTAAAAAGCGGGTGCGGCGTGAGAGGGCGAGCGCGGAGTTCGGGATGGAATTGGGTACCTACATAGAACGGGTGGACATTTTTCGGCAGCTCTGCAATTTCCATCAAGTGACTGCGCTCCGGCGAGTAGCCAGAGAACACGAGCCCAGCCTCTTCCAACTGCTTGATAAAAGGAGGATTGATTTCATAGCGGTGGCGGTGACGTTCCGATACTTCCTGTTTTTTATACGCCTCGCGCACCACGCTTCCCTCTTTCAAAGCGCATGGATAGGCACCAAGGCGCATCGAGCCGCCGTAATCTTTTCGGCGCAGCTTTTCTTTCTGTTCAGGCAAAATATCAATAACCGGAAATGGTGTCTTCGGATTAATTTCAGTCGTGTTAGCGTCCTTCATTTCCGCCATGTGTCGCGCGTATTCAATAACGAGCATGTGGAGGCCGTAGCAGAGGCCGAAGTACGGAATTTTGTTTTCCCGCGCAAACTTTGCGGCCATAATTTTTCCTTCAATTCCCGTCTCACCAAAACCACCAGGGACGATGATGCCGTCGTATTTCTTCAAATCAGAAACAGGCATCGTACCTTTCTGAATGTCTTTTGCATTTATCCACGAAATAACCGGCTTCACGCCGAGTTCAAACGCGGAAAACTTTATCGCTTCGATAACAGAAAGATAGGCATCTGACAAAACAAAGTCGCCCGTGTCGAAATACTTTCCGACAATGCCAATATTCACGGTGCCATTTCCGTTGTGTGCATGTTCGGCAAATTGTTTCCACTCACGAAGGTCTGAATCTCCCCGTGGCCTCTTTCCGAGCGCGCGCAAGAGAATGTCTGAGAGACGGTCGCGCTCGAAATTCAATGGCACGTCGTAAATAGAGCCGACATCCGGAGCCGAAATAATATGATCAGGACGGACGTTGCACCAAATTGCCAATTTTTCTTTTCGCTTGCTGTCCAGCGCAACAACGCTGCGCGCGATGATGATGTCTGGCTGCACGCCGTACGAATTGAGCATACGCACCGCATTTTGTGTTGGTTTGGTCTTCATTTCTCCAATAGTTCCCGGCACGGGAAGATACGACACCATTATGAAAATCACATTTGAGGGATTCTCAAGGTGCATCACGCGCGCCGCGTCTATGAAAAGTGCATTTTGAAAATCACCGACGGTGCCGCCGATTTCTACAACGGAAACATCTGATTTAGACTTCTTCGCAGCGCGTTTGAGACGACCGATAATTTCGTCTCGCACATGCGGAACCGCCTCGACGCACTTGCCACCATACTCGAGATTCCGCTCTTTCTGAATAACGGACTGATACACCATGCCGCTCGTC
>CAYIDY010000048.1:0-4336 GCA_964362305.1 uncultured Candidatus Saccharibacteria bacterium | reverse complement strand
GCCGTCATGGACGCAGCGCACATTGCGGGCTTGATTGCCGGAAAGGCCATGAAAAACCCGTTCGACTACGGCTTCGATGTCATCACCACGACAACCCACAAAACACTCCGGGGCCCACGCGGCGGAATGATTTTGACACGCGATAACGAGGAGGTAGCCAAGAAAATTGATAAATCAATCTTCCCCGGCCTTCAGGGTGGCCCTCTCATGCAGGCGGTTGCCGCAAAAGCAGTTTGTTTCGGTGAGGCGCTCAAACCCTCATTCAAACTGTATGCGAAACAAGTGATAAAGAATGCGAAAGCAATGGAGAAAGTGTTCGCTGAAAACAATATCCGCATGCTCACGGGCGGCACCTCAAGTCACCTCATTCTCGCGGATGTGTATGGCTCTCTAGGAATTCCCGGTCAAGAAGCTGAAGACGTTCTCGACCACGTCGGTATCACCCTCAACAAAAACTCCATTGCAGATGACACGCGAAAACCAATGGACCCATCTGGTATTCGCTTTGGCACGCCCGCCATCACCACCCGCAAATTCAAAGAGAAGGAATGCGCATATGTTGCCGAACTAATGGTAGAAACGCTCAAAAACAAGGACGACAAAAAAACCTTGAAACGCATCAGGGAAGACATCCGAAAGCTCTGCAAAAAATTCCCGATTCCCGACAAATTCGTGTAGAGCTATTGTTTCTTCGTCCGTGACAGTTTCTTGCGCAATTTCGAAATAATCGCTCGGTGGGCCCAGCGAACTGTTCGAGACGGTAAAATATTTTCCAACTCAGCCGCAAGAAATTCGAGCCCAATATCGCTCAAATTCCCCATGTCCCCGAGGCTACGTAACTGAGGAATTTCTTTTGACTTTTTAATTAGGTACGATTGACGCGTATCGTTCGTCGCTACGTGCCCCATTCCACTTTTTTCAAGAAGGTTGAACAGCAGGTGCATACCTGCCAGGTTTTGCGACGCAAGGAGCATCATGCCCCCTTCATCGAGGCGCTCGTAGAGCGGCCGCAGAATAAACTCATACAGATAGAGATGCGCGTAGCGTGAATTTTGAAATTCTGTCACTCCCGACCAAGGCCGGAAGAAGACCAGCCCGAGCGCGATTCCTTCCGCATTCGCCTCATCAAGCTCTTGAAACACCTTTTTTCTACTGGCAACGTCGAACACGGAACCGGGAATCATCTTTTCGCGCAGGTCTTTCCCCCGTACCTCATATGCTCGCCAATCGTGCAACGACCAACCTATTGCCTTATCGACTCCTGCCGCGAGCCCTAGTCCGGGCTGACCAAAAACATCGATAGACGCAACTTTTCTTTGATTATCATGCTGTTTTTGCACCCAGTCCTTCACATCCTGAAAAGACATCAAATCTCCAAATCCCTCGAGTCCATCTCCCATTTTTAAAAACTGATCGTCGGGAGGCGAATCATAGTGAGCCCAGCTTGGCTTTGCTTCTTCGGCAAAAAATGCACTCTCTCGATCCGCTACGCGCTCAGATTTCTTTTCTATATTCCTTCTATCGCGCGTATAGGGCGAGTACAAGCCATTTGCCTTCCTCCTGAGGTCCTCAAACATTACTTCATGGTAACACCTTGTTCTGCGTCATCGCTTGCACTACGCGTATAATTCACCGATACTCTCGCCATGTTCCCCGACCTCCAAACCTGGATACCGCTCCTCGGCTACCCGGGCCTTTTTGCTATCATTTTTGCGGAATCGGGCCTCCCCATCGGCTTTTTTCTACCGGGCTCGAGCTTGCTCTTCACCAGCGGCTTTCTCGCTTCCCAAGGTTTTTTCGAAATCTGGACATTAATTGCCCTCCTTACTATCGCAGCCATTCTCGGCGACAACGTCGGCTACTGGCTTGGCGCGCGCGTCGGAATAAAGTTCTTCTCTCGACCAAATTCTCGTTTCTTCAAGCGCGAACACCTCGACAAGACAAGAAATTTTTACGCTCGCTACGGCGCACTCACAATATTACTCGCACGCATGGTGCCAATGGTTCGCACATTCGCCCCGATTCTTGCAGGTATCGCCGGCATGAACTACGCCATCTTTATGTTCTACAACCTGATTGGCGCGATAGTTTGGGGCGGCGGAGTCGTCTATGCCGGTTATATCCTTGGCGCAATTTTTCCTAACAGCAGCGAGTACGTTGAAATTATTGTCATCGCAATTGTAATCATAAGCTGCATTCCCTTGGGCATTGAATTTCTACGCCACCGAAGAAAGCGCCCAATCCCAAGTGCTGTTATTTTTGATCTCGATGACACGTTGGTCGAAGCATTTAAAGCACCGACGCCCGAAATCACCAGCCGCCTTCAGCGCTTGATGAAACACCTGCCAGTCGCCGTGATGTCCGGCGCCTCACACAAGCGATTAAAAGAACACATCATCGAAACACTGCCGGGAGATGTCGACAAAACGCGCCTCTTCCTATTCCCCGACACAGGGGCGCAATGTTACCGCTTCAAGGATGGCGCGTGGATGCAAGAATACAGCTACACCATTGATGCGGATGATAGAAAAAAGATTGTTGCCGCCGTTGAAGAAACTGCGCGAAAACTGCCCCACTTTAAGCACATCACCAATATGTCCGAACACATTATTGAGCGCGAAGCACAAATAACGTTTACTGCACTTCCTCATGGGACAGATGCAGAGAAGCTCCTCTGGGACGCGCGTGGAAAAAAGCGAGCAAAACTCCGCAAGCTTCTTGCAAAACGCTTGCCGCACTATGAAGTGCTATCCGTTGCCCGAACATCGATAGACATAACAAAAAAAGGAATCGACAAAGCATTCGGCGTCCGCTGGCTGGCAAGCGAGCTGAATGTGAAGCCCGAAGACATGCTGTTCGTTGGTGATGCACTCTTCCCCGGTGGCAACGACTTCGTCGTAATGAAAACGAAGATAGAAACGAAGCAGGTTGTTAACCCAACCGAGACAGCTGCCATTATCGACAAACTCTTGGCTCAGTTGGAGTGAGGTATACTTGTCTCATGAATATTCGCGAAGAAATCGCGGGAAAAATTCAGGGCGACATTCTTGATAGTCCTGAAATAATCCGTCGTTACAGCCGTGATACAAGCATTTTTACGCGAACGCCGTCCCTCGTTGTGGCTCCGAAAAATGCCGACGACATATCCGCGCTTGTAAAAATCGTTGCTGAAAAGAAAGCTGCCGGAGAAAACGTTTCGCTGACAGGGCGCTCCGCCGGTACCGATATGTCGGGTGGCTCACTTACAGACTCCATCGTTGTCTCATTCACCGAGCATATGAATTCACTCGTTGCGCTTCGTGACACTGAAGCGGACGTCGAGCCCGGCATGTACTATCGCGATTTTGAAAAGGAAACGCTTGGGAAAAAAGGTGTGATTCTTCCGTCGTACCCCGCTTCGCGCGAACTCTGCGCAATCGGCGGAATCGTTTCAAACAACTCGGGAGGTGAATTAACACTTCGCTACGGCAAAACCGAGCGTTACGTTCGTGCGCTCGACGTTGTTCTTTCAGATGGCTCGAAGGCAACGATACGGCCACTCTCATTCACTGAATTGGAAGAAAAGAAAAAAGAGCAGACGTTCGAAGGAAAAATGTATCGGGACGTAAGTAATTTAATTGAGGTAAACAAACAAGAAATTGCTTCCGCAAAACCGTCCGTCACAAAAAACTCTGCCGGATACTCACTCTGGAATGTTGTTGATGAGGAAAAAAAGACATTCGACCTCACGCAACTCATTGTTGGCTCGCAAGGGACACTTGCAATGGTCACTCGCGCAACACTTGGCCTTGTGCGGGTCCCGCCTGAGCGCGCGATGCTCGTGGTCTTTATGAAAGATTTGGACACGCTTCCAGAAATAGTCCGCCGCGTGATGCTCTCGAAACCAGAATCATTTGAGTCATACGACGACCAAACATTTGGACTCGCCGTGCGCTTCATTCCACAAATCATTGGGCATCTCGGGCTCGTGAAGATGGTGCAGCTTGGTCTCGCCTTCCTTCCTGAAATGTGGGCGGTCTTAACGGGCGGCATTCCAAAACTCGTTCTTATGGCCGAATTTGCGGAAGATACACATGAAGAGGCCCTTTCAAAAGCCCGCGAAGCAGAAGCGGCACTTCGTGACATGCATGTACAAACAAAGGTAGCCAAAAGTCCAGCACAAATAGCGAAATACTGGACTATCCGAAGAGAGAGTTTCCGTCTGCTCCGAAAAAATATGAAAGGTCTCTACGCTGCGCCGTTTATTGACGACATCGTTGTCCATCCAAATGACTACCCTACGTTTTTGCCAGAACTCAACGAACTAATTAAAGGACACAAATTTATCTACACAATC
>CAYIDY010000047.1:0-4369 GCA_964362305.1 uncultured Candidatus Saccharibacteria bacterium | reverse complement strand
GCCGGAAAACACACTGGCGAAGTTATTGCCGCAGGACCTCGCATGCCTGATTGCATGCCGACCTATCTGCAGACAAAAAAGCTTGTCGAGAATTTGAGCGGCGATGAACATGTGATTGCCGATGGGCTTGCACGCGGGGCGGACCAGACACGTGCTTTCGATGATGCTGTTTCGTTTTTCAAATGCGCGCCGCTGCAGGTTGTCTCCGTAGAACTTTCGGAAGCAAGTGTCATTACGCGCCTTCTTGCGCGCGGACGCAACGATGACACGGAAGAGGGGATTAAGAATCGCCTTGGCTGGTACAAGACCGACGTGTTGCCGCAGCTAGAAATGCTGCGGGAGCGGGGACGAAAAATTCACGTGATTGATGGTGAGCCAGATACTGAAACTATTCACAAAGATATTCTCTCAAAACTCGGACTATGATAGTGAAGACAAAAGAAGAACTAGCTGCGCTCCAGGAAGGAGGGCGGCATATTGCGCGACATCTGAACGAGCTCTCAAAAATGGTAAAGCCAGGTGCGACGGCCTTGCAATTGGAGATGCGCGCGCGAGAGATGTGTGAAGAAGACGGCGACAATGCCATTCTTCTTGGCTATAAATACGACAAAAACAAACCGGCCTACCATTCGGCGCTGTGTGTTTCAGTCAATGACATGATCGTTCATTCTCCCGCAGCTGATAACGGCGCCGTATTTCAGAATGGCGACATTGTGTCCTTGGACTTCGTGATTAAGCACGGTGAATACTGCCTGGATTCCGCTGTGACGGTTTTTTGTGGGAAGCCCAAGAACAAAGACGACGAGAAACTTATGAACGCAGCGCACGAGGCGCTTGAGGCGGGAATCTTAGCGGCAAAAACAGGTGGTACGACGGGAGACATTGGTAGCGCCGTTGAAGCAGTTGCTACAAAATACAAACTAGGATTCCCAAAAAATTTAAGTGGTCATGGTATCGGTAAAAACATTCACGAATTGCCGCATGTACCGAATTTCGGCAGACCCGGTGAAGGTGAAGAGTTGAAGGAAGGGATGGTAATCACCGTGGAGCCCATGTTTACCCTGGGTTCCGGCGACCTTTTCATAGATAAAGACGGACACGGCTATCGCACGAAAGACGGCTCACGCGCCGTACACGTTGAACATACGATTGTGGTTCGGAAAAATGGAGGAGAAATTCTTACTCAGATGTAGTACAGTTGTTGAATGACGGATGTCCTCGTTGTTGGCAGTGGGTCTCGGGAACATGCACTGTGTTGGAAGCTCCGGCAATCCCCAAAAGTAGGGAAACTATATATTGCACCGGGGAATGGCGGTACCGATGAAGTTGCAGAACCTGTTTCAATTGGCGTCTTTGAGTTCGATAAACTTGCTACCTTTGCGAGAGAAAAAAATATTGGCCTTACGGTCATTGGGCCCGACGATCCTCTCGCCCTGGGCATTGTCGACGTTTTCCAGAAAAAAGGATTGCGCGTGTTTGGTCCCACGCAAGCAGCGGCACGACTCGAAGGCTCGAAAGCCTACGCAAAGGAGTTGATGCGCGAGGCGAACATTCCCACAGCTGAATTCAAAGTGTGCACCGATTACACGGATGCTTTAGCCTATGTACGAGTAAAAGGAGCTCCGATTGTGATTAAAGCGAGCGGACTTGCTCTTGGGAAAGGTGTGTATGTATGCCTGTCGCTTGAGGAAGCCGAAAAGGCACTAAACGAAATAATGGTAGACAAGATTTTTAAAGATGCAGGTGACCAAGTTGTCATTGAAGAATTTCTCGACGGACAGGAGGTCTCTTTCCATGCAATTTCCGACGGGAAGACATACGCTATGTTTCCCACGTCCCAAGACCATAAGCCAATCGGAGAAGGCGATACGGGCAAAAACACAGGCGGGATGGGTGTGATTGGCCCGGTGCCATGGGTTACAAAGGAAGTACAAAAAGATATTGAGGTGCGCGTGGTGAAAGCGACGCTCGACACGATGCAGGGACGTGGAATTCCGTTTACGGGACTCTTGTACCCTGGCCTCAAAATGTCGTCGAAAGGTCCAAAGGTACTTGAATACAACGCGCGATTTGGGTGTCCGGAAACGGAAGTCTACATGCGACTCATGAAGTCGGATATTTTCGAGCTCTTTGAGGCGTGTGCTCTCGGAAAACTCGCTGATTTTAATCTCGAATGGAATTCAGGCTACGCGGCGACAATTATGATTGCATCCGGCGGCTATCCGGATTCGTCAGAAAAAGGTGTCGTGATTTCTGGGATTTACGAAGCAAGCAGAGTTCCTGGCGTCGTTGTTTTCCATGCAGGAACCGCCGCTTCGAATGGACAAATAGTGACGGGCGGTGGGCGTGTACTTTCGGTATCCGGCGTAGGAGCAACGCTCAAGGAAGCACTTGATACCGCATACCTCGGTGTCGCCAAGATTTCTTTCAACAACATGCAGTATCGCCGAGATATTGGTGCAAAGGCACTATAAACGGGTGCTATAATTCTCGCCATGCCCCCACGTTCAGGGATGGGGGAGCGGCCAGTTGCCGCTCCAACAGAAAAGTTCAAAACTCCAGAAGAGGAGTTGGCCTATTTGCGCGACCGAATAAAACAGAAAGAGCAAGAATTGGAAAAAACGGGCACCATTGATGCGGAGCGAATCGCTCAGCGCGAGGTGCAGGACTATGGCGCAACGCCTGCTGCGACGATTCTTCACGAGACAGTCGTCGTCCCGCCCGACGAAGCGATGCAAAAAGCGCTCGACCTCGAGCCCGAAACACATGACACTCAAATAGATCAGCTTTTGAAAATGGTTGCGACGCATGGAATTCGAAACGCGCTCTCGGTGGTGCAGCGCATGAATAATCCGCACCTTGAGGACGACATGCATCGTGCTCTTGTGCGCTATATCGCCCAAAAATTGCCACAAAAAGGTTCGCGTCCAAATGAACAAATCATGCACGCTCTGAATTTCGTACTCTTCGAGATAAATCCCCAGGCAAACAGCGAGGGCTCAAAAGAGACTGAACAACAACAAAAACTGGAGCAAATACTCGCGTCATCTGAGCAGTTGTATGCAGGATTACTCCCACTCGTGAATAGTCACGAAGGGTTTGCACTCGAAATTGCGGTCGGAGAAGGAACGGAAGAAGCCTCGCTCTACCTGGCGGTGCCTCGCCTGAAGCAGGCACTGGCCGAACGGCTTCTGTCCTCTGTCTTTCCGAACGCACGCATCACTGAATCAAAAGGTGACTACAACATCTTCAACTATACAGGGGCTCATGCGGCGGCATATGCCCAGCTCGACAAGATGCCGATGTGGCCGCTGAAAACGACTGAAATGTTTGAGCATGACCCCATGAACGTCACGCTTGCGTCATTCGCAAAAATTGCAAAACACGGCGAAGGGGCAGCGATACAAATTATCGTCGGGAATGATGAGAGCCGCTACAACGAGCACTACAAACGCATTATTCGGAAACTTGAGAAAGGAAAGCCCTTGCACAAAGCACTGAAAACTCCCGAAAGTCACTTCCTCGATATCATCAAAGAGCTCGGAGGGAACATGCTGAAGTCGGAGCAGGAAATTAAGGATGAAAAAGAACGCTCGTTCCGAAGAAACCCCGACCAAGTTGCGAATGAAGAAATTGGACGCAAGATTAAAAGTCGAATAGCGCCTGTCTGCGTACGGGTGGTGGCGTCCGCTCAAACAGAAGAGCGCGCACGCGACCTTCTCGAAAATCTTAAAATTCCGTTTAATCAGTTCGATGACCCGCGCGGCAACCAATTGAAATTTAAGGATGTGTCCTCGTGGGGGATGTCAAAATTCTTGCGCGACTTTACGTTCCGCACTCTCGACCGCTCTATTGTCATGCCGATTTCTTTGGCCGAAGTAAACGCAATGTTCCACTTCACCGCGCAGCGCGTGACTACGTCGCGAGAGCTCAAGCGTTCATTTGTAAAGCAAGCGCCTGCACCGGTTGAGACACCGGATGAAGGTATTATTCTCGGCATCAACGACTACGGTGCGACAGAAACAAAAGTTCGCTACGGTAAATCTGACCGCTTGCGCCATTGCTATGTCATTGGGCAGACAGGTACGGGTAAAACCAGTCTCATCAAGAATCTCATCATTCAGGATATGAAGAATGGGGAAGGGGTGGCGTTCATCGACCCGCACGGGGCCGATATCGAAGATATTCTTGCGGCGGTACCGCCGGAGCGAAGAGATGATGTTATTTATTTCGACCCGGGATACACGGAGCGGCCGATGGGGCTCAACATGCTCGAATACGATAGAAACAAGCCGGAAATGAAGACGTTCGTGGTGGATGAAGTGTATGGCATTTTCCGAAAACTCTACGCCGACGTGCCGGAGGCCTT
>CAYIDY010000046.1:0-4473 GCA_964362305.1 uncultured Candidatus Saccharibacteria bacterium | reverse complement strand
TTGCGATTATCAAGTTCGTTGTCGGCCCCTATATTGTACACAGCACCGGATTTTCCGTGCAAAAGGCACAGTGCGAGTGCTTCAACATGATCCTGCACATGAATCCAATCACGCACATGCTTGCCGTCACCGTAGAGCGGTAGCTTCTTCCCCTCGAGCACGCGCGTCACAAAAAACGGAATTATTTTTTCAGGATACTGGTACGGTCCGTAATTGTTTGAGCAGTGCGTGACCACCACAGGTACTCCCCATGTCGCATGGTACGCGCGACAGAGGAGATCGCCGCCGGACTTGGTAGCTGCATACGGCACGTTTGGTGCAAAGGGAGTTGTTTCGGTAAACAATGCGTCTGAATCAAGGGGAAGTGCCCCGTATACTTCATCGGTACTTACTTGCACATACTTTGTTGCGCCGAATTTTTTAACCGCTTCGAGTAACTGAAAGACCCCTTCCACGTTCGTCCGGATAAATTCAAGTGCGCCGACATGAATGGAGCGATCGACGTGGGTCTCCGCCGCAAAGTTAATCACGTAGTCCGGCTTGTATTTTTTAAAGACGCGCTCGATAGCTTTCGCGTTAGCAATGTCACCGCGCACAAAGAAGTACCGCTTATCCTTTGAAAAATCTTTCAAATTGTCTTTGTTCCCTGAATAGGTAAGTTTATCGAAATTGACGATGCGTGCTCGAGGGTTGGTAGAACGGATATGACGAATGAAATTGGAGCCAATAAAGCCCGCTCCCCCCGCCACCAATATGGTTGTGCCATCGAACGACATGGGGGAAGTAAACCTGATAACCACGACTTAATCAATGCCTGCGCTCTCACGCACCACACCGCGTCTTCGGGTATACTATCCACGTCTATGGATCGACCCTTTTCCGAAGAGGAATTCAAAGCAATATTTTCGCGGGTACCTCGTCTCTGTGTCGATCTGATCATCCGTTCCCCGCGCGGCATCATTATGACGCGCCGGTCGCTTTCCAGCTGGGGCGGTATGTGGCACGTACCCGGCGGCACGGTGTTTTATCGAGAACGAGTCGAAGACGCCGCAAAACGCGTTGCCAAGCGTGAACTCGGAATAGAAATTGACGTCGTACAAACACTCGGGTATATGGAGTTTCCAAGCGAGGAAAAGGAACGCGGCTATGGATATTCGGTAAGCATTGCACTCCTGTGCACGTTTGTCGGGGGAGCATTGCTCACCGAAAGTACCGAAGCGTCCGAAATCCGAGAGTTTTTAGAATTACCTGACGGAGTTATTACAGAACAGCGGGAATTTCTTGCGGCGCACTGGAGCGAGATTTTCTCTTAAACATCTCGAGAGGGACGCCGAGTTGAGCGAGATAGAAATAGCCGAGTACACCAAATACACTCAAGGAATAGAGAATGCTCTTACGCAAGCTCGCGCCGCGTTTTTCGCCAGTGTAGTGCGTATCAACCGGAACTTCAGCCAAAGCAAGTCCCGCAAAACGCGCCTGCGCTATGATTTCAAAACTGAAGAGGTAGTCATTGGAGTTGCCTTCGAAAGGAACAGCTTCCAAGAGCTCGCGTGTGTACACGCGAAATCCTTGATGCACATCGCTGCATGGAATCCAGAGTCCCCACTTTGCGATGAGATTCATCGTAAAAATCGGTAGGTATTTCCAGCTGTACATGCCGCTGCGCAGCGGCTGGCGCGCATCATAGAATCGATTCCCAAGAACGAGATGCGCGCCTTCCTCCACTTTTTTGAGTGCGGGCATGATTGCCGATGACTTGTATTCGCCGTCGGGGTGAATATCCACAATCACCTCGGCACCCTTTTCGAGTGCGATTGTGAGTGCGCGTTTGAGATTGCCCCCGTAGCCAAGATTGCGGTCGTTGCGATACGATTCGATGCCGAGTGCTTGTGCCCTTTCGTATGTACCGTCCCCGGAGTCATCATCAACCAGAACAATGGCGTCAAAGAGATCGACGGGTAGCGTCCGATAAAAGTCTTCAAGCGTATGGATGGCCTTATACGCAACCATAATAAGAACGGCCTTTTTCATGGTGTTACCGCAATGCTACTATGCGCCGCATGTCTAGCGCAAACGCAAAAATATGTGTCATATGTGACACCCCTCTTTCGTGGCAAATAGCTTCGGACGACTACCTCTCGAGCGAGCGTTTTGAGGTACATTTTTGCCCTTCGTGCGGCCTCGGGCGCACGCTCCCCGTCGTCGCTCCAGAAGATCTTGGGAAATATTACGCGGCAGGGTATTACAAAAAACGGAAGTCAGGAGCGGATACTCACATCAATAACGGACGCTTCCGCAGGGTCAAGGAGAGGTCAGGTGGCACAAAACGCGTTCTCGACGTCGGCTGCGGAAATGGAGGGCTCGTCGAAACATTCACACACGCGGGATGGGAGGCGCGTGGTGTCGAGATGGCGCCGCCCGAACACTTCGTAAGCGACGAAGTGCAGAAAAAGATTTTTATCGGAGACGTACGCACTGCGCCGTACGAACCGCATTCGTTCGATGTTATTACCCTCTTTCATGTACTGGAGCATCTTCCCGAACCACGATCGTATCTTAAAAAAGCACGCGAACTTCTTAGTAACAACGGACTTCTGGTAATCGAGGTTCCGAATGTCGCATCGCTGCAAGCGCGTATGACACGAGGAAAATGGTTTAATCTCGATGTGCCGCGGCACGTTTTTCACTTCACACCCATTTCGCTTACCACAATCACCGAGCAATCAGGATTCACCATCGAGGAAGTTTCTCACTATTCGCGCATCTATAGTCTGTTTGGCTTTCTCCAGAGTCTCCTTAACCTTGTAACGCACCGAAACAACATCTTGTTTGACCTTTTGAATGGAAAAATTACTTGGGGAAATTATGCTGCGCAACAGATTCGTTTGAGTGATTGTATTCTGACGGCTATTTTTTGCGTCCCCGCTTTCACTATCGCCCTTCCACTTACCTTCATTGAAACGATTTTCAAGCGCGGCGGTATTATTACGGTCTATGCGCGCCCACGCTCATGACTCTCCTACGCGCTCGTTGGGCCGAGACCTGTGTCGTATTCGTCCTTACGATTCTCTGCGTGGTCTCATTTTCTACCCTTCTTACCAAGCCGAAACTATGGACTGACGAGGCTGTCACGCTCGAGATCGCGCGTAATATCCACGAGCATGGCTCTTTGAATGCTATGCCGAGTCCTGGCATGTGGTACCCAGCACCGTATGTACTCCAGTCCACGGGCTATCCCGTAACCCTTTCACTTGCCGCGGTATTTTCAATCTTCGACTACGGTTTTACACAAGCGCGCATTGTCATGCTCCTGTGGATGCTCGCAGCGCTCATCGCGACTTTTATTGTTATTCGCGGACTGTTTTCAAAAGAAATTGCGCTCGGGAGCATTCTTCTTCTTGCCACCTTTGCCTCATTTCATGCCAACGGTCGCACGGCAACCGGCGAAGTCCCCGGCTTTGCACTCCTTATGCTTGGCGTGTATTTCTGGCTCGAGAAACGAAACCTCTGGATTGCCGGCGCACTCTGGGGACTCACCGTCGTCACCAAGCCTTCACTTTTCATCTTTCTTATTCCCACCATCACCATCACGCTCCTTCTTCAATCAAAACCATTTCTCGAGCGTGTGTTTGACGTGGCGTGCGTAGGTTTTTCGATGATTCCCGCGGGTCTCCTTTGGATTTTTCTTGTTATCCCCGAGCCATTTTCAATGACGGCGTGGCAGACCATGTACGCGTTTCTCACAAATCCGTTTGCAACAGAAGCGCGCGTCATGCCGAGCCTCGGCACGCTCATTTTCCAGCCTACGATCGCGTATTTCACCCTGTGGTTTGTCTGTCTTGTATTTGCGTTTCGCTCGCTTTCCGAATCGAAACAGCGCGCCTTCTATCTCTTTGTCGGTATCTTCACTGCCTTTGCTTTTTGGTATTACCTCCAATCGCCCGGGTGGCTTAGATACTTTATGATCGGCGAATTACTCGTGCTTATCCTTCTTCCAAGTGCACTTTCCTCACTCTCAAAGAGCTTCGAAACATTTCTCCCACGCCTCTTTGTACAATCAGCAGTGCCGCTCGCCATCGGCGCGATTACGCTTTTCCAGATCGCGCAATTCACGACCGCCGATATTTATTCATCCGACACATCCCTTCGTGTCGCCGAATACATCAACACGACACACACAAACGATTCAGTGCTCACGCTCGGCAATCTCGGCATCTCCGTACTTCTTGCGACACCGGAGCGCTACACCTACATTCAGCTCGATGGCATCCCACCACTCGGCAATCCGCTTTCAAGCGACTACCTCCCCACAGTCGTGATCGTCGAGGATGCCGAAGAAGGAACCAATTACTACACTGCCGCTGCATCTATCCTGCAATCACTCTATGTCCTCGAGCATTCGATTGACGCGCTGCAGATCTATACCCTGGCGCGATAGTGCTTTGAATTAAATCTCTTCGATTTTGAGATAGC
>CAYIDY010000045.1:0-4582 GCA_964362305.1 uncultured Candidatus Saccharibacteria bacterium | reverse complement strand
TTTTGTCTGGAATATGATTCATCGTGAGATTTAACTTTGCCTTTTTGAACCAGTTTTCTGGAAATTCTTTCGGCATATCCGCCATATATACGCCGCCAAAGACGCCCAGTTCGAGCATTTCTTTGGGCGTAAGGTCTGGCTTGAACCGCGGGTCAAACTTCTTTCCCACCCCCGCGGAAAGAGAATAGCGATAGTTCTTTTGGTAACTGTCGTTTACCGTAATCGTCTTCATGTCGGCAGTATAACGCGGTTGAGAAAAGGGCCATTTTCAGCTATTCTGTGCCTGATTGCCAGATCGTCTAATGGTAGGACTACTCCCTCTGGAGGAGTGTATCTTGGTTCGAATCCAAGTCTGGCAACAGAATATAAGTGACAAACTCACTTGGAGAACATCCTTGATAATCGCAAGCCCAGGCGTATGATGCGCGGCATATGAAAAACCAACAGGGAAACGCATTAGTTGTGGCAGTAGTAGCGATAGCTTTATTGGGCGGTGCAACGTATGCGCTTGTTTCGCGCGATGTCTTAAAGACATTTTTTACGACGGGGGACAAGCCGATGCAAGAAGAGAAGAAAATCGCGCCATTCAGCGCAGAAGGAAACCTGACTGACTCGGGCAAAAAGGATGTTATTCCAGCTCAATACAATCCAAAAGAATTGACGGTTGATAAAACAACCAAAAAAGAAACGCTTCCTCTGGTACTTGGTGAAGCGCAAACGGAATTCAAACTTTCTGAAGTGCAGCCCGTAACATTTCGCTGGACAGGAGAGCCAAAATCTGGCGCAGCCGTTACATATCGCTTGAAAGTGTGGCAGTTGATGCAGGGACAAAATGCATCAACGGCGATGAAGGAAAATCAGCCAATCGTGACGAAAGAAGTTTCCGGAACTGAAGCGACTGTGTCTGATTTGTACACGGGGCCGTGCAAACCGCCTTACTTGTGTGAATTTGTGTGGAGCGCAGATGTTGTGACGAAAGATGGGGCGGGCGTTCCTTCTGCTGCAGGTTCGCTAGAATCGGGGACGGACACTGATGCAACAACACGCTAGGTTTTTCTAGGTGCCGATTGATTTCAAGAACACTCGAAGTTCCTCTTTTTCTATGGGGCGGTAGGCGCCTTCTTTGAGGGAGCCAAGTCCGATATTGAGAATGCGTACGCGTCTTAGATGGGTGACGCTGACGCCGAATGCACCGCACATGCGGCGGATTTGGTGTTTCTTGCCTTCGGTAAGAGTAATTAAAAAAGAGCGGTTGCGGAGAATCTTCACCTTGCAGCGCTTGGTGGTGTAATCACCGATGTTAACGCCCCGTTCCATTTTGTGTTGGAAATCGTCGGGCAAGTCATGCAGAACAGTAACCTCGTACTCTTTCTCATGTTCGTTTCTCGGATTGAGTAACGCGTCGGTGATGCGGCCATCGTCGGTCATGATGATGAGACCGAATGAGTCTTTGTCGAGTCGACCAATGGGGAAGACGCCTTTGAGCGGAATGACATCCTCAATCGATTTTTCTTCTCCCTGCGGTGAGTGCGTGATGACGCCGCGCGGTTTGTTGTAGGCAAAGTAGCGATACGTTTTCTTAGGTCCCTTCACTTCTACCGAATCTTTTTCGGCAACATCAGAACCCAACACCGCCTTTTTGCCGTTTACATAGACACGCCCAGCCTCTATCAGCTTATCCGCCTCACGCCTGGAGGCGTATTTGTGGAGCGCGAGGTATTTGTTTATACGCATTGCCCTTATATATAGCACAGGGAGTCGCAGAAAAGCTGAATTTTGGTACTTCTCCAAACGAGCTGAAATGTTAAACTAGAATAAAGCATTATGAGACGTTCGCTTCGAATCCTCTGCTTCGCCCTCCTTTGTACCCCTCTTTTCTCTTCGGCGCACGAGCCACAGATTGTCGAAGGTGAGCGGCCGGCAACGGTGATCGAAGAGCCGGAGACTTCAAAAGTGTATTACGGGAAACTCACAGGTGAGGCGCATGTCTTTTATATAGACGCGCACGAGCCGCTTGATTTTTATATGACGGTGCTTGTGCCGGATTTGCCCGACGCGAAGAAGGACGTTTCTGCAGCGCTTATCAATCCCAACTCGCCCGACATTCCAATTGCGGTCATCGGCGGCGGAGAGGCAAAGTGGGAGCCGTTTTCCAAGGACACTGCATCCGATAAATTTTTTCAGACTGAGGAATATCGCGCCGAGCTTCCCGCAGGTGAGTATGAAATCCGTGTGTGGAGTTCAAACAATGATAGCGCCTATGGTCTTGTGATAGGAGAAGACGAAGCACCTGTGCCCTCAAAGCATTCTGCGCTTCTCATTGCCACGTCATTTGGAATCCTCTTGATTCTCGTCGGAGGATTTCTCGTGTGGCGGAGGGCATAAGTTTTTCATTGCTACAATATCTCGATGGCAATGTTTCGAGAGCACGTGGCGGCGGGGGCAGTGGTCTCCGGGGCTGCAGTCACGGGTGTTGTTTTTTACTCGCTCTTAGTTGACCCGCTGCTACTCGCGATACTCTTCGGTTTAATTATAGTCGGCTCTTTTTTGCCGGATGTTGATAGCGATTCCGGTTTGCCATTTTATTTGGTGTACGGAACCGCCTCCGTGATTGCGACGGGATATGTGGCTTTGTATGTACTCACGCATCCGCCGGGGGAAGAATGGTATTGGCTTGTGGGGATTCCGGCAGGAGCACTCTTTTTCTTCTGGTTTATTCTCGGCGGGTTGATAAAGAAATTTACTGTGCATCGTGGCATCTTTCACTCCATTCCGGCGACCTTGATTGCGAGCCTCGGTGTTTTGCTTGCAGCGCGACATTTCGGACTTTCCGAAGACGTGTGTCTCCTTATGGGTGCAGGAATGGGGCTTGGGTACCTGACGCATCTCGTTTTGGACGAGCTGCATTCAGCCGTGGATCTTGAAGGCATTCCATTTATCCCGAAAAGCTCTCTCGGCACGGCACTCAAAGTTTTTTCGAATTCAAGCTACGTGAACATGGCGACGTACGTCATCCTGACGTCTCTTTTGTACCTCGCACTCGCGTGAATACCTGCTCCCTCTGATATACTGGAAGCATGAACAGTAGGTCGAGGATAGACCGTACTTTATGAAGAAAGAATTCACATTGGACGAAGCGAAAGTGGTTGGCGATTCAATCGGCATTGATTGGTCGAAGGTCGATATCGAGCAATTTCGCATGGGAATTGCCGTCGAACTTGAACATGGCGCACGTGACCCTGAGACAAACGTAACGAACGACAACATGCAGACAACAGGGAAAATCGCGTGGGCGCATCTCAAAGAATTGCCTGACTACTACACGAAATTAAAAGCAGTAGAAAATGAATAAGTATGGAAAAAATCAAAATTGAAAATCACACCTTTTCTGGCGGTGTGTGGTGCGTCGGTTGGCTCTTTGCCATCGGCTACCTGAAGCTCACTTTTTGGCAGGGTGTTCTTGCAATCATCATCTGGCCGTATTATCTGGGCGCGCATTTCAGCCCGCTTGTCGGTTAAAGGCGAAACTAAGTCACCAAAATTTTGAATTTACGGCCTGTTATGGCGCATGGTGTCGATGGCCCATGTGTATTCGATGATGAGGAAGGGAATCCACTGCCACTCGCCGATGTAGCCGAGGTAGATACTACCAACAAAGACGGCAAGAGAATTGATAATAAAAAATACAATATCGAACTGAGTCTCGTGACGAGAGGTTTCCTCGTTGTTGGTGACGTAGAGGAAGAATTTCTTGAGCCGCATGGGGCAATCATATCGCACTATGGTCAATTGAAACAAACGACGAGGCCGCTGTGTACTAAAGGCAGGAGCAGGGGGACGCTTTTGTTCCGATTAATTAGAAGTTAGATAGATAAATTATGGACACGAAAAATATCATTCTCGTTCCGGCGCTCGCAGGCCTCATGCTTGTCGGTGGTGCGGTAGCGGGATACACAGGACTTGCTGCGGCACAAAGTTCGGACACAACCACAAACTCGAACCCGATCGCAGGCATGTTCCAGAAGATGCGAGCCCCACACGTAGGCGGCACGATTAGCGCGATTAACGGCTCGGTTATTACAATCTCCGGGAACGAGCGACACGCAGGCACTTTTACGGTGGAAACATCGGGGGCGACGTTTACGAAGGCTGGCGCATCCGCCTCGCTTGCAAGCTTCGCCGTTGGCGACTATGTGCGAGCAGAAGGCACAGTTAATGGCACAAACGTAACAGCGACCACTGTCTCAGACGCGCCCGGCATGGGAATGGGTAAAGGGGACCGAGGCATGGGCGGACGTCATGGCAAGGGGCCAGGCGTTATGGGCCAGGTTTCTGCAATCAGCGGTTCAACCATCACTGTCACGGGGATGGACGGACAGAGCTACACTGTCGATGCAGCATCTGCGAAGGTGCAGCGAATGGTAGAGGGTTCGCTCTCTGACATCGCGGTAGGCGACCGAATTGGTGTGCATGGAACAGTTTCCGGCACAACAGTAACGGCAACGAACATCATGGACGATGTTCCGGAGAAGCCGGTTCAGTAGCAGAGAAGAGAAGTCGTGAGAATGCGCGCCGTCCTGAA
>CAYIDY010000044.1:0-5342 GCA_964362305.1 uncultured Candidatus Saccharibacteria bacterium | reverse complement strand
GCTGTTCTATCCATTGAACTACGGGGGCTAGCGTGGGACAAAATCATAAAATTCATTTTCTGATTTTTCCCGAGCGACGCCCACGAAAGCTTTCGCTTACAAGGGCTTCGACACGTTATACCATCTTATTCCCCCGACATCATGCCCTCAAACTCTGTTTGCCGCTTTTCAAATGCAGAGACGATGGTGCGTAGTTGCTCTTTGTTAAAGCCGGTTATTCCCGCAGGCGGAGGGCTCGCGTTGACACTCTTTCTCAGAAACACAAACTGCCACGCGCCAAACACAAGGCCAGCACAAATGAGGACACTCGTCACAAACAGTAGAGCAACCCAAAAAGTGCGTGCAAAACGAACATACTGCTCAGGTTCATGGCGGAGCGTGTAGGCTTTTTTTAATTTTTCGAATGAAAATGTTTCCATACAAATTAGAGGGCGGAGTCTGAAGGAATGAGTATTCGGATACGCGCGCTCATACGCCACGGGTCTTTGACCCCTTTAATGGGGGGCACTGCATGCAGTTCATAGCTGTCGATTCGAGAAGGAAATGGAAGTGATTCGAAGAGCGAAGCTGCCTGCAAGAGTGAGCTAAACTCTCCCTCTGCGTTCGCGACAACAGTGACTTCTCGTAACCCGGGAGCTTGCGCGCCTTGCAGTTGCGATGATACCGCCCCGCCGATTTCGACGGTCACCCCCGCTTGCCGCCCTGCCGCCTCAATAGTTGCCGCGGCTGCAAGCGCATCAGTCGTAGTCAGTTGCTCAAGTGCCGCTCGATCGTCGCGCGTGTCACGCATGAGCGATTGAAGTTCGGCGGCCAAGCGATCACGTTCGTCTCGTGCCACAAGATCTGATTCCCGAATAGCTATGCGATCTCGCATTTCTTGTATCTGCCAGACGGCTATTCCAACAAGCGCCCACAACAACAGTGCTGCCATTGCCATACCCCATGCTCTGAAGTGACTGTTTCTCATATTCAAAATGTTCCCGACAATGTCATGGTGAAGCGACCTTCAAGCGCCCCGACGAGTGCAGCAACGGGAACAGAAACGCTAGCGTACGTCCCGCCGCTCACAAGTGCAGTTCGAAAATCATTGACCGGTTCGCGCGCATCGGAAGCGCCCATGACTGTTATCTGCCCCGGCGTGCCGGATTGATAGCGGATTGTCTCAATCTCAACGCCGTCGGGGCGCACGGCATACAACTGCAAGATACGTGCGTAGACCGGCGCACGCTCCTCGGCAAATGGCGCGAGGACAGCGAGCGTCAAACGTGTGCGCGAAGCTTGTGTACGATTTTCTTCGTGAAGTGCCGCCCGTTCTGTTTCAGCGGCAGACGGCACATTCCCTGAAGTCATGAGAGGAATTGCGACCGTGACGAGAGACGGTATGAGCGCAAGTAAAGCGACAATCGCGGCAAGCGAGAGCATAACCGATGCACTCAACACGACACGATCTCGCGCAGCTCGTGCGATGCGTATTCGTTCAGCTGGTGGAAGGATGTTGCTCATAGTCCTCGAAGTGCTAGTCCTACAGCAGTAACAAATTGCAACGAAGAACGGCGATCAATAGGTGGAATATAATCGTCAAATGATACTGCGCTGCGCCAGACATTCGGGCGCTCCGTCGGCGCATGCACGCGACTCGCAATGAATTCGGTGAGTCCGCGTAAATTCCCGTTGCCACCTACTAAGTATATTTGCCCCACGGGAGTCACGCGCTCACCATGTTCGTTTCGACGCGTATCCCAAAAACGATAGTGGCGCGCAACTTCTTGTGCGATAGCATCGGCAACACTTTCCAATTGCTTCCGAACCGGGAGCGACTGCGCATCGCTCGCCAAGAGGCCGTGTTCATTCTTAAACAAGAGCGCGTCCTTTTCTGACAAGTGCATTCCTTCCATCACGATACGAGTCATGTCGCCACCGCCGACATCAACCGTAGAGGTAAAAATGGGAATACCGTTTTTCAGTATTGCGAATCCTGTGCGCTGTTTTCCCGTGTCCACTAACAGAGTGACCGCCTTTTCTTCCTGCGGGAGCGAAACGGCGCGGCCCACGGAGCGTGCCTCAATTTCGAGCGATAGGAGTGTAAAGCCGGCGCTTTTGAATGCGAGTATGTAGCCTTCAGCAAGTTCTCGCGAAAATGCGGCAACACCCAATTCCATGTCACCTTCTGGCGTTTTACCAATACTATCGTAATCATAGACGGCTTCCGACACTGGAATTGGGACACGGCCATCGAGTTCAAATTCGATTCGGTGCACGATTTCCTCGTCGCTGCTAACCCCGGGAACATGCATACTGAATACATACGCACCTTCTTCTGGTAGTGCCGCATGCACGTGAGAAATTCCGCCTAATTTTTTTCGCACTTCGGCGAGAATTGGCGCAAGGCGTCCAACATCGCGCACGATACCCCCCATGACTATTCCAACGGGAAGCGCTTGGTGCCCGAACGATTGCACACGCACGCCACGAGAATCGGATGTGAGCGCTACCCATTTCACCGAACCATCAGTAATATCAATACCGACCGTACGCGGAATAAGAAGTTTGGGCACAGGAAAATAGCGCGAAAGAGCCTTCCCTAGGTTCATGCTGTAAGTATACCGTGCGTTTCTACACTTTAGCGCGCATCAATCCCCAACGCAGAATCATTATTTCAACGCTGTTCCATTCGGAACGGGAGTATCCGGATGCAGGAGTGCCAGCCCCGTTTCTTCAGGTGCCGCGGCAAGGAGCATTCCCTGGCTTTCAACACCACGAAGCATACGTGGTGCAAGATTCACAACATATGGCAGTTGTTTTCCTACCAATTGTTCAGGTGTGCGGAATTGCGCGATACCAGACACAATCGTGCGCTGTCCAAAATCGCCGAAATCAATCGTGCATTTTAAAAGCTTGTCGGTGTCTGGAACGAGCTCTGCAGCAAGAACTGTCCCAATACGAATCTCTAGTTTTGCAAAATCGTCGTAGGAAATTTCCAACTTCTTTTCAGGCATGAAGGTACTTTAATCTTTTTTTGGTTGGGCGTCCAAGAACCGCTGCAAAATAATCGCCGCTGCAGCATCGTCCCTTTTCTTTTGATCCGGCGCGAAGCGAGCAGCTTCAAATGAGCTCCAGGCCTCGCGCACTCGTGCAACAGAAAGTTTGGTCCGCGCGGAAAGCGCCTCAGCGAAACGCTCGCTCGATTGTGTGATTGCATTCGTGTCGCCCGTATCGGCGCGCGTATCACCCATCACAATCGCTCCAACTTTTTTTTCTTCTATCACATGTGCAATGTTTTCTATTGCATGACTATCGTTCGGTAGTATTTCAAGGGGGAATGCAAAACGTCCGTCAAGGTCGGATAGCGCGAGTCCTATATTTCGCTTTCCATAATCTATGCCAAGGTGCCGCATATACGTAACTATCGCTGAAGTTTCGATGTTTTGAAAGTGTCGGGCAGGTATGACTGCAATCGAACGATGCGAGTAGTGAGACCTGCCTCGCGTAAATCTTTCTCAAGATGTTCGACATACTCCCCTTGTTGGTCGTATCCAAGCGCAATAATATCGGGTTTCTCACGCGTAATATGGTCCATGTAACCGCTCTTGTCTCCAAGAACGGCCTCATCAACCAAAGGGTGCGCTCCAACCATCGTTCGTCGCACCTCTTCATTATTTTTCGGAGCATATCCGCGCACGCGCGCTGCAACAGCGTCACGTGCAACGGACACAATAAGGAAGGGCTTTTCGGCTAAAGCACGCGCCTGAGTAAACAAATTCACATGTCCTTCGTGAATCATGTCGAAGGTTCCAAATAACATTATCTTTGTACTCATTTGGCGGAGGCGGTGAGATTCGAACTCACGGTGCCTTGCGACACTCCTGTTTTCAAGACAGGTGCACTAAACCACTATGCGACGCCTCCGAGAGGAGTTTTACCACATAGACTGCATTCGCGCATGTAAATCGTAGTAGAATAGCGACATGCCTGAGTCGCGCCCCGCCCCAATTACTTGGAGTGCCTATGAACATGAACACATCGAGCGTGGAAGCGAGTGGTTTTGGGCGCTTGGAATAATCGCGGTATGCGCGGCGCTCACGGCAATTCTTTTTAGCAACGTCCTTTTTGCAATTTTGATATTAGTCGCGACAGGAACCCTGGTTCTTCTTGCGCGTCGTCCGCCGCCCTTTCACGAATTTGAAATATCGGATAGAGGAATTCGCATCTCTGAAGACATGCACTCATACGACGAAATACTTTCATTCTGGGTAGAAACTGAAACTACTGAGGAGCCCCTTCTTCTCGTCGACACCACAAAATTCATGTCTCCGAATCTCATCATCCCCATCGGCGAAATTGACCCGGATTCGATTCGCACTTTCCTCCGTGAACACGCAGAAGAGGTTCCCATGAAGGAGCCGTTTGCTCACAAGGTACTCGAATTCTTTGGCTTCTAGAGAGCGCTTAATTTTCTTTTACCTTCACTCGAATCGTTGATGATTTAACCTGGTCTGCTTTCGTGATGCATGAGAGCTCGAATAGTGTGTCTTCCGTCAATGGTGGTGAAATCACAACACCCGAAACATTTGTAATTTCTGCGTTTTCTTCGTTAAATTCTTCAAGTGCTGAACCTTCCGTAGCATCAGGGCTTCCTATGACACAGCTTTTCATTCCGCGAGTCACCCACCCCAGGGTCGACGTTGCGTTCAGCGCAACTTCTCGTGGGTTTGCAACCATCACGATTGATGTCACGTTTATTTTCACGTCACACCGCGCAGAGGCCGTTTGATTGCTGCTTGCCGTGCAGGTAACGCCATAGCTCACCGTGTCGGCTCCGGCTGGCGGTTTTTGCACAACCGCGGTTGCCGTTCCACTTGGTACTATGCCGCCTGTCGAAAATCCACTTCCCGTTGAGGACACTGAGTTCGTACAGCTGAACGAGATAGGCACGCTCATGCCGACATCGTATGGCAGACTGTCGCCGCAGGAGATTGTCGCGGTTGGAGCGGTGGTCGGATTATTTGGGTTGTTAGGATTATTCGGGTTGTTGGGGTTATTTGGATTGTTGGGATTCTGCGGGCTTTGAGCGCACTGGGTACTGTATTGTGTGCCTTGTGTCTGCTGGCATCCATACTGACACGCCTGCACAAACTGATTCTGGCACTGCTGCTGCATCTGTTGCTGCTGTGGTTGCTGTCCGTAGCCGATAGAGCCGGTGAAAATATTGAATTGTAGTTGCGACTGCTGTTGCTGTTGTAGTTGCTGTTGTTGTGGTGAGGTGCCCCAATACAGTGCGTTGTTCATGCAGAAATACTGTGGGTAGCACTGTTGATAGGGGTTTTGCGGGCGCTGCTGTTGCT
>CAYIDY010000043.1:0-5521 GCA_964362305.1 uncultured Candidatus Saccharibacteria bacterium | reverse complement strand
CGAAACTGTTCGGTGAAAATCGCGGGATTAGATGCTTGAATTTCTGGCCAGTATTTCTTAAACCTGTCTCGCCAGAGCATGAGTGTTTTGTAGTAGTGCGGCCATACATTTTCCCATTCGATGAGCGTGAATCCTTCTTTGTGTAGCGTCGAAATCTCAAGTGGAACGGATGGAATATGCCCACCTGGCCAGATATATCTAAGGACGGCGTAGGCGGTCATACCGTGCTCCATGAATGAGGAAGTCGAAATTACCCCGATACCTCTGTCTTTTAGAATGTGCGCGATTGAGCGCCACCACGCTTCATAGAGTGATTTTTTAAAGCCGTGATGTTCTTGAACACCAATGGATACAAAGCGGTCTATGGTCCCCTCCCCTTCTTTTACGATGTCTTCGTGGACGCCGAGTTCGATTCGTATTCTATCCGCAACACCATGACGCCTGAATCGCTCGCGCATGTACTCATTTTGCTCTTTTGTCGGATTGTAAACGACGACGTCTACGTCGTAATTTTTGACCATGTAGATAGGCAGAAAGCCCCAACCAGAACCGACTTCCAATACCGTCATTCCAGGCTTTAGCTGCAGTTTCTGACAAATATACTCATACAAATTATGTTTCGCCTGATTTAAATTTCTTGTTTCCGGAACCCAATACCCTTCTGAATATCCAACTGTCTCGCCGAGCATGCGTTTGAATAGTTCAACGGGAAGTGAATAATGAAATTCCGCATTTTGTATCGCGTGCGCTCGAACAGTATTGTCTTGGGTCTTTTCTTGCCAGACCTGGCGAATCCATGCGAGTGGGCTCTGCGATAAGAATACATAGCTAGAACCCTTGTCTACCCCGGCAGCGTGCGCGATTTTTGCAATTGTATGAATCGGATTTTCGCCCTCTAGGTCGATTGTTCCCTTCACGTAACAGTCAAGAAAGCCGTTTGGAAAGAAGAGAATAGTCCACCACTGTGCACCAAAGGTGCGGAACGCTATGGTTATGTCGGCCGATTCTCCCGCTTTAAAATTCGTGTATGTCGATGTATCAGCAAACGTGGCGCGAAGACGGTACGAGCTTGAGGGGGGAGAAATTTTTTCGAAGATTTTTCGAAGTAGAAACGAGGTCATACACTTGACGTCACTTTTTTACTTTCGTTCGCGAAATGTTAAGAAGAATTCCAGCGCTTCCTAGAGAGACGAGCATTGCGCTTCCGCCTTGACTGATGAAAGTGAGTGGTATTCCCGTGAGGGGTGCCAAAGAAAGCATCGACGCGATGTTGATAAAAGCTTCACTAACGAAATAGACGGAAATTCCCACGGCAACGAGTGCACCGAACATGTCGGGCGCATGTGCCGCAACATGGAACCCTCTCAGTGCTAAAAACAAGAATCCAACGATGAGTAGCGTTGCCCCAATGAATCCTGTTTCTTCAGCGGCTACGGCAAAAATCGAATCACCCATCGGTTCTGGAAGATAGGTGAATTTCTGAACGCTCTGTCCAAATCCCCTGCCCCAGAATCCCCCTGAGCCGATCGCAATAAGTGACTGCTTGATTTGATACCCTTCGGCATGTTGATTGGCAGCCGGGTCTAGAAACGTAAGTACGCGGTCAAGCATGTACGGCCGAAGTGCAATCAATGTTGCAAGCATGAGAAGTCCGCCAAGTACGATTGCCCCTATTTGTTGCCACCGTGCACCTGCAGCTATAAAGACGCCAAATCCCGAAAGAAAAACAATTCCCAGAGTTCCAATATCGGGTTGCGCTATGAGGAGTGCCGCAGGCACGAGCATGACCGCGGCGAAACCACCGAGTCCTCGCCAGGAAGCGCTTTCTTCACGCATGGTTGCAAACAGCGCAGCAAGTATGAGCACGACCGCAATTTTGAGCGTCTCGGAAGGCTGAAGTGTTCCAAATCCCAGGTCTATCCAGCGTCTACCGCCACCATGTTCGAAACCAAGACCAGGCACGAACACGAGGGCGGTTGCGATGATAGCGGCACCGAACAGATACGGTGAAAGTGACCTCCAGTTCTTGTAATCAACTGTCATCGTAATAAAAAGCGCGACAGTTCCGAGGCCGAGTCCCATGACGAGGTGACTGAATACGACTGAAGAAATATGCCCTCCGCCACGAGCGACCAGTCCAAAAGCCGCAGAAACAAACACAAACACGCCACTTGCAACAAGAAGCGCAATAATTAGGGCGAGCGGCTTGTCGATATTCAAAAAACGCATAGGGAGCTAGAGAGCGGACAGCGCGAGAATGACGCCCAGAAACGCAAAAATTATCGAGAGCACCCAATACCGCATGGTTACTTTGTAGCCCGGCCATCCGATGGCTTCGAAGTGGTGATGGAGTGGAGCTACTCGCAACAATTTTCGTCCAAATACTTTCTTCCAAATGACCTGCAAGATGTTGGATGCGACCGTAACGACGAGCAGTGCTCCAACAACGGGGAGCGCTGCAATGCCAAATCCGTCGCCCAAACTGTCAGTCATAAACGCAATCACGGCGAGAGCCAGAGTAAGCGCCATCGTGCCGGTGTCACTCATGTAAAAGCGGGCCGGCGGAATGTTGAACCAGAGGAAGGCAAGCAGTCCGCCAACTATGGATGCGGTGAATGCGGCGAGGTCTATTTGGTTCTGTGCAAACGCGATAATGGCATATGCAGTAAAGATAGAAATAAACACGCTACCAGAAAGACCGTCGATGCCATCTATGACTCCAGAAGCATAAACGGCGAGTGAAAGTAATATGAAAAAAGGAATCACAAGCCAACCTAATTCGAGCGGCGAGGCAAAAGGTATGTTTACAGATGAGACGTCAAGTTTAGCGTAAAACCAGAATCCTAAAATCCCGGCGAGAAGCACGACAATCCAGAGTCGCACGTTAAGCGGAATACCTTCTCCGGTGTCGCGAATTGTGTAAAAGTCATCTATAAGCCCTGCGATTGCTCCAATCATAAGTGCGACAAGCGGAATCCATGTTTGACTTCTGCTCAAAAAGTTCAGGAGGTCCATGTTTTTACTGTCAAAGAGTACTGACAATATAGCGATGCCTATGATGGTGATGAGGACACTTCCCCACACGACGATGCCACCCATGCGTGGTGCACGGACCTCATTCTTTTCGTGTAAGCGATTGAACTCGTCTGCAGTAGCCCCATCGAGTCCGTGCTTCCCGGGCTTTTTCTTCCATGCTTTGTATTTAAATAAATAGTGAGTCAAAATCGGCGTAATACCGATGCCGACGATGAATGCTGCAACGGCGGGAATCAAGACGCGAACGGTTTCTGACATGGAAGTAATTGTAGCTCTTTTTTAGCGTGCTGCAGTCTCGGTTACCGCGAGAATATCGGAGAATCGACCCATTTGACTGGAGCCCAATACCGTCGCAACGAAGGTATGGTTCGAGGCACCAGTGAAGACTATGCCGAGATTCCCGCCAGCCAAATCGGTGAACCCTGTTTTGCCCATTAGCAGGCTAGGAATTTGGGCTATGGCGTCATTTGTGTTTTGAACAACGACGATAGGGCCATCTTGAGGGCCAACGGTGAGAAGAGACTGACTGGTTGCCGCGAACTCGCTTGGATTCGTTTTAAACGCATAGGCCAACAGAATTGTCGCATCACGTGCGCTACCCATGGCGCTCGGCTGTGTCGGGCTAATATCGAGGCCACTCGGATTCAAGAAGTACGTTTTTGTTAGTCCGAGTTCTTTCGCGAGCATATTCATGCGCCAGACGGCCGCTCCGTCTTCGGGTGCCTGTGCAAAGCGCGCGCGCAGCGGTTCGTTCGCCGCTTCAGCCAGCGCTTCTGCTCCGACGTTAGACGAGACAACGAGGGTGTAATCGATGAGGTCTTTCACGCGCCATACTTCTCCTTCCGCAGGGCCTCCCCTTTCGCCTCGGCCGACGGCATCTCCCGAAATAGTTACGAAGTCTTCCGGCGAGAGGACGTCACCAACAGCAAGCACCAGCATGACTTTTGTGAGTGAAGCCAACGGGAGTTGGGCATCTGCGTTTTTTGCGTGCACAATTTTGTTCTCGGAAAGATCTATGACGAACGCGCTCTGTGCCTCGAGCGCTAGAGTATCAAAAGGATTTGGCACTGAGGCGACGACCGCTGCAGGTTGGGTCTGCGAAATCGCGACCGATGGACTTTGAAGCGCAAGAAAGCCATACACTGCTCCTGTGGCTATGACAAGCGCGAGCGAAAAGTGTACTGGAAATTTGTGCGCCGAATCAGACTGTGCAGAGAGCGCCTCCTTTATTTCAGGAGTTGGAATATTTGTAACTGGCGCTTGCGAAAGTTCTTGCTGCGGATCCATAGAAAGAAAAGTGTCTCATACCTGGCCGGGCGCCTCTCCCGACGCTTGAAAGACATCCTGCGCTTTGGCAGAAGCCTTAAAAGTGGCCAATTCGGTGGCGATTGTAGCATATTCGGGCAGCTCGCGCGCCTCCCTCACCCCCAGGTGCGCTAGGAGCTCTACAGTGGGCTGGTAGAGGTACTCTCGGCCATCCAGGGGGTTTCCTACGCGGTCTATGAGCCCTCGCGAAAGGAGGGCGCGCAATGTGGAGGTTGAATTTACGCCACGAATGTAGTCGATGTCTGCACGGGTTGAAGGACCCTCATAGAGAAGAATCCCTAAAACTTCTAGGCCAGCATCGCCAATGTCCCGAGAAGCGTCTTTCGCGCGAGCGGCACGAACGGTGTCTCCGGTTTCTGGCGCAACCGCGAGAGCGACCTCGAGTTCGGTCTGTACAACAGTGAGTCCTGTTCCAATAAGTTTTTCTTTAAGTTCAGCAAGTGCCTGTAGAAGGACTGACGGCTCACACTCAAGGAGTTGTGCTAGTTTTTTTATCGTGAGCGAATCCCCTTCCGCGAAAAGGAGTGCTTGTGCGCGTGAAGCGAGGTCTGCAAGTGGTAGCTGGTTTTGTGGCATGGTTCGTTAGTATTTCGGAGCCCCTAAGCTTTCGGTCTCAAGAAGAATATCACTAAAAAGTTTGTCCTGAGTTGCACTCAGGCTTCCATGACGCACGAGTTCAAGAACGGCGAGAAAATGCACAATCATATCGTGCTTACTGGAGGATTGGGTCATGTCTTTCCAAGATGTCCTAATAGAGCGAGTGAGTCTCTCTTTTAAATCGCGCATCACGTCTTCAAGTGCAAGCAGTGGCGCCACCGTTGCCTCGGCCAATTTCTCAACTTTCGGCAAGAGTGAGACGAGTCGCGCTGTTGCTGCTTGAATAGTTGCTACGGCAGCTTCTCCGGGATTGAACGAAGCTATGCGCCCGCCGGTGTATTCAGGGCGGGGTTGCCGACGCGGAAATGAAAGCGGCGCAACCCCCCACTGTCCACGCATTGCTTTCGCGGCTCTACGTATAATCGCATAGCGCGCGAGTCTCTTTTCAAGTTCGTGAATGGACTGCGATTCTTCTTGAGTGAGATCGACGGGCGGCAATAAGGTGCGCGACTTTATGAGCAGCAGGGTTGAGGCAACCAAAATAAATTGCGCCGTTTCAGCG
>CAYIDY010000042.1:0-6304 GCA_964362305.1 uncultured Candidatus Saccharibacteria bacterium | reverse complement strand
CGATCGTGAAGGTGAGGCAATTGCATGGCACCTCGCAGAGACAATCGGCATCAAAAAACCAAAACGCATCGTCTTTCACGAAATCACTGAGAATGCAGTGCAGGAAGCGCTTGCGCACCCTCGCAAAATCGATGAAGAGTTGGTTCGCGCGCAAGAAGCTCGCCGCGTTCTAGACAGGCTCTTCGGCTATGATTTGTCAGGACTTATTTGGAAGAAGGTGCGTTATGGGCTTTCTGCAGGTCGCGTACAGTCTCCGGCACTACGCATTATCATGGAGAAAGAGCGCGAAATCCGCGCATTCGTGCCCGAAAAATTTTGGGTCTTGAGCGCCGATGTTAAAACCAAAAAAGACGAGCAATTTACGGTGACTTGCACGGAAGAGCCGCGCGATGAGAATGAGGCGAAACGAATTTACGAAGCGGCACAATCAAAAAACTGGCACGTGGTTGCACTTGAAGAAACCGAACAGAAGCGTGCTCCGCGTGCTCCATTCACAACATCTACCCTACAGCAGGTGGCATCCACTCGACTCGGATTTGCCCCATTTCGCACGATGAAAGCAGCACAAAAATTGTACGAAGCGGGATTCATCACCTATATGCGTACCGACTCAACGAATCTCGCGAAAGAGGCAGTCACACAAATTGCACATGTCATCGAGGACGAATTTGGAAAAGACTACGTCGAGACGCGTGTGTACAAAACTAAATCGAAGTCTGCGCAGGAAGCGCATGAGGCCGTGCGCCCTACCAACGCGCACAAAGCAGTTGCCGGACACAACGAAGATCAGAAAAAATTGTACGCACTTATTTGGGCCCGAACAATGGCGAGCCAGATGACTGACGCCAAAGTACTTCGAACGAAAATTGTTACCAATGTGGAAGGCAGCACTATTCCGGATTTTACGGCAAACGGCTCTCGCGTTTTGTTTGATGGATGGCTTAAGGCAGATCCCGGCGCACGCGGTGAAGATGTCGAGCTTCCGAAAGTAATTGCTCAAGATCCACTCACGCTCATCGAGGCAAAGACGGAAGAAAAGGAGACGCAACCGCCGCCACGATATTCAGAAGCAGGGTTAGTGAAAGAGCTCGAAAAGCGCGGTATTGGTCGCCCTTCTACGTATGCGTCCATCATTTCCACGCTCGACACTCGCGGCTACGTCGAGAAGCAAGGTCGTACACTCATCCCCACGCACACGGGCGATGTAGTTTCTTCTTTTATAGAAGAGCATTTCAAGGATTACATATCCGACACATTTACCGCAGAAATGGAAAATCAGCTCGACGAAATAGCTGCGGGTACGCTCAAGTATGAAAAAACATTGAAAGACTTTTACGGACCCTTCACTAAGGCGGTCAAGAGCAAGAACAAAATCGCAAAAATTACAAATATGGGCGATGCGCCAAAGGAATTCGCCTGCCCGCTTTGCCAAGGAGCGATGGTATATAAACTCTCGCGAAATGGCCGTTTTATGAGCTGTGCGCGATTCCCCGAATGCTTGGGAGCGCGCAAGGAAGACGGATCGGAAATTGCTCCGCCAAAAGATTTAGGCGAAGCGTGTCCTCAGTGCAAAGATGGAAAACTCATGCAGCGCGAGGGACGGTTTGGCATGTTCATTGCGTGCTCAAACTTTCCCAAATGCAAGTTTGTGAAAAAGGACCCTGAGGAAGAAGCAAAATCAAAAACGGGCGTCGCGTGCCCGGCCTGTAAGGAGGGCGAGATGGTTGAGCGCCGTGGCCGCTTCGGCCCATTCTTTTCATGCTCACGCTACCCTGATTGTAAGAACGCAATTAAAGCTCGTCCTACTGGCGCCATCTGCAAAGAATGTGGAAGCCTTATGATGCTGGGAACAAAAACGATACCTGAGCGATGCTCTAAAAAGACCTGTCAGAATCATAATCCGCATAAGCTCGGAGAGTCGAAGTAATCTTCAACTTTCCAAAACGCGAAAGACGCGTACTATTGAGATGTATGGCCGATATACGTCCACTTTCTGACGTTTTGGGTGTGCTTTCCAGTAAAGACACGAAGGGCGTCGCGCTCGTAACGAAGGCGTACGAGTTTGCCAAAAAGGTGCACGAAACTCAGACGCGCTATTCAGGAGAACCATATTTTCTTCACGTCGCTGAGGTAGGCTATTCCATTGCGCAGCTCGGCATGGATGCCGACACTGTCGCCGCAGGGCTCTTGCACGACACCATGGAAGATGCCGGCGTTTCAGCCGCTGTCTTGGAAACAGAATTTAGTCCCGAGGTTGTGTACCTCGTCCGGGGAGTTACCAAACTCGGTGCGCTGCGCTACCGCGGACTCGAGAGACATACAGAAAGTTTGCGTCGCCTTTTTGCCGCAACGGCACAGGACATTCGCGTCCTTATCATTAAATTGATGGACCGATTGCACAATGCAAAAACACTCGTGCACGTGCCCGAAGCGAAACGAAAACGTATTGGGCTTGAGACACTTGAAATATATGCGCCTATCGCTGATAGACTCGGTATGAGTGTTGTAAAAACTGAACTCGAGGACGCGGCATTTCCCCATGTCTTTCCTGAGGAATACAAACGGGTGCAGGAACTTTTAAAGGAAAGGAAGACTGAGACAGAAGATCGTCTCATTAAAGCCGAGCGGGACCTCAAGCGAGAACTCGCTGAAGCGGGCATAACGACGTTCCGTACTGAATCGCGCATGAAGGGCGAATATAGCCTCTTCAGAAAACTCGAGCGAAAAGACTGGGACATGAGCAATATATACGACATACTCGCGTTGCGTTTGATTGTTCCTACGGTGGCAGACTGCTACTCGGCGCTCGGAGTCGCTCACCGCCATTGGCGCCCGGTGCCGGGAAAAATCAAAGACTATATTGCGTTTCCAAAGCCAAACGGTTACCAAAGCATTCACACGACACTCTTTACCGGCGATGGCGGCGCGTTGGAAATTCAAATTCGTACTGAAGCGATGCATCGAGAAGCACAATTCGGTATCGCCTCGCATCTAACCTACAAAGAGGGGCAGGGTTTTGCCAAAGGAGCGCCGAGTGGTGGCAGTCTTGAGTGGATTCGACAGTTCTTGCCGAGTGTCTCCTTGCCTGGCTTTCGTCGTAAAACACCAGAACTGCAAAGCACCGAAGGTCCAAAGGTCAGTGTTAGAAGTGTACCCTCGTGGGTTCAAGACCTCGCGAAAGCGCACGACAATGATGGCTCTGAAGAGTATCTCGAATCACTGAAAAGCGACTTTTTCAGTCATCGTGTATTCGTCTTCACGCCAAGAAATGACGTCATAGACCTGCCACTCGGTGCGACTCCGATTGATTTTGCGTACGCTATTCACTCTGAAGTGGCGAACAAAATGGCAGGAGCGAAAGTGAACGGAAAGATGGTGTCACTCGATTCGGTGCTTCGCAATGGGGATTTAGTGGAAGTCATCACCAAACCTTCAGCAAAACCATCACGAAAATGGGTAGATATCGCAAAAACAACAATGGCAAAAAAGATGATTCGTTCGGCGCTTGCCGAAATGGAGAGGCGCTAGACCGTAAAATTCTTTACTGAATACAAATCATCGACTGACTCTTCTTCCTCTTTTTGGACGATTGGAGCATCAGCGTCAACGGGTTGAGCACCTAACGCTCCGGGCATTGGACCTGAGACATCCACGCTCTCTAGTGGCGTAGAAACGGCCGGTGATACAACTCCCGCCTCCTGTGTCGCAAGAACCATACACAAGTGTGCCAAGTCCTCTGGAGAGAAAAAGTCGATAGTAACCTTTCCACCTTTGTCCTTTTTCTCGATGCGGACGCGCGTTCCCAATTTTTCCGTCAACTGCTTTTCAAGATGAATTAAATCCGGCGACACTTGGTCGGTTTTTCGGACACGTTCTATAGCGACGCGTCTCGCCAATTGCTCTGTATCACGCACGGTGAGACGGCGCTCTATGATTTCTCTAAACAGCGTTCGCTGTTCTTCGGGCCTATCGATGAGCATAAGGAGCGGACGCGTGTGTCCTTCGTTTATATCTCCCTTCTCAAGGCCATCTTGCATTTCCTGCGGCAACATCAAAATGCGCAGAGAGTTAGACACGTATTCACGACTCTTCCCCACACGCTTTCCAATGTCGATGTGCTTGAGCCCAAACTCGTCGGCAAGCCGCTTAAACGCTTTTGCACGGTCGATTGGGTTCAAATCTTCGCGCTGCAGGTTTTCAATGATCGCAAGTTCCAGCTTCATGCGGTCGGTATCTTCCGAATGACGCACAACAACGGGCACCTGGAAAAGCCCGGCAATCTTCGATGCGCGCAGACGTCTTTCTCCCGAAATCAATTCATACTCAACACGAATTCCCTCGCCCGGCTGAACTATTTCTTTGCGCGTAACAACCAAAGGCTGCAAGACGCCGTATTGTTTTATTGATTCAGAAAGAGATTGGAGCGCCATTTCATCGAAAACTTTACGCGGCTGAAAAGGGTTCGGACTAATGCGCTCTACTTCGACCCAATATATCGAGTCGTACGGCTGCGCTTCGTGTAAATCTGCCATGCGTCGAATTATACCACTCCGTTTGTAACTGCAATAAAAAACAGGTAGACTCTCTGAGAATGCCGGAATGGCGGAATGGTATACGCAAACGACTCAAAATCGTTCGGGGGCAACCCCTTGAGAGTTCAAGTCTCTCTTCCGGCACTAAAATCTGTTGAGCCGAAAGCTGCGCTTTCGGCGATTACAGTTTTTGCCGGAAGAGAGACTTGAAAGTGAGCGCTGGGGCCCTGCGAGCACGCGGGGATGCGCGAGCAGGGCTGAGAGGAGTTTTGATTCGTCGGAATCAAAACGAGCTCTTGGCCAAGACACTTATTCTTGCTTCATTGATATATATTAAGTTCTAGGTACTGTGGCACAAATGAGGCATAAAATAATCGTAATTGTGGGTCCTACCTCTTCGGGTAAAACGGCTTATGCTATAGAACTTGCCAAGAAAATTGGCGGGGAGGTCATCTCTGCCGATTCTCGCCAGGTATACAAAGGATTGGATATCGGTACCGGTAAAGTGACAAAAAAAGAGATGCAGGGTGTGCCCCATCACATGCTCGACGTCGCATCACCAAAAAAAATATTTACTGCACATGATTTTGTAACCATGGGGCGAAAAGCTATCGACGACATTACCGCTCGCGATAAACTCCCGATAATCTGTGGTGGCACCGGATTTTACATAGACGCTCTTTTAGGACGAATTGCACTGCCGGAGGTGCCGATAAATACTGAGTTGCGTGCAAAGCTCGAAAACAGAAGCGCACCGGATCTAGCGAGCATATTGCAAGGGCTCGATTCCACGCGAGCGAGAACTATTGACCGCAAGAATCCAGTTCGACTTATTCGCGCTATCGAAATAGCTACAGCGCTTGGTCGTGTCCCTAAAGCGGAAAATGTACCTAGTCCTTACGATGTTGAATGGATAGGTCTAAAGCCGAGTGATGATATTTTAAAAAAGAATATTCATAGTCGCTTACACGCTCGCATCAAGAATGGCATGGTCGCTGAAGCTGAGCGAATGCACAAATCGGGGCTCACGTATAAGCGTATGCAGGCACTGGGCCTTGAATACCGATTTCTCGCGCGATATCTGCAAAAGAAAATATCGAAGCAGGAAATGCTCGACGAGCTTGAAAAAGAAATTTGGCAGTATGCGCGACGTCAGATGACATATTGGAGGAGAAATAAGGAAATTAAATGGCAGTAGACTGCTCCGGTGGTACGACGCTCTAACAGTCGAAAGCAGTCCGCCACGCGGTAGTCTTTATGTGTGACTTTCAGCATCCTTCGCGCCGAACACAGAGATAAAGTTTTCTTTTGTAGTCCAGGCAAATGCCGGCTCTCTGTCAAAATCTTGCTCGTCAACATTGCTATTCCCCCACTCATCTCTTCGTAGACCCCGTCGGTAGGCGTTTAGCTGCTCCTTAGCGCGAGGATGATTGTTATCTATAACAAATCCCCATCGTTCAAACTTTTCTTTTTGACGACTCACATAGCCTGACGCCACCGTCACCATCGTGACGTTTTTTAGTATAGTGTCGTTTTCCAACGCGCGAGCCATTTTTTTAAGCCCGTCGCTAATGAGTGTCCCTTTTTTAAAAAGAGGAGATTCACTCCTTTCCATGTGGAGAGAAGCCGATGTAGGATTATGCACATCGTCGAGTTCGTAGTCCATAAGCTCATTGAGCTGATGGCGCTTGGAGAGGACGAGTTTCTCGATAAACTTTCTTCCTATTTCGAAGCCGCGTCGTGCTCTGTCCATATACTTTATGCGGGCCCAC
>CAYIDY010000041.1:0-6478 GCA_964362305.1 uncultured Candidatus Saccharibacteria bacterium | reverse complement strand
GCTCATAACCGCGGTTGATCGGATAGACATCGCGAAGCATTGATTCGCCTTCCGCCGCGAGCATGCCGATGAGGAGAATGGTTGCGGGGCGCAGCGCCGGTGGCGCTTGTATTTCTGCGCCATGCAGTTTCGTTGGGCCCTTTACGACAACGCGGTGTGGATCGAGCTGTTCCATGTTGGCACCCAAGCGTTGCATAAGCATGTAGTGTTTGGCCCTGCCTTCGTACACCCAGTCGTGAATCAGCGTCTCCCCTTCTGCTTGTGTTGCAACCGGCACAAAGAAAGGAACATTTTCGATGTTGATGCCAGGGTACGGACGCGGCGCGATTTTCTCGGGAGGCGCGTGCAATTTCGATGCGCGCACCGTCACATCGCACAATTTCGTGCGTCCATTATCTGCTACATACACCGGCCCCAAGTCATAAGTGAGCCCCATATGCGCGAGAGTAAAGAGCTCGAGCTCGACGAAATCTATCGGGCATCGCTCGATGGTAATTTCAGAACCTGTTGTCGCGGCGAGTGAGATAAAAAACATTGATTCAATCGGGTCTTCGCTTGGGTACCCGACAATATCTTTATTGATTTCGGAAATACCGTGCACTACAAGTGTTGAGGTTCCAATTCCCTCAATCGTCACGCCACAAGTCTCAAGGAAGACGCAGAGGTCTTGCACCATGTAGTTCGCACTCGCAAATTTAATTGTCGTCGTGCCTGGTGTCTTTGCGGCGGCCATCAGCACATTTTCAACGCCGGTGTCCGATGCTTCATACATCACTATTTCCGCAGGACTCTTGTTGCCCACTTCCACATGGTACGTATGATTTTCTTCGTCGCCGGAAATCGCGATGCCAAGTCGCGCAAGTGAATCAATGTGACTTCCGAGCGAGCGCTTGCCCAAATCGCATCCTGTTGGCGCTGGCAAATCAAATGAGCCGCACAAATGCGCTAAGGGGCCGATGAACATTGCGATAGAGCGCGTCTTTTGGGCGGCAGCGCGGTCAATACTTTCGAGTTGGCATGCCTTTGGTGGCGTAATGACCATGTCGTCGCCCTTCCACTCAATCCCGACGCCGATACTGCGCATCACTTCGATAAGACGATTCACTTCCTCGATATGCGGCATTCGCTTCAGTGTTGTCTTTCCCCTATTCAAAAGCGACGCGGCAAGAAGTACCACCGCTGCATTTTTTGATGTATTCGTCGCAACCTTTCCCGAAAGTTTCTTTCCTCCAACCACGTGGTAGTTCATGTTTGAGAAGCATAACGCACTCACCTCAAATAAGACAGGGCGGCTTATGAGGCCTCCCTGTCGGAACACTCGGTCTCCTCGACCTCAGTCGGCTGCGAGCAGCCCTTGTGAACAGCAACGCGCTGTCCGTCAGCGTCGAGCCACGGCTCGAGTGCGCAGCCCTCTTTGAACTGCTTCTCGCACCGTGGACATTGTTCGTCCACCACCTGAGTCGCAAAGAAAGAGCGTCCATCGAAGGTTGAGATTTGCATCGCCAATCCTCCAGCGCACGCTCGTTTCTCACGAGCTTGATGCGACGAGATTATGATACTGCCGATTTTGATTTACGAATGTTCGCACCGTGTACAAACCGGCATGGCTCTGCCTCGCGGTCGCGCATACTTACGCGACATCGCTCCGGCTCGCACAGCTCCTGTGGCCATAGATATTTTCCTCGCCGTCGCTCGGAAAATTCTACGGCCCTGACTCGCGACCACATCTGCTGATGTGGATCCCGCTCCGTCTCGCACAAAAGCGAAAAGACCTGCCCCCAGCAGGTCATTTCGTCTTTTGTGCGCGCGGAAAGAATTGAACTTTCGGCCTACCCCTTATCAGAGGGTTGCTCTACCACTGAGCTACGCGCGCATTCGCGACATGGTAGCAAAAATGCCACGAGCTTGCCACTTTTATAGGACCTCGAAAATGGATGCAGTTCTAGGAGGGCAAGCAAAATGATGCGAGCAATACCGAGCGTATTGTGAGCATTATTTTGCGCAGTCCGACAACGAAATTCGCCATTTTCGAGGTCCTATATACCTCCACTAATCGGCCCATCATGACCCACGCAGTACCACGGGCCGCCATCCTCATAGCACCCCTGATTCCCCTGATTTTCTGAAACGCTTGAATCCGACTCAGGCTTGAATGTAATGATGTATCGCTGGCCACCCGGGTCACCCCAATACCAGAGGCAGATGTTGTTCAATTTTGGCGGGATGCGCGGAAAATAGTTTGAGGTGAGGTGCGTCGAGATGTCCTCATAGAAAGAACCGTCGTACCCGTCAGAATTGAGCCCGCTTCCACAGTCAACGTCGCAAAAGCTGCCTCCCGCACAGACCGGATATCGTTTGTTCGTCACATAATATATTTCAAGTGCATTCTGCACCTGCCGTATGTCATTCAAGCGCACGGCATCGCGTGCGCGCACCCGATACGTGCTCATGCTCGCAAGAAGAAGCGTAGACATGAGCCCAATGGTCCCAATAACCACCAGAAGTTCAACAAGTGTAAAGCCGCGTCGCATACTAGCGTTGTCCCGGAATCGGTCGTGTATAGGGGTCTTTCTCAACCGGTTTTGGCTTCGGTTGAAATTCTTTCGATATGTAGAGAAGATACCCGCTCGCAACCAACGTCAGAATAAAAATGATGGTGAGTACCGCCTGCGCCTGCTTTGGACTCTTTGCAAATCCCTGCCGCATCAAGGACTGCGATGTCGGAGATACTTTTTTCCCTGCAATTTGCACGGCAGCATCGAGCTGCATCTTCTCCTCATCAGGAAAGCTCACGTCATTCATGCGCAAATGGTACCACACCAGTTTATGTCGTCTGTATTCTCTTCGAGATGCTTCGCTCAAACCGTCCGGCTACGATGCCGAAAGTGGTGGCAGTGACAATCATAAAGAGGCCGATGGCGACGCCGCCGGCAATGTCGTCTTCTCCGCTATTAAATAGCATGAGAAAAGCAACGGCGGCAAAGATAAAACCGGCAAAAGAAAATGCGCAGTATTTTATCGTGCGCAGTGCACACACCGACTTCTGCGAATATACTTCACCGCGTCGGATGTAGCTCAAAATCTTGTACGCATGATAGAGCCCCACGAATACAGAGGTAAATGAGAAGTATATGTACACTAAGAACGGGTCGTCGAAATATATGTCTCCGAGCGTTGTCGCGTTTGCATTCACGCCTTCAACCCATGGTTCCCAGAGCAAAAGGGCAAACACAGCGAGGCCGAGCGCCACAAGGACCGCCTGCATGAATATCATAGAGGCTCGCTTCATAGAATTAATGTACACTGAAAATGTTAGAATGCTAGACGAGCAAAACCAACTATGAAAACAGATGAGAAGACACTGAAGCGCGTCTACGCATACAGCTTTGCGAGTATTTACCCCCTGTACGTGAAAAAAGTAGAGCGAAAGGGACGCACAAAAAAAGAAGTTGACGAGGTTATCCAATGGCTTACCGGCTACGACCAGAAAGCACTAAAGGCACATATCGCCAAAAAGACCGACCTCCAAACCTTCTATGCAAAGGCTCGCATGAACCCTTCCAGGCGTCTGATTACTGGCACAATTTGCGGCGTGAGAGTAGAAGACATCAAAGAGAAAACGATGCAAGAAATCCGCTACACGGACAAACTCATCGACGAGCTGGCAAAAGGCAGAGCGATGGAGAAAATATTACGGAAATAAATATCAGCGACCGAGCGATTTAGTTGCCGTGTTTAAGCCCCGCCACCATCACCCCCTCCTCCCCCGCCATCTCCACCGCCGGCGTCGGAACCTCCATCGGCACCATCTGAGTCTGCATCATTGTCATCAGCCACTCCTGGAACATAGCCCGATGACGCATCTTGCGATTCGCGCTTCTTGTCCCTGCCCCATAAAAAGTCGAAGAATCCCATATCAGTTTTTTGCTACACGTTCGGGTCAAATTCCACTATCCACTCGATGCCGTATTTGTCTCTGAACATCGCGAAATACGTTTCGCCATTGTCTTCCCCAGGCATTTCCACTGTGCCATATTCGGAGAGTCCGTTGAAAATCCTCTCCGCTTCTTCCTTGCTTTCAGCGCTGACCTTAATCTTCGAGCGATTCTCTTCCTCGCTCACGCGGCCCATCATTGCCGGGACGTCGTTGCCTATAAGCACCGCACTGCCGATAGGCAATGTGATGCGCATTATTTTATTGGCTTCTTTTTCAGACACTTCGAAGCCGGGTACGTCTTTGAAGCGTTGAATCGGCCCGAATTCTCCGCCAAATACAGACTTATAAAAAGTAAACGCCTCTTCGGCATTGCCGTTAAAATTTATCCAAGGGTTTATGATGGCCATTCCTACCAGTCTACTAGCCTTTCCGTGCCGCCTCAATAGCAGCCACGTCTATTTTTTGCATTGTCAGCATTGCTTCGAAGGCACGCTTGTATTCCTCGCCTCCGGCATTCCAAGCTTCAACGAGTGTCCTCGGCGTTATCTGCCACGACACTCCCCACTTGTCCTTGCACCAGCCGCACTGACTCTCCTCACCCCCATTTCCCACTATCGCGTTCCAGTACTTATCCGTCTCTTCCTGGTCTTCTGTCATGATCTGGAAGGAAAATGCCTCGCTCTGCTTGAAGGATGTGCCGCCGTTTAAGCCGATACACGGAATTCCGCACACGGTAAATTCCACTACCAACTCGTCGCCCGCCTTCCCGCCTGGGTAATCAGAGGGGGCCTTCTGTATATTGCCTACTTTGCTATCAGGAAACGTAGCGGCATAAAATTCTGCTGCTGCCTTCGCATCCCTTTCGTACCAGAGGCAAATCGTATTCTTGGGTTGTGTGTTCATAGGCGTCAGTATATCAAAAGCACCACGTTAAAATTCCTACGGTCGAATTATTAGCTGGCAGTGTAGTCGTTTCCCAGCATACATTCGTTCTACCGTTATTGCCCGTTTAAGTGCATCACCATCAGGAATATTTGAATCAGGGTCAAAGATGAAGAAAATTAAGTGGTCGCAATGGTCGCGGTATAGTTCGATGTCTTCACTAAGCTCGCCAATGATTTCTTTTCCGTGTTCTTTTTCGCGAATAAATTTCACCTCAATTATTGTTTTCGCAGACTTCGAAAAAAAATCACCAAGAGCGTATCTATTTGCAGTCTTTCCTGTCGGATTCTCTGGAACTAAATCGTGCACCCAAGGACGAAGCATCAAGAAAACCACATCTTGAACGTCCGCCTCCGACTCAAGATTTATGACCGCCCCTTTCGAGCGGCGAGTTTTAAGATAACGAACACACTCCGAAAACTCCTGGAGTGCTTTGGTTATAGTCAGTGGCTCAACAGGTAAAGAAGATGCTTCTTCGGTTTTTTGCAGATGCACGAGCCCAGATAGTATCTCTGCCTGGATCCCAATACTCATATACTTCTGCCGTAAATATGTTTGGCAATCCCTTCCAGTATCGACTCGTAGTCTGTTTTTGACTGTCCTTGGGGCAGATGTATATGTAAATCAATACGCACCGCAGGAACTCCCGACGGAGAGCCTCCGCCTATTTTTTCCTGTCTCGTTTGTCCGCCCGAACCCTCTATGTCCCCACTTAACGGGTCGGATGCGCCAAATGTCGCATGACTCACGAGTGATTTAAAGGTAAGAATTTGCAGCTTTACGACTGACTCACCACCACCTCCGTAGGAATTGAAGAAGCTTCTCAACTGCTCCTGATCCTTAATGTCAGAGACGGTTTTGAATACCTGATCATAAATTTTCTTGATTTGTCGACCTAGTGCCTCCGGTCCTTTCACTGGATCTTTGTAGTCGAGATAATTCTGATTGGGAACTCCACTTGAGTCCAGTAAATCTAATAACTTTAGTACAGTGATGTTGCGTCGGTCATTCGAGTTCTTAAAGCCCCAAGCCTTAAGTAGGTCGGGGTTAATTTTATCTGGTCGCGGCTTATCTACAATTACTGAAAGCAGGCGATCGAGTGAGGTCGGCGTGTATGCATATGGAAATTTTGGTTGTCCATAAGCCCCCGAAGAAGCCGCTTTGGTTTCTATTTTCTTGTTGGCCATGACCCTAAGTATATGCCTGCTACTCTTTAAGACAAGGTTAAGACAGATAGCCAAAAACCGCCCATTACGGGCGGTTTTTGGTTTTGAGATTGAATAGCTTGTACGAAATACACACTCTGTTGTTCTGTCCATTGTCCTTCTGTCTTCCCAGAATGCCAGGCATCATTTATGGATGAATGCCATTTCCCTTGAACACTCGATCGAGATGTTCAAATCGACGACGGTCTTTTTCCCGGAGGATAAGACCTTCAATTTTGAATGAATCCACGACCAGCTTCCGCTAGCCGTGCCTTGTTACGACTTACTCTTTGTCATTGAGCTTGCCTTGGTACACGATAAACGTGTGCTTCGGGCACGCCCAACTTCCCTGAGTTGACGGGCGGTGAGTACAAGGCTTGAGAACGTATTCACC
>CAYIDY010000040.1:0-6490 GCA_964362305.1 uncultured Candidatus Saccharibacteria bacterium | reverse complement strand
GCGCCTGCGGCAAACGTGTTGCCAGTAGACGTTTCTGTGTCTGAAAAGAATGCGCCTGTAGCACCTGCTGCGAGCGCACCTACAAACACAATCATTCCCAAACTCATGAGAACGCGTGAAGAAAGTAATTGCATACTGTTTATTTTGTTACTCATAATCCCTAATTATTTGTAGTGTGTTGAGGTTTGCTTTGCGCTCCGATGAATCGACCACACCGATAGCAATGCAAGTAAGTATGCGCACGTACTATGAAAGACTGATGAGGTTCCATATTCTTACTTAGGAGTTGTATGTTTGTCGTTGCAATTGCGAGGCGATGCCTCGACAATTTTTGCCAACCAAAAAAAGTTACTACTAACTTTTCTTATCGCGCGCGTGTCGGACTACCGACCCTAGAGAATCCGCCTCGCGATTTTTTGTACTGCTTCTTTCGATCTTTGACTCCCGAAAGAAGAACGAAGCAGTATATGAATCGCGAGCACGCTTGATTAATGAGACAAACATCTGCGGAAGAAATTTGACGTTGCATTTCTGCACACAAATTTCTCACCGACATACGAAAGGTATCACGCAATATTTTTTTGCAAGATTGACACTGCCTGTGGATTCAATGCATAAACTGGGGAAAAGCATGTGGAGAACGGTGTGGAGAGCAGCGGGTACAGCGCGGGGAAAACACAAAAGATTTTATGGCGCATTTCCTGCTCTACTTCACCTCGAAAAAAAATCGTGTCAAAGGTGACAAGAATATATTTTTGTTGTTTGCACCGGTGACAAAACGCAGAGAGCGTGGTGCAACTTAATATTCCGGCTTCTCATCGTCTTTCTTTCGCAATCTGTCAGCTTCGGCGAGATCATATTTCATAGCTTTAACAACACGATGCATTGCGGTAAGTCCAATACTTCGATAGTACGGCGTCATATTTTCGCTCGCGGATGAGTCTATGTTGCCGTCTAGATAACTTACGGTGTCTCGTTTAAGTTTCGCAAGAACTTTATCTGTTTCGTTCCATCCGCCGAGGACGTTGCCACCAGGAGCGAGTCGGCGGCTCTCGATGACGATGCCGCTTGCTTCGCTTATAAATTCTCGTACGAAATCGCGCACCATGTGAGGCTCGGCCAGTTTCATTTTCTCTTCGTACTCCGCAAGCAATTTGTTTAGACCGATTTCGGCTGTCATTGGGACGGTTTCGGCAGAAGGCAGGAGTCGAGGGTCAATCTCGTCGTTCGCGGGTGGGGAAATATGCACCGTTCGCTCGTCTGGGTCTGGCAGAGCTTGCTTCTCTTTCCTCTCTCGGAATTTTTGAAAATCGAAGACCTTGCCCATTTCTTCTTCGCCCCCTCGGTTCCTCAATTTCTCGCCGTCCCCTCCGCTCGGTGGTTTTTCGTTGCTCATAGGCGTAAGTATACTTAATTTATTGAGAGGGCAAATTATCTCAGTCACACATAATTTTCTGCTGAAAATTTGCGCGACCACACATAAATCGCTGCTGCGATTTTGCGCGGTCCCGGCTCGGCGCCAAGCGCCTCCGCCCTTGCGAAAGCGCACAGCGTTTTCTCACCCGCCTCGCAGCCAAGCTGCTCCGGCCGTTGAACCTCGTCCCACGAGGTTCATCCCCACTCTATCGTAGTAGGTGGTTTGTCCGATATGCGGTAGACCACAGCGCCGACTTCGCGAACCTCGTTGGTTATGCGGCGAGAGACTGCGTCGAGAAAGTCGTAGGGAAGTTGGGCAAAACGCGCAGTAAAGCCGTTGACACTCCATACTGCCCAGAGCGCGACGACAATTCCCGATGCGGCATCGTCACCTTTGGTCGCGGTGTGTTCTGAGCGAGTAACGACGGCACCTGCTTGCCAGACCGTGTTGTAGAGGCCTGATTTGCGCAGCTCTTCTATATAGATGCCGTCGACGGCGCGGGCGATACGGAGCGAATCTGCAGTGACTTCGCCTTCTATGCGGACGACAAGCCCTGGGCCAGGAAATGGATGGCGGATGAGAAGATCTTCGGGAACGCCAATGTCGCGTCCGATATCACGGGCACTGTCTTTGACGCAGTCTTCCAAAGGGCGCAGCTCAGGCACGGAAAATTCGATGCCCGTGTTGTGATGGACCTTGATTTCGGCAATACGCGCGCCGGTCTGGTGGCCGTGGCCGCTTTCACGCAGGTCGGTATAGAGCGTGCCTTGAGCCACGAAATCAGCCTCGAATTTTTCGATTTCTTTCTCGAGAACTTGTTTGTACACATCGCGCATCGCCAGGCGTTTGTCGCGCATGCGCGTTTTTCCGCCAAGAACCTGCAGAAATTCATGCGTCGCGTCCACCACCTTCAATTCAATCCACGGCTCGTTGCCAAAATACTTTCGCACATACGCTTCGTCATCTGGCCTGTCGATGCCGCGAATGTAAATGCCGCGCAATTTTGCCTCTCCAAATATTGAAAGCCCGTCTCCATGCATCGCGTGCTTCAAGAGATACGCAACAACTGCCGAATCCGAACCGCCGGAAATGGCGATGATTACGTTTGAGTTTCCGATTTGTTTTTTGAGCGCTTCTATCTTTTGCTGTGCCGCGGAATGTGCAGGAAATGGGTCTGTAATTCCGCAAATATCGAAGCAGAAGTTGGCAAACATTTTCCCGCCGTCACGGCTGTCGGTCACTTCGGGGTGGAATTGCACGCCCCACAGATGCTTCGCGCGGCCGGCTGAAACTGGGGAATTGTCTGTCTTGCCAAGAATAGTGAGCTTTTTTGAAGGGTGAATGGTGTCGCCGTGGCTGTGAAGTACCGGCGTTCCTGTTTTTATGCCTTTAAAAAGTGGGTCTTTGCCTTTCAACGACAGTTTATGCACGCCGAATTCACGGCGCTCGCCAGGAAGTACTTTGGCGCCGACGTGCTTCGCTATCATTTGGAATCCAAGGCACACGCCGAAAACAGGAATACCAAGGTCGAAAATCTTCGTATCAAATGGTGGTGGTTCGTTGAAGACTGACGCAGGGCCGCCCGAGAGAATGATGCCCGCAGGCGCGGCTTTTTTCACGTCGGCAGCTTTTACAGCTGAGGGGTCGGCAACCAGAGCATACACGCCCAGTTTCGCGAGCTGCTGCACGATGAGGTGATCGAATTGCGACCCCATCGAAAAGAGGAGAATGAACTTCGTCTGCTTTCGCACGCGCATCTCTTCGGCGAGCGCCTCTAGCGTCTCTGGGGAAGCTGACCTGAATATGGACAGCGAATTCATACGGCACTATACCAGACGATAATCAATATTTCAAACGAGTCTTGAAGGAATCTTCCAGTGCTCTTTTAGCAGGTCCACGTGATTCGACATCAGTTCTTCGGCAGGGGGAAGAGAGAATTCTCCGTGTTCTAAAGGCAGCGTTGCGTCGGGGCACAGGGAAGCATCTTTTTTCAAAAGTCCGACAGAGCCTTGTCCACGGACAAGCAGCTTTTCGGCCCCGTAGCGCTCTAGTAGCTCGTAGAGAAAGCCAAGCTCTTCATTATCCGATGGTGATTGGAGAAAGAGTAAGCCACCCGGGCTTGTCGCTGAAAAAAGTCGTCGAAGTTGTTTGTATAAAGCGTATTGCACATACGCATTTTCCCCAAACTTACTGACGCCACCTCCTGGTCTAAAAAAAGTAACGAGAAATGCCGCACCGGTATCCTTTCGCTTTTCAATTTCACGGAACAAAGGTATGGAATCCGTGTCGGAAAGTGCGTCCCCGTTGAATTCTAGAACTTCTTCTGTGGTATTACGCCGCGGCGTCAAGGTACTTGCAAGTATTGTGATACGCGCTGAGGGAAGTTGCTTAAGAACAAGTTTTCGCAAGTCGGTTCCCGGTCTTCCTTGTCCGAGCGCGTCAAGAATGAGAATTTCCTTGTCGCGGTTCTCAGGAATTGTCAGGTAATCGACGATGTATTGCACCAATTTCTCAGAGGTGAATCCATCAAGCCCCAAATACGACCACGCACGTGTCGGGGCAAAGTATCCACTGTCGAGATTGCCTAGATGTTTGGTGCTAAGTCCACTGTCATAGATTCCCCAACCTTCTTGGGCGGCCTTTTCGTATATGCCTAAATAGTCCGCCATGTCCTTGACGTAGTCGTCGCGACACATGAGAAGGTACTCCGTGATTTTTTGCTCGCGACTTCTTTCCGGCGTTCTTTCTACCATGCAGAAATGCTAACACGTGCCCCCGCGTCAGCGTCCGATGCGAGGCCGTGGCTGCATAAGGCTTTGTGCATCGTGTACATCTAAACCGAGCAGAATACGGAAGAGAAGCTTGTGTTTTCTGGCCCATTCGATTTCGGTAGGGAGCTCGGTTCCTACAGAGCTGCGCTTCCTGATGCCGATGGCGTCTTTGCCTGATTTATCCAAGAGGAGTCTTTGGTAACCCGTCGCCTTGAACATGTCTTGAAGCAGTGTCATTTCGAGGTTTGACCCAAACGCGCCAACAAACATCAGTCCGTCTTCATCAAGAAGCTCGTATGCAGTTCGAAGTTGCGCATACAGCTTTCGAAACGCATATACGTTTTGACTATTAAGAGAGAGTCCTCCGACCGGACGAAATATCACCAGCTGGAGTGAGTAGCCATTCGCTTGCGCGCTCCTAATCTTCTCTTCCATTTCTTTTTCTGATGCGTCATCAAGCGCGTCACCGACGACCTGCTCAACATTTGCAGGTGCTCCAGAAAATTGTGTAAGACCGCTGACAATCACTTTATCTGCCTCGAGCTCTGTTCCTACTCTGCCTTGCCCAAAGTGTTCAACAACCAATAACTTTTTACCTGCGGCGTGCAGAGCGTTACGCCTTTTTTCCATCTCATCTTTAATACTTTGCTCGGTGTAGCCGCCGATGCCATTAAACGTTGTCCAGTGACCTCCTCTTTCAAAATGTTCTCGCACACCACTGTTGTATACATTCCACTCTTCTTTTCCATCAACAATTCTTTTTTCTTTTAGAAGCGCAAGCCTGTGTTCGTAGCGCTCTTTTGAGCGGGCGGTTATTCGGTCGAGCAGTTCTAGGAGTTTCTTTTCCTCGTTTGTCGAAGGTGTCTCTTCGTTCATATGCCAATCGTAGCAGATTCTTCTCTCATGGAAGTTGTTCCTGTGGCGGCTTTAGCCGCGTGTTTACACTGAGCGAGCGTAGCGAGTCGAAGTGTGGATAACTGCCTTGCAGTGGTATATAGTGGTATATATTTACATGCAGTGGGAAAAAGTGGGATGGGCAGGCTTCACGACTCCTGCCCCCCACCTCCCAATAAAAGGATGTAAACAGAAATTATGTTTATCGGAGAGTACGAACACACGTTAGATGAAAAAAAGCGGGTGAGTCTCCCGAAACAATTTCGGACTGGCCTCGGCAAGAAAATGGTAATGACGCGAGGTCTCGATAACTGTCTCTTCGTCTACTCGAAAGCGAATTGGGAAAAAGTTGCGGAAAAATTGCAGGCGCTCTCATTTGCGCAAGCAGACACACGCGGCTTCAACCGATTCATTCTTTCAGGAGCAGCAGAAGTAGAAGTGGATACGGCAGGCCGCATTTTAATACCAGAGCATCAAAAAGAGTTTGCCGGCCTTAAGAAGACAGTTGTGTTTGCAGGAGTATCAGACCGGGTCGAAGTCTGGGATAGCGAGTCTTGGAAAGCCTACAAGGCTCATATCGAGAAACAAGCAGATTCAATGGCAGAGAAGTTAGGTGAGATTGGCGCGCTCTAAATCGAGCAGCCCGAAACCTGATGGCCTCGAGCTGCTGGAGAAAGATGTAACAATGTCATGCGCACGCGACGTTCAGCATCATCCTCCAGCAACTCGGTGTCGTCAAGTCCTTTGTTAAAAGTGACCACGAACCCGAGTTCGGCCACTTTGGTCGGGCACAAACCCGTTCTTTTACATGAAGTTTTGCAGACACTCGCGATACAGACGAGTGACATTGTCGTTGATGCGACGCTCGGTGGAGGCGGGCATGCACGAGAAATCGTGAAAGCACTCGATTCATCAGGCACATTTGTTGGTCTTGACGCTGACAGTGCGGCGCTGGAGCGAACCCGTACGGCGCTCTACGCCGCACCGTCGGCGGCAATGCCGAAAGTGCATCTGGTGCAGTCGAATTTCAGGAAACTGGAGGACGTGCTGCAGCCCCTTGGTATCGCGCGTATCGACAAGTCACTGTTTGACCTAGGTTGGAGTGGATTTCAACTCGCTGCGGGGCGCGGATTCTCATTTCTCGCAGATGAGCCACTTCTCATGACCTACGCCGATGTCATTACACCGACGACACTTACCGCAGAAATTGTGGTGAATACGTGGGCGGAATCGAGTCTTGCGGATGTCATTTATGGGTGGGGCGAAGAGCGAAATGCCAAACGTGTTGCGAAAGCTATCGTTGAAGCACGCGAACAGGCCCCAATAAAGACGTCTAAGCAACTTGCGGACATCGTTGAAGGTGTAGTTCGACGAATTGGGAAGACGCATCCGGCTACGCGTACGTTCC
>CAYIDY010000039.1:0-6585 GCA_964362305.1 uncultured Candidatus Saccharibacteria bacterium | reverse complement strand
TGATGTAGCTGACGCGAGGTACTTCCGCTTCTTCTGCATAGCGCCAGTTGGTTTCAGTTTGTGGTTCAACAACAGCAACGCCGTCGAAGACGACGATAGCGCCGTCCAAGACGCGCATGGAGCGCTTCACCTCTGAAGTGAAGTCGATGTGCCCCGGGGTGTCGATAACGTTGAATCGTACTTTTTGTGAAAGATCGGTTCCCATGTAGGTTGGGTTCCAAAAACACGTGATTGCAGCGGCGGTAATCGTGATACCGCGCTCGCGTTCCTGTTCCATCCAGTCTGTCACCGTGTTTCCGTCGTGCACTTCGCCGATTTTGTGGGACTCACCGGTGTAGTAGAGGATGCGTTCAGACGTAGTGGTTTTACCCGCATCCACGTGGGCGACGATACCGAAGTTACGAACTTTCTCGAGCGGATAATCACGTGACATATATAAAGACTTTAGCTTGTGTAATGCGCGTTACTGAAGGGTGAACCCTCCCGAGCGGTTTTACAAAAAGAAAACCGCCGTAGGCGTGGTGGTAATGTACCGTTAGCAAGAAGGAAACGCAAGGTGGCGGCCTTACAGAAACCTGCCGAGACGGGAGCCGAGCCAGTACAAAAGGTAGGTATTGAGCGCGATTGGGGCTAAAAGCATTACCTGGAGCAAGAGCGGGTTCTCGATTCCGAAGAATTCAAAAGGAACGAAAGCAAGTACCCAAGGGAGGCCAAGAATAAGAGCAACGAAGCTTTCGCCGAACAATCCTTGCGTCGCTATGAGATATGCCGCTATCGCACCATAGAGAAGGGCGAGTGCCATGCCGAGCTTTGAGAGAATCATAGAGTCAATTTACCACACGATTTCGCTGATTTCATGCTGTCGAAGATACACATTTGACCTCGAAAACGGCTTGGAGCCAAAAAAGCCACTGTGAGCGGAAAATGGTGACGGGTGTGCCGATTCGATAACGAGATTCTTCGTACGGTCGATGTGTTCCCCTTTTTTCTTTGCATAATTTCCCCACAATATGTAGACAATGCTCCCGCGCTCATCGCTCAGCTTTTTGATGGCCGCATCGGTAAATTGTTCCCAACCTTTTCCCTGGTGCGAGCCCGGGCTCGAAGCGCGCACAGTAAGTGTCGCGTTGAGAAGAAGTACACCCTGCGTCGCCCAGCGCGAGAGGTCAGTATCGTGACTTACTTGGTGTCCCAAATCACTTTCAAGTTCTTTGAAGATATTTTGAAGCGAAGGCGGCGGACGAACCCCTTGATTCACCGCAAAGCAAAGTCCATTTGCCTGACCTCCGCCATGGTAGGGATCTTGTCCCAAAATCACGACTTTCACAGTCTCGAATGGACACAAATCAAATGCGCGAAAGATGTTTCTAGGCTCGGGATACGTGGCTACCGTCTTGTACTCGTTCCGCACAAAATCCGTCAAATCTTTAAAATACGGTTTCTCAAACTCATCCGAGAGTTTATCCTTCCAGCCGCCCCCGATTCGCACTTGATTCATGTGCGAATCATAACAAAAACGCCCCGGTCGGGGCGTTTTTAATGTCTTTTCTTGGAACTACCAAGCGAAGTGGGCAAAAGCATTGCAGCTCTCTGCCCCTAGCGTGGGGCGCTCTCAACGTACCGAGTAAGAAAGTAGTGCAGCGCAAAGAAGGTGACAATCAGGTCTACAATCGTCCTGCTTAAGTTTATGGCGAGCCCGTCCACGTTTTGTAGAGTACCAGAAAGTATAAATGGCAAGTAGAAAAAGGTACTGTAAATCAGCCACAAAAGGGACACCGTAAATGCGACGGTAGTCGCTGACGTGACATACTTCAGCTGACCCATTTTCGCCAGTACAACGACTGCGAGCCAGCATTCGAGCGCTGTCATAGCGACGTCCATAATAAATCTGGCTGCAATCGCAAGAGGGAAACTGCCAAATACGGGAAGTACGTATTGCGCTAACACCGCTCCAGGAAATCCAAACATCAGTCCGATCACAAACGTCGCAACGAAAAGTAAAAGTACTGCGCGTACCATGCGCTCACTGTAGCATGTTTTCACTGCGCGACTGACGTTTATCACAAAAAAGCCGCCTCTCGGCGGCTTCTTCTTCAGTTTTCGCTCGTTACCACGCAAAGTGGGCGAATGCCTTGTTGGCCTCTGCCATTCGGTGCGTTGTTTCTTTCTTCGTGACCGCGGCGCCTTCTCCTTTCTTTGCTGCAACCAATTCTGCAAGAAGTGCTTTCGCCATGGGAATTCCTTTCTTTCCTTCTGCTTCTTCGACTATCCAACGGAGGCCGAGAGCAAGACGGCGTTCAGGACGAACTTCGCGTGGAACCTGATAGTTTGCACCACCGACGCGGCGTGAGCGGACTTCAACTGATGGCGCTGCGTTTTCGAGCGCTTCTTCAAGAACCAAGACCGGGTCGCCTTCTTTCTTCAATTCCTCCATCACTGCGTACACGATTTTGCGAGCAGTGTCTTTCTTGCCACGCTCCATCACGTAGTTGATGAGTTTCGCAACTTTAATAGAGCCGTACACTGGGTCCGGGCTTGGCTGCTTTCTGTTTTTTACTGGGCGTCGCATAGTGATTATTTATGGTGAGTATGTCGAACTATTTAGCAGCTTTTGGCTTCTTAGCTCCGTAGAGTGAACGACCACGGCGGCGTTTTTCGATACCTGCGGTGTCGAGCTTGCCTCGAACGATAGTGTAGCGAAGACCGATGTCTTTCACACGACCACCACGGACCAAAACGAGTGAGTGCTCCTGCAAGTTGTGTCCTTCTCCTGGGATGTATGCCGTGATTTCCATGCCGTTTGAAAGGCGGACACGAGCGATTTTACGAATAGCTGAGTTCGGCTTACGAGGAGTCTTGGTCGTCACACGAGTACACACGCCACGCTTGAACGGCGCTGCGTAGAATGTTGGACGGTTCTTCAAAGTATTAAAACCGCGGCCAAGCGCAATGGTCTTTGTGCGGTATGTGCGCTTCCCGCGTCCTTTTCGTACAAGCTGACTTATTGTTGACATGTTTGCAAATGAAAACCCCGTTTCGGGGTCCGCACAATGTACTACGCACGCCCTCCAAATGCAAGGAAGAGATTACAGGCCTGCCAAGAGATGCGCGACGCGGTAGACGAAGTTTCCGAAGGCGCCACCCATAAGAATGACTACGAGGAGGACGAGGCCCATGCCCATGAATGGGTTGTATTCCAACTGTGCTCGGAGCCCGTCGTATGAGCGCTTGAGGCTCCCCGGGAGAAACATCGGAAGGATTTTCGAGCCATCGAGAGGAGGAATCGGGATGAGGTTGAAGATGCCAAGCATCACGTTGACCGCAACCACTACGAACAAAATATCGTTAATTGGCGCCGCAATACCAAGTCGTATAACAAGCCCAAACACGAGCGCTATAGCAAAATTGGATGCCGGCCCCGCAAAGGCAACTATCGCCTCCCCCCATCGCGGCGCCTTAGTTAAGTTGTATGGATTGTATGGCACCGGCTTTGCCCAGCCGAAGAGGAATGGTGATTGTGAGACGGCTAGAAGGACCGGCAGAAGGACAGAGCCAAATGGGTCGAGGTGCGAAATGGGGTTCAGGGTAAGTCGCCCTGCATACCGGGCCGTTGGGTCGCCGAGTCTATCGGCCGCGACGCCGTGCATCACTTCGTGAATAACGGCCGAAAACATGATGATGGCGATGACAAACACTGAGTCAAGAAGTTCCATGGCGCGGATTTTAACATACTGTACGCATGACCGCTCTTGCCTCAAAAACGTACCGCCGAACATCGTGGGTACCGAGCGGAGCAGGTTCAGCGTTGAATATCGTTACCAATATGAATGTTTGCCCTGTAGTGTGTCACGCGTTACCATGGAGACATGATTGAGGATAATACATTTGAAAGTGGGTTTGATAAATGGAAAAACATAGATGTCGCGAGAATAAAGGCGATTGAAGAAGCCGCCGCGAACCGAGCGAAGTACCTGTCAGATGAGACGGCGACTGCAGAATTACATAAACTAACTAAAAGGAGTCAGGGGGTAACCAGAGAGCCGTTATTGACGGACGAGGAAGAGGCTCTCCGGCGCGCGCTTTTGAAAAGATTCAATATTGCGGAGTAGGAAGACGGCGAGGGCGCGGCACGATTTGCGCTTGTCGCCTTTTCTCTGTATAGTGTCCCGACCTAAATCTATGGCACGAGTTTGCGCAATAACAGGCAAGAAATCACAAGTCGGCGGCGGCTATTCTAACCGTGTCCGTGCGACCAAATTCAACCCTACGGGAAGTCGTCGTCGTCAGGTAAATCTTCAAAAGAAGACTATTTTTGTTCCTGAACTCAACCGCAAGGTGACCGTCACCGTATCTGCAAAAGGACTCAAAACAATCAAGAAGCGCGGAGCGTTTCTAGTTCTCAAAGAGGCGGGACTCATTCGAGCGTAAGGTTCTGCCCATCGGAGACAAATGTCACTCGACCGTCAATGCATGTGTCGAGTATTTTTGTTTCAAATCGGTTGAAAACCGCGACGACGTCTTCATGAGGATGGCCATATGTGTTGTCGCACCCCCGCGAAAAAACCGCATATTCGGGATTGACGAATCCGACAAACAAGAGCGACGAGGATGTCTTAGAACCGTGGTGCCCTGCTTTTAATACGTTAGATGCAAGCTCTCTGCCGTCAAGCTGAACGATATATTTTTCAATCGAGTCCGGTGAATCTCCCGTTAGGAGAAAAGATGTTTCTCCGTAGACGAGTCGGGCGACAATTGATGCGGTGTTTGTCTCAAGATTACTCACGTCACGATCGGGAAACAAAATTTTGAGTGTCGCACCGTCACCGAGATTTATTTCTTGCCCACGCCGCGCATGCATGTATACCGCATCTTCATTCGCGACCGTTTTCAAGAACGACTGCGCTTGCGGCGTATCTGCTTGTACGCCCGGCTCTAAAATATATGAAACGCGATATCGCTCGAGCACATCAACCAATCCTGATACATGGTCGGCGTCGGGATGCGTTGCGATGACAACATCAATTGTGCGGTCCCACCATGGCATGACGCTCCCAAGCTCGCGCAGCACCGAGCGGTCGGGCCCACCATCAATCAACACTTGCACTCCGGAGGGGGCTTGAATAAATATGGCGTCACCTTGGCCGACGTTAAGAAAGATAACACTCAGTGTCGAGCCATACGTGGCCGCGAACAATATTTGCCACACCACTCCGTTCAACACGACAAGTGCAAGGATAGCGCTAAGAAGTATGTTTGTGCCTCGCTCCACTCGCTCATGATACAATGGCCGCATGAAACTATACGAAGCAAAAGAGTTTGCACTTCCTGCGCTCGAAGGAATATCAGCGAAATCTATAGAGGAACACATCGGCCTGTACCAAGGGTATGTAAAAAACTTCAACGTTATTACGGCATTGATTGCGGACATGGTGAAAGACTCGGAAAAGAATGCACACCCGCTCTCAGAGCTTGTGCGCCGTCGTTCTTTCGAATTCGACGGCATGCGTTTGCACGAAATATACTTTGCACAATTTGAAAATGGCGCGGTACCGATGTCTGGCGGCAGTCCCATGACACTCGCGCTTGCCACACAATTTGGAAGCGTTGATGCAGCTCTTGCTCAAGTAAAAGCCGTCGGCATGATGCGCGGTCCCGGTTGGTCAATGCTGTATTTCGACCCGCAAAACAAACAGTTCCAGATTGGTTTTTCAGGAGAACAGCACCAAGGACACTTCGTTACACTGCCGATTCTTCTTGCACTCGATGTGTGGGAGCACGCGTATATTTTGGACTATGGCGCCCTTGGAAAAGCAAAGTATGTTGACGCGTTTTTTGCGAACCTCAATTGGTCTATTATCGAGAACCGTTTTGCATCCACCGGGCGAGGATAAATAACGCGATGTACGCGGCAAGAAGTAGTGACAGAGGCAATGCCCCGAGGAGAAGCGATGCGTACGGAATTGCCGCTGCCCACTTTGCAACGAAGAGAATATATGAGAGGAGGGCGTACGCAGGAAATCCGATAATAGGAGCGAGAGCGCCCGTCGCGAGTCCTGCAATTCCTGCAATAAAAGCGAAGAGCATCGCATACGGCACGACGGCAAGTGCCAAGAGATTCGCAGGAAGCGCAACGAGGGAAAGCTGTCCGCTTTGATACAGAATGAGAGGAAGGACCGCGAGCTGCGTGCCGAGCGTCGTCGCGACGATTTCGCGTAATTGGAATCTCTCGGTAACAAATAAAAGTCGCGTCGCGACGAGTGGAGAAATATATAGCAGCCCCCACGTCGCAATTACCGAAAGCTGAAACCCGGGGTCGAACGCAAGTACGAGCGGATTCCACAGCACCATCAGAACTGCAATTATCAGAAGAGCCCGCGCAGCGACATACGTGCGCCCCGTCGCTTTCCCTATCGTCGCGATGGTCGCCATCGATGCCGCGCGCACCGACGAAGACGCAAGACCAGTCATGAGTGCGAACATTATTGCGATGATCACACTCGCAGCTGAGCGAATCCATAGCAATGTCCATCCGAACATGCGCTCGATGAAACTGATAACAACCATGATGTTGTAGCCCGAGAGGAC
>CAYIDY010000038.1:0-6714 GCA_964362305.1 uncultured Candidatus Saccharibacteria bacterium | reverse complement strand
ATTTCTAGCCCGGAATAACTTTCTGGATGAACCAATTCGCAATGGAAAGCACGACTGCACCAAGGAGTGCGGGGACGAAGCCTTGTACATCAAAGCCGGGAACGACGAGTTCCATTGCCCAGAAAAGCGCCGCGTTCAGTATGAAAGCGAAGAGGCCGATTGTAATTACAGTTATGGGAAGCGTGAGAATTTGGAGGACCGGGCTAATAACCATCGTGATGACTGACCACGCGAGTGCGACCAAAAGAATTGTTGTCCAACCGCCCGCAACCGAAATGCCCGGAACAAGATTGACGGTAACAAAAACCGCGACAGCGGTGCCAAGAAATCCAAGTACTGTATACATCAACCAATCATACGCCCACTCGCAGCTTACGCAAAGCGATGTACAACAAGAAGTGCGCCCGTCCGGACGTTGATTTCTGCACGCTGCCCCGTCATACGATTTCGGAGGCTTCGCGTACTTCCTGAGAAAAGAGTTTCGCCGCGCAGAGAGTACACGAGGCCTTTCGTAGTGACGCCACGCACGTCGTGACCCAAGGGGAGAAGTGAGACGAGGTCGCCCTTCTTCCCTTCAATACGAACATGTTTTCGGACAACAAATATTTCTTCTTTGCCCTCTACTATTTTCATAGAAAGCGACGCAAACTCTTTCTTCGCTAGAAGAAAAAGGTTGCCGACCATATGATCCGTGTGCGTTCCTCGCACACCAGTGAGAATAATCCTCCGATATCCACGCTCCTTTGCGAGCAGAATACAAAGTTCGGAATCAGTGTGCGATTTATCTTCCGGGTGACGAATAAGTTCGACACCTTGGTGCTCAAGAGATTTCAGAACCCTCGGCGAAATCGAATCGAAGTCGCCGACGACAACGTGCGGTGTAAGGCCAAGAGCACGAATGTGTCGCGCGCCCCCATCGCAGCCGATGAGAAGCGCCTCCTTGTCGATGTATTTGCGAATGCCCAAACAATCGGCAGCGTCGCCATTCATGAAAATTATGGCCTTTTTCATACTCGTTTCCATGGCATGAGCATTCGCTCGAGAAGAAAAACAATCGCGAGGAGTCCGAGGGTAAGAAAAACCGTAACGAAGAGCGCCGCGAAGACAAGAACGATGGCGTGACTGTTCGCCGAGGTGAGCATGAAAATCCCTAGCCCTTTATACGCACCGACAAACTCTCCCACGATGGCCCCCGCTATCGCATACGTAACGGCAATACGGAGGCCCGAGAAAAATGCGGGCAAAGCAGACGGCACGTATACAAAGAGTAGCGCTTGGTATCGCGACGCACGCATTGATTTTAGAAAGTCGACAGCATTTTCATCCGTGGATGAGAGCGCGTCAAAAGTCGCAATGGCTATCGGAAAGAAACAATACAAGACCACGATGGTCACTTTGGGAACAAGGTCAAAACCAAACCAGATGAGAAGAAGGGGCGCGAGCGCGATAATAGGTATCGTTTGTGAGAGAACTAGAAGTGGATATATTCCTGCGCGAGCACGCGGCATGGAAAAGAGGAGCACTGCAACACCGACACCAAGACATATCGCCCACACAAGACCTAGGATTGCTTCGAGGAGCGTTTGCGAGGCGTGCATGAAAAGAATCTCGCGATATTCGATAATCGCGACAAAAATTGCCGATGGCGGCGGCAATAGTGTGTACGACACATCTGCCACCCAACAAAAGAGCTCCCAGACGGCAAAAAATGCAGCGAGAACGAGGGCGGGCGCGACTATGGTTTCTAGCTTCATACGGTTTCAGAGAGGAGCGCGAATAGTTTGTTTTCAAGCGCAAGTGCCTCTCTTTCAAGCAACTGCGCGTGCGTACGCGGGCGCGGGAATGGGACGGTGAATACTTCCCTCACACGGCTTGGGTGTCCACCGAGAACATAGATAGTGTCCGAGAGAAATAGCGCTTCGCGAATATCGTGCGTGACTAACAGTGCGCTTGCGCGACTTTTCTGTACGAGCGTTTGTAACCACCGGTGCGCTTCGGTTCGGGTAAGAGCATCAAGCGAGGCGAACGGCTCGTCAAGGAGGAGCAGTGAATTATTTTGGAGCACAGTGCGCAGAAGCGCGATTTTCTGCCGCGTGCCACCCGAGAGGGCTGCCGGATAAAAATCGGCATACTGCGCTAAGCCAAATTCTTGCAGGAGGTCGGTGATTTTTGTGCGCACACGTGCGCGCGGAATGCCGGCAACATCACTCGGAAGATAAAGGTTTTCCAAAACAGTTCTCCACGGAAGAAGCGCGTGGTCTTGCGGCATGTACGCGGGCTTTTCACATTCGACCACTCCTTCCGTAGGCACGCGAACACCGGCGCATATTTTGAGAAGTGTACTTTTGCCCGAGGCATTTGGCCCGATAATGCTCGCGAATTCGCCGTCTCGCACAGTCAGGCTGATGTCCGAAAGCACAGGAACATCGGCGTATGTTTTGGAGAGCCCCTTCACAACGAGCCTCGCGGCGCTCATGGAAGAAGTTCGTTTGTATAGAGCGCGTTCACATTGAGTTCAGTGACCACATTTCCAGTCGCATCGAACACAGAACCATTCTCGAGCATGAATGAGGGGTAGTCGTGCCACGCACTTTCGCTCTGAAAACCCCACGGCACTTTTAGGTCAGCGTATAGCGGAGAAAGGTATTCTTGACTCTCGAACACAAATTCTGTATCCGGAAACGTGCCCGGCTGCACTTTTGCAAGCAACATTTCTGCCGACTCTCTGGGATGCAGACGCGCATATTCGTATCCGCGCGCGGTCACTTTCATAAACTTCCGCAAAATTTCTTTTTTCTTTTCGAGCGTCGCCGGCGAAGTGATGACGTTGGGAGTCGAATAATCGGGAATGCCATACTTACTCACCGCAAACGTCGTTAGTTCTAGACCTTCACGCTTTGCCTGAATTCCCTGCCAGCCATCAAAAATCCAAGCAAAATCTATTCGCTTGGCTCGCAAGGCTTCAAGCGCATCAACGCCGAGCGTCACATTTTTAAAGTCACCTTTCCCTCCATCGCTCGTGATAATGGTAGTAATGACAGACGATTCATATGGCGCGCCATAGCCGCCGTAGATTTTTCCTTCGAGCTGCGCTGGGCGAACTATTCCTGAATCAGCGCGAGCGACGAGCGACGACGTGTTGTGCGCAATGATTGCTGCAATAGAAATCACAGGCGCCCCAGCCGCATGACTCGCAACAACCGATTCGGTCGAACTGATGCCGATATCTGCCGCGCCGGAAGAAACGAGCACATCCGGTGACACCGACTCGGGATAGGGAAGAATTTTCAGCTCTATCCCCTCTTCCTCGTACCACTTTTCGTGGAGTGCGACGTATATGCCGGTGTGATTTGTATTCGGCGTCCAATCAAACACTATCGAGAGTGGCTCGAGGGAATGCTTGGCTACTTTCTTCTCACTACTAAAAAATATAAAAATTGCCGCGATTGCAATTATAAATACAACAAAAAAGTATCGAAGATTCATAGGTCCCTCCGCGAGAATTACCTCACAGGTTCTTTGGGTCGTCCAACAGCCCTTCTCGGTCAGACCTCTCAGCCGGGCTCGCCCCAGCTCCCCGAAACACTGTATCAAGAATACCCGAGCCCACAAAGAAAAAAGTCGCGGTCGCCCGCGAACTTTCCTCTGGTATTTATTCTGTTTCCTCGTACATTTCGGGCACCTCATCCAAATCAAGCCCGATTTCATCATCTTCCCCCTCTTCCGTTTCTTTCTCTTCTTCGTCATCGCCTTTTGCGAACATCATCATACTCTTCACTCGTTTACTTGCTAAACACCGCTATAGTACTGATACATATACAACACGCAAGTCACCCCGACGACATGGCCTGTGAATAACTCAAATCGCACCCTATAATCCCCGAGATGGCGCCTCACGACCCACTCTCCCAGCACTTTCGCCTGATGAAGCCACAAGTCTCCGCTCTTCGAAAGCTCGGCATAACGACTATCGAAGATGTTCTCCGTCACCTCCCGGTGCGCTATGAAAAAGCCGGAACAGAGGGCTCGGTCTCAAGCCTGGTCTCGGGACAAAAAGTGACGCTCTATGGAACACTTTCAAAACTTGAGGCAAAGCGATTGTGGAAGAGTCGGAGGCCTGCAACACAGGGCTGGTTTGAAGATTCTGGAGGACGCGTAAAGGTGTTGTGGTTCAACCAACCGTACATTGCCAAAATGGTGCCGCAAGGCGCGCTCGTGAAGCTAACCGGCACCGTTGCGGGAAAAGACAAGGCATATATCACCAACCCGGAAATTGAAGCATTGCCATCAGGGTTCGTTCCTCCTTCCCCTTTGTTTGATTCTACTGAAAACCGCACGGTGGATGCTGAGAGCTCCCTGTTCCCCGTCTATCCCGAATCCCACGGCATCACGTCGCGTTGGTTTTTCCATGCGCTCGAGCGCATTTTTGGAACCGGTGTGCATACACACATGGAAGACCCTGTTCCGGAAAACGTTCGCGCGCGATACAACCTTCCCGATCTCGCGACATCGTTGATTTGGATTCATAAGCCGGAAAAAGAATCACACGCGGAAGCGGCGCGGAAACGATTTGCATTCGAGGAGATATTCACGCTCCAGGTCGCTCGTGCGAAAGAACGTGCAGAAAACGACGCCCTTCCCGGATTTCGTATCGAGGGTGCAGCGCTCGCCAAAAAATTTCTCGAGACAATTCCCTTTGCTGCGACGCAGGCGCAAAAGCGTGCAATTGACGATATTGTCCATGACCTCGCACAATCGCATCCTGGTGCCCGTTTACTCGAGGGCGACGTAGGAAGCGGAAAAACATTGGTTGCCGCGGCGACTGCCTACGCCGTCGTAAACAGTCGTCCACACGGGCAAAACTATGGCACGCTTCAAGTTGCTTACATGGCACCGACTGAAATTCTTGCAACGCAACACTTTCAGTCATTTATCGAATACTTTAAAGACCTTCCCATCAATGTCGCCCTGATGACGGGGAGCGGCTGCAAAAAGTTTCCTTCAAAATCGAAGCGAGGCGAAGCGACCGATATTTCTCGCACGCAACTTCTCAAATGGGTGAAGAGTGGTGAAATCGCCATGCTTGTAGGTACGCATGCGCTAATTCAAAAATCAGTTGAATTCAAGCATCTCGCCTTTTGTGTTGTTGATGAACAGCATCGTTTTGGAACGGCGCAGCGCCGAGCACTTGCAACAAAAGGAGACGCAGCACCGCACTTTTTAAGTATGACGGCAACTCCCATTCCTCGTACACTTGCCCTGACACTCTACGGAGATTTGGACCTCTCGGTACTCGATGAATTGCCGCCCGGTCGCGCGCGCATTACAACAAAACTCGTAAAGCCCGCTGGTCGCGACGCGGCGTATGAAGAAGCGCGGCGAGAGCTCAGGCTCGGGCGTCAGGCATACGTGATATGCCCGCGCATTGAAGAGCCCGACCCTGCAAAACTCAATGCCCTGCAAGCGAAAAGTGCTAAAGCAGAGGCGAAGCGTCTGCAGAAAGATGTATTCCCCGAATATCGCGTTGGTCTTTTACACGGAGCCATGTCGGCAAAAGAAAAAGAAGTAGCAATGGCAGAATTTTCTGCAAAAAAAATTGACATTCTTGTTGCTACGTCGGTGGTCGAGGTAGGAATCAACGTTCCAAACGCGACGGTCATTCTCATCGAAGGGGCTGAACGATTCGGCCTCGCACAGCTGCACCAGCTGCGCGGCCGCGTGCAGCGCTCAGCGCACCCACCTTTTTGTTTTCTCTTGCCCGAAACAACGGGCGAGCATGCAATGAAGCGCCTTCGTGCACTCGAGAAAAGCTCTGATGGGTTCGCTCTCGCTGAAGTGGATTTAGAAACGCGCGGCGCGGGAAGTTTGTGGGGAGAGCGTCAGTGGGGCATTTCAGATGTCGGTATGGAAGCGCTCAAAAATCTGCGACTCATTCAAGCGGCACGAGAAGAGGCCGCCACACTTGTTGCCAAGGACGCATCGCTCGCAGCCCACAAGGCTCTGGCTGCACGCATTACCGCGCAAACACCGCATCGCGAGTAACGATTAATCTGAAATCGTAATCCCAGCCGAGTGAACCTCGGATAGTGTCGCGCCACGTTTGAGCGTGACCGTGTATGTCCCCGCACTCGGATACGAGTGTTGGAATTGTTTTGATACCGTGCCGGCTGCACACGTGCCTTGTGATTGCACCTCTTGCGAAGAGCTGTCGCCCCAATTCAGTTGGTATGCAGTACACGAGGACGGTATTTCAAAATCTGCGACGACTGCGTACACGTCATTCCCCGTGGCAGGCGAGACAGAAAAGTACGAGCCATAATTCGTTCCTCCACCATCACCACCTCCGGTTGGCGTGCCACTCACCGTGATTGTCAGATTACCCATCGTCACATTCCCCGCGTCACGAATCAGCTTTGCGTTAAAGTTCCCACCGGCACTATATATGTGTGTAGCCGTGAAGAGGCTCGGCGCACACCCGCTTGGCGTGAGCTGTGCCGTCTGTCCATCGCCGAAATCGAGCACATAGGTATTGAGGCTACATGCGCCAGTGGCGTTGATAGTGCCGCGAAACGCGACCGTAAGTGGCGCGTTGCCCGCAACAGGATTTGCCGCGAGCGAATCAACGGTTCCCGGTGGAACTTGTGATCCTCCACCGCCTCCCCCTCCCACGGTCACCGTTGCATTTGTTTGCTGCGCTCCGGAGCGCAGTATGAC
>CAYIDY010000037.1:0-6721 GCA_964362305.1 uncultured Candidatus Saccharibacteria bacterium | reverse complement strand
GCGGCGGATTTCTCTGACCGGATTTTTGAATTCATCAGCTATATGGCGATAGATGAGAGTGCAAACCTTGCAAAAGAGCGTGGTAGTTACAAACACTTCGCCGGCTCTCGCTGGTCACAAGGGATGGTGCCGCTCGACTCGATAGCGGCTCTTGAAGCAGATCGTGGTCAGTCAACCAATCTAAAGCGTGATTCAAAGAATAAGCAGCTCAACTGGGATGCACTTCGCGCAAAAGTAAAACAGGGGATGCGAAACGCGACACTTATGGCTGTTGCGCCGAATGCTAACATCGGGCTCGTCGCTGGCACAACGCCAGGCATCGACCCGCGCTTCGCGCAAGTCTTTTCTCGCAACAAGATTTCGGGGAAGTACATGGACATCAACCACAACCTCGTCAAAGACTTAAAGAACATGGGTATTTGGGACGAAGTGAAGGAGCAAATTGTGGAGCAGCAAGGCGACCTCGCTGCTATTCCACAAATTCCACAGTATTTGAAACAAATTTACAAAACATCATTCACTACCTCTCCGTACGCGTTCATTGAAATAGCAGCGCGTGCACAGAAATGGGTAGACCAAGCGCTCTCACGCAACATCTATCTCGAAAACCGAGACATGGATGAAATGAAGAATGTATACATGGCTGCATGGAAGAAGGGCCTGAAGACTACCTACTACCTCCACATGAAGCCACGTCACACCGCAGAACAGTCAACAACAACAGTCAACAAAGCAGCCGCGCTTGGCAAGAAAGGATTTTCAAGCGTCGTTGCAAGTTCGGCTCTTAAAGACGTGATTGCTCCGTCGGAAGTCTCGCCGATTCAACCCTCAACTATGCCTGTCCCAGAATTGGTGCCGGTCTCGCCAGCGGAAGCAATGCAGACACAAGCGCAATCTCGTGGTTTTGCTGCGGTTGCGAATGGTCAAACAGCATTGCCACTTGCGGGAGATGTGGTGCAGACCGTTTCAGCTGTTGCATCAACTGTCGCACCAATGCAACAATCGTCTCCTGCGCCCGCGGTACAAGCGGCGCCCGCAATGGGTTTTGCGACAGTCGCGCAAAAGCCAGCAGTATCAGCAAAGCCTTTCGTTTGCCCAGTAGACCCAGCAGAAAGAGCTCAGTGTGATTCGTGTCAATAAAATTATAAAGTACTAAAATAATAAGTGCGCATATGCTAGTCGGAAAATTTTCACCGGACGATGTTAACATTCACCCAATAAAATATCAGTGGGCGTACGATCTATATAACCAGGCAGTGCGTAATACCTGGTTTCCTCACGAAATCGCGCTCAAAGAAGACCTTGATGACTGGGCAAAGATGACCGACGACGAACGTCATGCAGTTGAATTCCTGATGTCATTCTTTAATCCCGCAGAGCTTATTGTGAATCGCTCGATTGCACTCGGTATTTATCCGTACCTAAAATCTGCGGAATGTCACTTGTACCTCGCAAAACAAATGTGGGAAGAGGCGAACCACTGCGTCGCATTTGAGTACGTCTTGCAGACGTTTCCCATCAATCGCGACAAAGCATTTAGTCTTCACCTCGAGCTTCCCTCGATGAAAGCGAAGGAGGACTACATCAATAAGTACATGAAGCGGATGATGGACGTCAACCTCGACGTCGATACGCCGGAAGGCAAGAAAGATTTTTTGAGAAATCTTATTGCTACGAATATCGTGATGGAAGGTGTATGGTTCTATTCCGGCTTTATGGTCGCGCTGTCGTTCCGTCAGAGAAATCAACTCCGAAATCTAGGCTCGATGATTAACTGGGTCATTCGAGACGAATCGCTTCACTTAAAATTCGGTATGAACTTGGTGCACGGAATCTTGGAAGAAAATGCAGAATTGGTAGACGCAAACTTTGCAGAAGAAATCAAAAACATTATTGTCGAAGGAGTGAATCTCGAAGTCGCCTACAACAAAGACCTCTTCCCGCGCGGAATTCTTGGCCTCAACGCCGATTACGTAAATCAATATGTTCAGTATGTCGCTGACCGCCGACTGGAAGAATTGGGTCTTGGCAAACACTACAACGTGACTAACCCTGCAAAGTGGATGGCAACATCAACTGACGTATTTGAGCTGGTGAACTTCTTTGAAGCCCAAAACACAAACTACGAAGTGAACTCGGGGGATGCGCAGAAGAAATAATTCACTCGCGGCACCACGGCGCATACTTTTCCGGGGTCGCTGTCTGGCGCTGCTGCGCCAGCGCTGCCTCTCGGCCCGTCGGCCTGCGAGACACCCCGTCAAAGCACGCGCCGCGCTGCCGTCTCGTTCTAGCGAGTATAGAAAAACCATCCTTTCGGATGGTTTTTCTCTGCACTGTTAAGCCGGATTCTGTCCCTCGGTTTTGAAGCCGAATGGGCAGCTATTCATCTGGGATTGTTGTTACCAACAACCTCGAGCGGCACTCCAAGTCACGCCGCATTATCCTCATTTCAAGAACAATGCGGCGCGACCAGGCACGGCCTTGCACGCAGGTAGGAATTTTGCCGTTGCACCCAACATGTTTCCATATCGGCTAATCCTTGCGGATTTCCTCGCCTCTCGGCTTGGACGTCTCTGTTCGCATCCCTATCCTCGCGGACGGAGGGGATTACCCACTACCGTTTGAACTTAATCACGCGTGTCCGGACTTTCCTCTATGTGCCTTGCGGCGCACAGCAGCTGCCTTGTGCAGAAGAATACTATACAACGAATCAGCAAGTCTGGCGAGTCCTCACTACTCACACGATAGACCGGGGCATTTCGGAATCCTGCTATGGTAGTATTTCTCTATTAAACTAAGCGTTTTACATTATGGGATACCTACACAAGCTGCTTGAAACTTTTTCACTCTGGACACTCTACGTCCTTGTGGCACTCGTTCCCATTTTTCTAATTCCATCGTCGTTCGCTACTATTCCGCAAGCGAAACTGACGCTCGTGAGCGTGCTGGTAGGATTTGCGGCACTCGGTTGGCTATTGAACGTGCTCGTTTCGAGAGAGATTCGCATTCCTCGGCATGCGCTGTTTTTCGCTGTACCACTGCTTCCCTTGGCCTATATTGTTTCAGCGCTCACGTTTGGATGGCCAATGTCGGCTGTGGTGAGCGGGCTTGCTGAACAAGATACAGTAATTACGACAGCACTGCTTGCTGCAGTTTTTGCGCTTACAGCACTTACATTAAAAGAGAGCGCCATTGCTCACATCAGTCGCGCCATCATGGTGGGAGGCGCCGTGCTAGTAGCGGCTCAGATTGTACGTCTTTTCTTTCCTGATGCGCTCACCTTCGGCGGCGTTCTTTCAAGTGCAACATCAAGCCTCGCGGGCACCTGGCACGACCTCGGCATACTTCTTGGGCTCTTCGTAATTACTGGAGGCGTCCTCGTTTCGACGCATGTTTCGGGAAATAAGGCATGGCGTGCCTTCTTTGGGATTGTCACGGCTGTCTCGTTTCTATTTCTTATTGTTATCAGCATGCAAGACATTTGGTTTGTGCTTGCCGGAATCCTAGGAATCTTTGGCGTGTACTCATGGTTTGCACAGGCGCGGGATGGCGTGGAGCATTCGGTGATGAAGCGCTTAGTGCAACCGGCGCTCTGGATTCTTATTGCGCTCTCCGCCTTTCTTTTCGGTTGGTTTAATGTATGGGTTCACGATCGCTTGCCCGAGAAAATGCAGATTGTTGCCGTTGAAGTGCGTCCGTCGTGGGAAGGCACCTTCTCGGTGGGGCAGAATTCACTTACGAATTCTCGAGCTCTTCTCTTTGGAACGGGTCCGAACAGCTTTGCTCGGAACTGGGCGCAGTTTAAGCCTGAGGGCGTGAACGAAACCCTTTTTTGGAACCTCGATTTCAACAATGGTGTTGGTGCGGTCCCGACATCCTTTGTAACTATCGGCACTATCGGCATTGCCGCGTGGATTTTGATTGCACTTGCGTTCCTCTGGGCGGCAGGTGAGGCGCTTCGGAGAGAGAAATTGTTTGGCTCGGCGCAGACGATAACGTTTGGCATCGTGTGTGCGATTCTCTACTTGCTGGCATTTCACGTCATGTATGCTCCCGGACTTGCCATATCAGTGCTCCTCTTCGTACTTTTAGGTATTCTTGTGGTGCATATAGTTGGAGAGAAAAAGAGTATCTTGCCCTTAAATCTTGACTCTCTCCCTAAGCTCGCCGGAGTTGTGGTTGCTCTGGTTCTCACCGTCGGTACATTTGTCGCGAGCGCCACATCACTTCTCGCGCTTGCGTCAGATATGTACGTCAATCATTCGGTGGCGCTGTTCAATCGTGATGGCGGGATTGGAGCATCAACGGCCGTAATTCAAAAAGCGCTCATGCTCTGGCCGTCAAACGACCGTGCACATCGCGCCGCAGTCGAATTAGGTATTCTGGAACTTGCTCAGTTGGGGGAGAAGGCGAACACCGATGAAGCCGCTCGCGCGCAGCTCGAGGGCACCTTGTCGCAGACCATCGAACACGGACTCCAGGCAGTTTCGATTGATCGCGCTGACTATCAAAATTGGCTGACACTTGCACAGTTGTACCAAGAGCTTGCGGGCGTGGGCATTGAAGGCGCGTACGAACAAGCGCAGCAGGCCTACACAACAGCTCGCGAAGAAAATCCGACCAACCCGTTGCCGCTCTTTAGGCTTGCACAGCTTGAAGTACTGAAGGGCAATACAAGCAATGCGATTGATTTGTTTGCTGAAGCGATTACTCTGAAGCGAGATTTTGCTCCGGCCTATTTCGTTCGCTCACAACTTCTTGCCCAACAGAATCGTCTTGAGGAGGCAATTGCATCTGCGGCGCCGGCGGTCCAGCTCGTTCCAGACGACCCATTAGGTTGGTATAACCTCGGTGTTATTTTGTATCTCAACGGTTCGTTTAATGAGGCAGGAGCAGCGTTTGCTCAGGCGGTTAATCTTCGTACCGATTATTCAAACGCGTTCTTCATGCTCGGACTGACGTACTATCAAGTAGGAGCTCCCGCTGAAGCTGTCGCTGCGCTAACGCGTGTTCTTGAATTAAATCCAAACGAGAGTTTTGTGGCGACAATCATAGATAATATTCGTGCAGGAAAGCAACCATTCGACGGAATTACGCAGTAATTGTTCTGAAACGTCCGGCATGATTAACGCGCTCTGGAGCAGCCTTTCACTCACGGGAAAAAAATTGGAATTTTTGACTGGGGAGGTGCGTGGAATGCACGTTGCGGCCTATATCCTCGGACTCTCGTCTCTGCTCTCATCACTTCTCGCGCTTTTTCGTGACCGCCTCTTCGCACATACGTTTGGTGCGGGAATCGAGCTGGATTTATACTATGCAGCTTTCCGCATCCCAGATCTTCTGTTTGTTGCCCTGGGAGCACTTGTTTCCGTCTATGTCCTCATTCCGGTACTGACAAGTCGTGATGAAAAAGCGCAGCGCGAATATATCGACACGATTCTCGTAGTATTCTCGCTGTTCGCTTTTTTTGCGAGCGCACTAGCCGCATGGTTCGCTCCAGCGCTCATCGCGTTTCTTTTTCCCGAACTCGTAACGGGGGACACGCTTACACTTCTGGTCTTTCTGACGCGCATCCTTCTTCTCCAGCCAATCCTTCTGGGGCTTTCAAACATCGTCGCAGCCATTACACAGTACAAACATCGCTACGCGCTCTACGCAATGTCGCCTCTCGTATACAACCTCGGTATCATCCTGGGACTTGTGTGGCTGTATCCAACAATGGGACTTCCTGGACTCGTATGGGGGGTCGTGTTCGGTGCCTTTCTCCATTTTGCCATTCAAGTACCGCTTGCGATTCGCGAAGGCTTCTTTCGCCTACCGCGCCGGTTGGATTGGAAAAGTATTGCCGAGACCGTGCGCATTTCTATCCCCCGCGCGCTCACACTTTCCATGAGCCAACTCTCGCTTTTAGGGCTCTTGGTATTTGCTGGCCTCCTTTCGACAGGCTCCATTTCGACATTTATGTTTGCATTTAATTTGCAGGCAGTCCCCTTAGCTATCATTGGCGCCTCATATTCTGTCGCAGCGTTTCCCACTCTTGCGCGGCTCGCGCAGAATGGCTCAAAAGAATTTCTCGCATATGTGGCGACGGCTGCGCGGCACATTTTATTCTGGTCGGTGCCCATAATCGCGCTCATGGTGATTTTGCGTGCACATGCCGTCCGCGTGATTTTAGGAACCGGGGAATTTAATTGGACCGACACGCGTCTCACGTCCGCCGCACTCGCGCTTTTCGCGCTCTCCTTGACCGCCCAAAGCTTTACCTTGCTCCTCGTGCGCGCCTACTACGCAGGCGGGAAAACACTGGTGCCATTTGTTGTGACAGCGCTCACGGCGGGAGCCGCGCTGATTGCAAGTATTCTTACTCTTTTTATTTTTCGTGACCATGCAGTTATGTCTTTTGTTGAATCGGTGCTGCGTGTCGAGGACGTTTTTGGTACGGAAATCTTGGCTCTACCATTGGCTTATTCGGGTGCGGCGATATTGGGCGCCTGTGCGCTTGCAATACATTTCAACATGAAGCATCCAGGATTCTTTGCCGCAATCGCAAATGCCTTTTGGGAAAGTATCACTGCGGCTTTTTTTGCAGGAGTCGCAGCGTATGGCATGCTCGTCGTTCTGGGGACAGTGACACTTTCATCAACACTTGGCTCTGTTTTGTTGCGCGGGGGCATTGCGGGAGTTATCGGCATCGCCACTGCGGCGTTGGTGTACCCTCTCC
>CAYIDY010000036.1:0-6811 GCA_964362305.1 uncultured Candidatus Saccharibacteria bacterium | reverse complement strand
ATTTGTGATTTCGAAGGAGTAAACCCAATTGCAATTGCCGCTTGTTTTGGAAGCGCGGTGCCAATTCCCGTGCCCGCCTCCACATCTCCTACTTCCCAAGTCACGGTACTGTCGTTCGGATTGAAAATAAATTTTTCGCTTGCCGGTGAATGATTGCCGACCCAGCGTACGTACGGTGGCAACGTTGCTTTCACAACCGCATTCTCGACTCTGTTCGTCGTGTTCACGATGTTAAAGACAATGGCATACCGCGTCTCCTGCCCTGCCTGCGGAGGCATAGGGCCAGTCGAACCAAACGGACTTGTGTAATACAGACCGACCGCGGCAAATTCGAGCGCGGTGCCAAATCGCAGTGTCTGCACTGCACTCGACTGCAGAGATTCAGGAACGCCGACTTCTGAGACACGCTTTCCTGCGGCATGTACCGTGATGGTTATTTTCGGGTCGCGAAGTTCGTTCGCCGCCTCGCCGCCCGGAACGACAAAGGAGAAATTGACCGTGCCTTGCGCTCCTGGTGCCAAATTCCCCAGTGCACGATTGGTATTTTTGTCCCACAAAACAGCGTTATCGCTTGAGCGATAGAACCCATCAATCGCACGCACAGTGCGACCATCGATATCGGTGCCCGAGAGCCGCGCAACAATCACGGCGTCGGTAACGGCGGTGTTCAAATTATTCTTCCACTGAACTGCAACATTCACAGTATCCCCGGGATCAACTGACCCCCCAGCGACTGCACCGGATTCTTTTCCCGTCACAACGGCAAGGCCAAGGAACGGCTTCGAAACCGTCACACGATGCGCATAGTCAGCAAGCGTCGTCGCGATTGTCTGATCCGTTTTTGTCTTGCGAGTCCCCGCCGTAAATCTATATATGCGCTCGTCGCCCGACTCCCCTCGCAGCGTCCCCCGCATGAGCACCGTCTTTCGCTGGCCCGGAGAAATATCGCCCAAGCTCCATACATTTTCGCCTCCGCCTTTCATTGGCGTAGGATCGCTATATTCTGGCGTGAAGCCAAAGGGATACGTCGCTGCAAATACCACATCTTTTACTGGCGTATCGGCATTAGAAGCGACCGTCACAATAAGCTCAACCGGCTGCCCTGAAACCGTCTCACTGTTTCCCTCAATGGAAATGGAAAGGGGCGAAGAAGCAAACAGGAATTCATACTTCGACGAGGCGACGAAAATTGCACTTGATCCCTCCAGCCTATACTCAAGCTCAACCAATACTTCTCCTCGGTCTCCTTCTTCGCCCGAAAAAATCGCTGATACCGTTCCTTGTCTCCGCCCGCCAGGCTCGATAGCATTCAGAGGAATTCGTTCTGATGGATGGTCAGTGATGAGGTCGGCAGTCGAGCGCGTTCCTGAAGGATATTTCAAGACAAGATCGGCAAGTTGGAGCGTGGTGCGATTTCTGTTCACTACGGCAATCTGCAATTCTGCTGGTTCACCGCTTGATATTTGTAGTGGTCCCGATACGGCGATATCAATATTGCCCGGAGACACCGGCGAACTTCCCGGCCCTATTACAAAGTAGTATGCAAAAAAACCGACTGCTCCAATACAAAATGCAAGCGCGGCGTAGAGCGCCCAGCGCATTGCTGCACGCGCTATACCGAGCGTGCGCGGTGCAACCCTAATTCCAGCGAGCGTTGGTTCGGGGCGAGCCCAGTCTTCCCCAACGGGCGACCCTTCTTCTTGCAGTTCCCTTCGTTCACGCGGTTTTAGATTGTCAGAGAGCGAGCGCGAATACATCACCCGTCGCAGACGCTCAATTTTTTCCTTTTCATGATCCGAGCCAATATCCCTCGGGGGCATCATCCAATACTACCACGGAGACTAGAGGTGGGTTTCTGTGAGAGCGCGGTTTACCAGCGTGAGAAGTTCATCCTGCGCAGTCGACACATGTGTCAGCGAATCAATAGAGAAGAGCGTATCCGCGGCATGCACCGTGCCGAGCGCTTCATTAGAAAGATACCCGAGCGTGTGGAGAACCTGCGCCACACACACTAATTCCATCAGTGCACATTGTTCCGGCGTAGCCTGATTAAACGCCGCGTGAGCACTGCAGAGAAGCAAGAACAATTTCTCGTTCTTCTCTTCTCCCGGAACAAGGCGGATAGTGAGGCGTGCAACACGCGCAAACGACGCGTGGGCCTCGCGACACGACGTTCGTAGCGATGCCTCCGCCCTCGCCCCTGCCGCGCGCCACCCGGAAGTGCCACGAACCAAAGAGACACGCGCCTGTGTGTAGCTCTGAAGCCCGTAACGCATACGAGAGGATTCCTTGCGCGCAGCCGAGGCGCGGGCGCGGATGAGCCCAAATTCGCGCGTAAACAACGTCACGCGCATGTCTGCCTCGCCTTGTGGCACGGTGCCAAGTACAAGCGCATCGGTTTGATACTTCGCGTACATGTATTAATTGATAGTGACGTCGGTATTCGTTTTTTGAGAAATTTCGGCAATGTACTTCTTTGCTATTGCCACATCGTCCGGCTTTACCACAATACTCACCTGCCCCTTCTCTCCCGGCTTTAATTTCGAAGCTTTGCGCGCATCCTGCACAAGGCGGAATATGTCGCGCACCATTCCCTCTTCTTTCAATTCGGGGGTTAGAACAGTATCGAGGACAACGCCATCCTCCAGGCCCGTCTCGAATACGACACGCTTCACATTTACCTCATCAGCAATAATTTCTCCCAATTCCGGCGCACCACGCCACTTCAAGCTCTTTATGGTCAGTTGCGCGAGTGGTTGTCGGACCTTAATGCCGGCTTTGTCGCGTGCTTCAAGTGCTCGCGAGACACTTGCTCGCACCGTTTCCATCGTTTTCAAAATCTCCACGCTCGTATCCCGACTGAAAAGGCGAGCGAAAAGACTGCGCGTCTGCGTCTCAGGCCACGTTTCGAGATGCACACTCTCCAAGGGGCCACCTCCTGCGGTATAAACGCTCTCAGCAAGAAACGGTGTGATTGGCGCAATCATCTTCGAGAGTGCGAGCAGGACGGTGCGTTGTGTGGCGAGCGTGTACTGTTTATCGATACCCTCTTCCTTTGCCCTATCGCGGGAGCGGCGCACATACCACGTTGAGTAGTCTTCGATAAAGGAGCGGATTGTGCGACACGCAGTGGGGGTGTTAAACGCGTCCATTGCCAGCGTCACATCGTTCACAACTGTATTCAGTCGCGCGAGAATCCATTGGTCCAAGACGTGCGGGCTGTCAGCACTTTTTGTTTTTCCATCATACTGGCCCTTGTAGAGTTCGTAGAACTTTGCGCAATTTGAAAGCATATTAACCATTTTGTTCTGAGCATCGCGAATGTCTTCGTCGCGAAAGTTCAAATCTTCGGCCTGCATGACGACTGAGCCCATGAGATGGAATCGAAGCGGGTCTGCACCGTACGTGTCCATAACGAGAAGTGGGTCGGTATAATTTCCTTTTGATTTAGACATCTTCGAGCCGTCAGCGGCCAGAATCGTGCCCGTCGTCACAACATTTTTAAATGCGCGGCGATTAAAGACGAGAACGCCCAGCACATGCATGTAGTAAAACCAGGTCCGCGTCTGTGCAATGTACTCTGCAATAAAGTCGCCCGGACTTCTCTTTTCGAATTCTTTCTTGTTCTCAAACGGATAGTGATATTCGGCAAACGGCATTGAGCCCGATTCGACCCAACAATCTACCACTTCGGGAATACGCTGATATTCGCGCTTCTCATCGTCGAGCAGCGTAATCGAGTCGGTATACGGACGATGCAAATCGACTTCATATTTCTTGTTCCAGGGAAGCGGAGCAAAATCGAGCGGGATGAGCTGTGCTCTATCGGGATATTCTGAGGCACGAAGTGCAATCGCCTCATGACTTGAAAGACCGCGCGCAAGTGCAATGAGAAGCCACAAGGGTGTCCCATGAGAAATTACAAGAATCTTTTTTCCGGAATAGTTTTTCTCCAGATCATGCATGGTGTCTCCCATGCGCGTTCTGATGTCTACGTATGTTTCTCCACCCTCAGGAGCGTCCGAAAACCTCTCCACCTTGTCGGGAAATGCCGCGTGATATTCCTCAAGTGTTTTTCCGTCATAGACTCCAAACCCCGATTCGGCCAAACGTGCGTCAAAGATTATTTTTTCTTTCGGAAAATTCAACGCCTCAGCAGCGGCAAGCGCGGTTTCCTTAGTGCGTTTAAACGGAGATGCCACAATGACATCAACGGTACCAAGTACCTTCACTGCATCTCGAGCGGCCAGAGCTCCTGCTTCGGTGAGACCGTAGTCTGCATTCACATCGGAACTCAAAATATTCTGTACGTTATTTACACTTTCTCCATGGCGCATTACAAAATACTGATTCCCACTTCGCTTCGAACGCTTCTTTAATTCTTCAACCGAGCCAATAACCATCACGCGTCCGTCTTTGTCTTTCCAAATCGGCAAGGGAGAGGCCCAAAAACGATTGCGAGAAATCGTCCAGTCCGGCGCACTTTCGACAATGTGTTTGAATCGCCCGTGCTTCAGGTGTTCCGGCACCCAATTGATGAGCTCGTTTTCCGAAAGCAGTTTCTCTTTTGAGTCTTGTATTTTTATGAACCACGAGGAAACGGCGTTGTAGATGAGCGCCGTTCCGCAACGATAACAATGCGGATACGAGTGGGTATTATTTTTCTTATCAAATAACAGTCCCCGTTGTTCCAAATCGGCTTTGATGTCGCGCTCGGCCGCCTTGATGTACTTTCCGCGCAGCGTCTCTGGGGCTTCATTATTGTATGTACCATTAGCCTCGAGCATCTGTACCATCGGGAGCCCTTCTTTCTGCCCCAGCGCAAAGTCGTCTTCACCGTACATCACCGCCGTGTGCACAATGCCAGTACCCTCGTCTGAAGACACGAAATCGGCTGGTACAACGACGTGTTTTTTTCCTTTGTGTGCTTTAAAGGCGGCAATGTCAAAAAGTGGGTCGTATTCAATACCGACGAGCTCCGTACCCTTATACTCCTTCCCCATGTCGACCATCACCTTTGGTTTCGGCCCCCCGCGCAAAATATCGAAACGTTCCTTTGCGACGATAACCATGCCATCTGCTTCTGGAAACAACATGTACGACATCTTCGGATTTACCGCGAGCGCGGTATTCCCGGGAAGCGTCCACGGCGTTGTCGTCCATGCGAGAAACGACGTCTTTTCCGGAAGGCCATATTGCTGCGGATGGCGCACGCGAAAACGCACCGTCACCGCTTCTTCAGTGACGTCTTTGTAAGTGTTGTCCATCGCAATCTCTGCTTTTGCAAGCGGCGTCTCGCAGTGCGGACAATACATGAGGACCTTCTTCCCTTCGTACAGGCGACCTTTCGTATGCAGTTCTTTCAGCGCCCACCACACGCTCTCGATATACGAATTGTCCATCGTCTTGTAGGAGTTCGTAAAATCAACCCAGCGCCCCACGCGGTCGATGTATTTCTCCCACTCTTTTTCAAATTGCAATACACTTGCGCGAGCTGTCTCATTAAATTTCTCAATACCGATATCGAGAATGTCCTTCTTAGTCTTAAGATTCAACTGCTTTTCGATGAGGCTTTCTATAGGGAGCCCGTGACAGTCCCATCCCCACCTGCGGCGCACGCGGTAGCCACGCATCGTCTTGTAGCGAGGAATCACATCTTTCACGATTGAAGAAAGGAGCGACCCATGGTGCGGCAGCCCTGTCGCAAACGGCGGGCCATCGTAAAAAACAAACTCGCCCTTAGGCGAAGGCTTTTCAAGTGATTTTTCAAAAATCTTATTCTCCTTCCAAAAAGCCAGAACCTGTTCCTCGCGCATAGCGACCTCTGATTTCTTTGCTTGCACGAGCGTCGTCCCGAGAGGACGCATGGTGCTGGAATCTCGGCTGGTAACTTCACTTTTCTCAGTCTGGTTCACATCTGCCATCTCGATATCCTAGCAGAAATTCGCAAAAATATTACTTCTCGCACCGAGCATCTACATCTCATCGCTTGACACTCGCTTTTCCCAGACATTTTCTATGAGGCCGAGTTTCGCGAGACGCGCTGTTATTGCTCCGCTTTTGCGGCCAAATTCTGCTGCCATCTTTTTCATCGGCGTGTCGTCTTCAAATAGTTCCGTCAGCCGCGCATCGTCTTCTTGAGTCCACGGGCGACCGGCGTTGGGGAATTTCTCTCGTAGGGCCGCGAGTTTTGTTCCTTTCACGACAAGTTCCTTTTTCTTCACGGGGGCCGAGGATTTCGCACCAATCGCTCGCAAAAAATTCTTCTCCATCTCCTCTCGTTCGCCGCTTTCAATGGTGGAAATCCGTTTTCGCGCAGCATCTGATTTTGCGCGAAAAATCACATCTTGTCTCTGTACAGCGGGGTGAAGCATGAGCGCTTGGTCGTTAAAGCCTTCGAGAAAGAGTCCTTCGAGCGTGCGCACACGGGAGAGCGCGACGTATCCTTGTCCGAATTCAAACGCATTCGAGAGGTCGATAATCGCCGCATCCAGCGACATCCCCTGCGACTTGTGCACGGTAATCGCCCACGCGAGGCGCAGCGGTATCTGTTTTATCTGCGCCAAAATCTTCGAGCCATCCGCAATTGACCACTCGCCTTCTTTTGCTTCGATGCGTCCGTTTTTTGTTTGCACTATGGGGTTTCCGTTTGAAACAAAGCCGACAACTTTGCCAAGCGTTCCGTTTACGTACCCTTCGTCAAAATTGTTGCGCGTAAACATAACCGACGCGCCTTCTTTCAGGGTCAGTGTCTCGGGAGAAAGACAATTTTGTTTGAGCGATTCGACGAGCGAGCGGGCGCCGCGCGACG
>CAYIDY010000035.1:0-7151 GCA_964362305.1 uncultured Candidatus Saccharibacteria bacterium | reverse complement strand
GATAGAACTGCGGACTTCTAAGCCGTCAATGTTGGTTCGATTCCAACCGGGGGCATGATGCAAAAAATCTCGGAGAATGGTAGAGTGCCCGGGATGCGCGGTTAGCTCAGTTGGTAGAGCAATTCTTTTACACAGAAAAGGTCGGGGGTTCGAGTCCCTCACCGCGCACCAGGAGACCGGGGGATATTGCCCGCCCCGAGAACTCGTGTTAGAGTCTCGCAACTATGGTCATTACATCACCCGTAGACATGGACGCTCGAAAAAACCTGGACATTCGCCCAGGCGATACGGTGCGTGTCATGCAGAAAATCAAAGAAGGCAACAAATTCCGCCTCCAGGCATTCGAGGGGCTTGTTCTTGCACGAAAACATGGCACTGAAGCTGGTGCTACTTTCACCGTGCGTAAAGTTGCAAGCGGGGTAGGGGTTGAAAAGATTTATCCGCTCTACTCTCCAATGATTGACAGTGTTGTTGTGGTAAAGCGCGCACGAGTTCGTCGCGCAAAACTCTACTTCATTCGCGAGAAAGTTGCTCGCGAAGCTCGCCGCCAACTCCGCCGCTCACGCGTGATTCGTGCAGGCTCTGGCGTGACAACAGTTGAAGCTGCTCCGGTTGAAGAAGCTGTTGAGACTGGAGTTGAAGCAAAAAGCGAGTAATATAGAACCCACGCGCAGGTGGCGAAATTGGTAGACGTACTACCTTGAGGTGGTAGCGCCGTAACAGGCATGGGAGTTCGAGTCTCCCCCTGCGCACTGTGATTCGTAAGTACTTGCCACGTTCGACGGAAGAACTCATACATTGGTATGAGCGGTATGTTTCGCCATTCTCGCTTCTGTTTGGTTTTGCCGTCGATATCATAGCCGTGAAGGCGCTCGATTTATGGCAGTACAGTTTTGTACTCCTTTTTCATCTCGCGCTTTCTGCGGCGGCCATTGTACTTTTGCATTACGTAAGTACACGAACCGTTGAGAACCCACTCGTTTTCAAATTCGCGCCGTTCATACCGGTAGTTATTCAATTTTCATTCGGCGGACTCTTTTCTGGGTTCGTGCTTTTGTATTCGCGCAGCGCGGGACTTGCCTTGAACTGGATATTTATTGTGTTTCTCGCGGTGCTGCTTCTTGGTAACGAGCGTTTCCGGCGCGTGTACACGACGTTCCCCGTACAAATCGCAACATGGTACGTCGCACTTTTTTCCTTCACCATCATTTATGCTCCCGTCATCTCAAAAATACTGGGGCCCCAGACATTTCTTGCAGGAGGGATTACCAGCCTTGGTATAGCCGCGCTCGTCTTCTTCATTGCGCGCGCAGTGATTCCTGACGTCATTCGGGAATCTCGCACGCGTATCATCCGAAACATCCTCGCAGCGTTCGTCATCATTAACGTCCTCTATTTTTCAAACGCCATTCCGCCGCTTCCTCTTGCACTCAAAGATGCAGGAGTCTTCCATTCCGTCGCGCGGAAAGGGGATGTGTATCAGGTGACCTTCGAACCTTCTTTGTGGTACGAACAATACATCTATCGTTACCAACGTGTCTTTAATCACGCGCCGGGGGAAGCGGCATATGTGTATACGGCGGTCTTTGCGCCGACGGGGATCTCTACGACACTCATTCACGAATGGCAGCGGTATGATGAAGGGCTGAATGAGTGGGTTACAGAGGAGACCGTTGGTTTTGCAATTTCAGGCGGACGCGATGAAGGGTATCGTGGCTACTCACTGAAGCGCGACGTTACTCCTGGTGAGTGGCGCGTGAACGTACGCACGGTGTATAAACAACTTATAGGGCGCGTGGAGTTCGAGGTACGGCGGGTGGATGCCCAAGTTCCGCTTTCAGAAGGTGAGCGATAGGTTCGCTCGGTAAGGCTAAATCTGTTATAACTACGCGTGTCAGACACGATGGCGGTTATGGTGTAATGGTTAACACTGGAGCTTGTGGAGCTCTCGATTCGAGTTCAATTCTCGATAACCGCCCCAGAGGAATTTTTACTAAAGTCGAGGTCGACCTTAATCATGTCATTTCTTTCAGATACCTCGTCAGTATTGTGATGGTCGACAAGTCTTAAGACAGGGGTAGGGCAGACATCGCCCGGGCTGCACATACCGCAACCGCACGCTGAAAAGGTGTGCTGATAGCATAGCTCAGCAAACGAAGGGGCAGCTGCCTGCACGCTCATGCCCCCATTGTATCGAGGAGTAACGGCATTCAGGGACTTATGCACATGAAAGAAAAAGGAAGGCCACCCGTCGTATTCAAGGAACGGGTATGTGCCTGCTATACTTTAATGCAGGTACGTTCTCATTATTATTTTTTATAACACGTATGGATGAATCGAAAGAGTTTCGTATTACCCCGCCTAGTCTCTTGGTGAAGATGGCCGCGATTGTACTCGGTGCACTCGCAATATTTTTAGTTGTGCTCACGATTTCACAACTCAAGCAGTACCGCTTTATCGGAAGTGGTGTGACCGCTTCAAACACCATCTCGGTCTCTGGCATGGGAGAGGTGTTTGCGGTGCCGGACACGGCGACGTTCTCCGTCACGGTTCACGAGGAAGGTGCAACCGTTGGAGATGCGCAAGATAAGGCGACAGAAAAGATGAATGCGATTATCGCATATCTCAAGGACTCGGATGTCGAAGAGAAAGACATTAAGACGGTCTCCTACAACGTTAACCCAAAGTACGAATGGGAACAGGCAGAAGCGTGTCGGAATGGGTATTGTCCCCCAGGGAAGCAGACACTTGTTGGATTTGAGGTCTATCAATCAGTATCGGTAAAAGTTAAAGACACAAAGAAGGCCGGAGAATTGCTCTCCGGAGTGGGTTCAAAGGGGGCATCCGACGTAAGCGGACTTTCGTTCACTATTGAAGACGAAGACCAGCTGAAGGCTGAAGCGCGTACGAAGGCAATTGCCGAAGCGAAAGCAAAGGCTGACACCTTGGCACAGTCACTTGGCGTTTCTGTTGTTCGTGTTGTCGGATTCTACGAAGATGCTGGGGGCTACCAGCCACCGATTGCCTACGGTATGGGCGGGGACGCGACAGTTATGCGGGCTGAGTCTACCAAAGCTGCGCCGGATCTTCCTGCGGGAGAAAACAAGATTGTTTCGAGCGTAAGTATTACGTACGAGATTCGGTAACGCTCATCGTGCTAACATTGCGCAATGACCGAACGTATCGGGAAACGCAAGAATACGGTAGAAAAATACTTCGAAGAAAAGCTTGCGGCAGAGGGGATTGAGGGTAATGAAGTGGGGCGCCTCACTCTCGGATTCGACCTCCTATTCTGTGAGGGAAAAAATGATGCCGTGCAGATTAAGATTGCGGAGATTAATGGCCACAATTCCGGGAACAATAAGCCGCCAGGACTGTCCGGCTCAAATCATTTGAGCGATTTATTTCTCGACATTAGAAACACCCCCATAGGTGCAGAAAAGAGGTACAACATAAACCGATGGTACGCGCTATTCGCTCTATCTTTTTTAAAAGGTGGCGATTACGCAACAGAGGCAGCGGAATTGTTGTTTGCGGAAGGAAAAAATTTAACTGGCAGCCAGGATGCATGGGCTGAGAAAATGATAGAAAGGGGCGAAAGAGGCGAACTAACATTTTCGCCTGAGGTGGAGAAGGCAAAAAAGCAGTTCCTCCAGTTAACAACGCTACACGAATTCGACGCGTGGGAAGATAAATGGAAAAATGTATTGCCAATACATTTTCGCGGCCTGCGTTCGCTTTTTGAAATGCATCTGCGTACGCCGTTTATGAAGTTTGGACACAAGAATCCTCCACTTCTTGAAAATATTCTCAGTGGAAAGGATTTCATGCAAGACGTTATTTCTCCTGAGCGGAAGCCTCAAGAGTGGGATGGCAGCCACTTCGCTTCACCGACAGGATACTGGATTGCAAAACCCGTCGAAAGCTTTCAGCAAAAAGGTATTCGCATCCTTTCGAACAGACAACTACGCGAATGGGACAAGCGCAATCCGGGTCTTTTTGGATACGTCGTTCAGGTGCTCGAGAAAACGATAAAACCGGACAATGCGCCGGATGAATATCAGGGACACAATTCATTCATGCGACTTCGGCTTGACCTGATTGTACGAAAGGATGCGAAAGGGAGGCTGAACACGCAACTTACCTATGGCGATTCGACGATGTGCGTCCTTCCTCACAAAGGCAGACTGAAGGGGTTGTTACTACCAGGATTTGCGAACGTAGATTTTTCCGACGGAGCCCATCATTTCGAGGCTTCAGAGCGCGAGACGCAGCAGGCGCTGGAAGCCGTCAAAAGTTCAATTTCCTTGATTGCAAAGAGGGTCGACAGCATATCTTTTCTCGAGCTTCTACGAGAGACAGTCGAAAAAACTAACGCTGCCAAAAATGCTTGAGGAGTATTGTGACAAAGTTCGATGTTGAGGATGTACGTTTGTTGGTACTATTACGCTCATGCGAGAAGGAATGGAATCTGCGAGCAATCGGTTTTCTCCGACGCGATTTATCGAGGATATTGCGCGGGAAAGTCGTGCAGACAAGAAAATGCCGGACGAAAAGACCATCGGACGAGAATGTTATGCATTTTCCGAGCAGGAAGACAATGCGTTTACGGTGGCGGAAAAAGCGGCCCGAACAATTCTCGATGGGCTCATAGAAGATCAAGACTATGAAATCGATAAAGACGCGATAGGAAATCTTTTCATAAGGTTTTTTGGCACTGACCCAAACGCGAAAGCCATTATGGTTGGTTCGCATCTCGATTCGGTGGCAGAAGGGGGTATGCACGATGGTGTTGCGGGTGTAGCGGTAGCACTCGATACGCTCGCGCAGGGTGTTTCTCGCTTAGAAAAATCAAAGCAAGATCTTATTGTTGCAGTCTGGCGCTCAGAAGAATCAAGTCCTCGAAATGGCATCGCGTGCCTTGGGAGCTCGATAGCGACCGGTGCTCTGACTGAAGAACAACTAAACGCGGTAATGTATGACCGCGAGAACGGTGTCTTGCTCAAGGACCACATAACCAAACGTGGGAATGCGCAAAAGCCACCGGACCCAATGCTCTGGGAAAAAGTGCTAGCACTCGCAAAAAAGCCGCAATGGAATGCCAACAACGTGGAAGCATATTTCGAGGCGCATATTGAACAGAGTGCGGTAATTGATGTGAACAACAAGGACGTTGGCATCGTCACTGGAGGAATTGGGGGTGCGCGACGCGATAGAATTGGTGCGAAGTTAGAACCAGAGATGATTGCGGCGAAGGAAGGGGAATACGAGAAAATTACGCTCTCCTTTTTGGGCGAGCCGACACACACGGGAGGCACTCCGCCGAACCCCGCGTTTATGAAAGAAAAGAATGGGCTTACCTGGTATCGCAAAGACGCACTCGTTGCGGCTTCTCGTGCGACGAATAGGCTCATGCGAATTCCTGGCATCAAATTGCTTCGTACTGGTCCTGACAGAGCGACTGGCTTTACTTCAGTGCCAGGGCGCCAAGACGTCGAGCTCCTTATTCCAGTTGCGAGAAAAAGAATGGCCGCCTCCATACTTCTCGGTCTTAAATCACATCTGCGCGCACGGTTTCAGGTAGAAATGGATACGCATCCAGAAAAGAGAGAAAAGATTCCGGCAACGACGATTACATTCGTCTCGCGCTCACGTGCTCGAGAAGCGCTCGACCTAGCGCAAATAACAAGCGCTCTTTCAACAGAAGGTTTCCACAAAGAGGGGACTCCGACGGGGACAACACGCGCGACTATGACCGACTTTTTCATGACGCCTGAGGGCGTGACGTATAATCTCGATTTACGAGAAGTAAATATCGATGACCTCGAACGATTGGTTAACGAAATACACAAGCACACGAACCTGACGCTTGGGGAAGGAGCTTACCGAACAATATCGGTAAAGACACATGCGCCAGTTGACGAGCAATTAGTGGAGCGCTTGCAGCAACACGCTGAGAAGCTTGGCCTATCATTTGTCCTTATGCCGTCTATGCCGGGGCACGATGCGGATCGTATGGCTGCTCGAGGAATCAGTACGGCGATGGTTTTTATCCGACACGATGGACTGAGTCATAATCCACGAGAAGCGATGAAAGAGAGGGACTTTTCGAAGGCTGCTCGCACAATTCAAGAGGCAATAGCGGAAATGCAGGGCCATTGACTCGAAGGAGTGTCTGCGATAGGATGTTTCCCATAAGCCCCGCGAAGGGGTTTTTAAATGCAAAAAATATGAGCTTCATACAATACCTCAAAGACACTCGGGCAGAACTGAATCACGTCGCATGGCCGACGCGTACTCAAACCATGGTTTTTACCGCGCTCGTTATGAGTCTTTCGATTCTTGTCTCTCTCTACCTCGGCCTTTTCGACTATCTGTTCACGAACGCGCTTGGTAGGGGCCTCGAATTCTTGCCACAAGACGAAGGGAGTCTTCAGTTGAATATGCCTCAAATTGAGGAGGCTCCGGTGGAAGTACCGGTTACAAACGAGGAGGTGCCGGCACTTGGGGAGCAACCGCTCAAACTCCAATAATCCTATGTCAAAACAAACCTACGCCAACGAGAGAAAGTGGTATGCGGTGCACACGTATTCCGGCTACGAGGACGCAGTTGCGCGCAACTTGAAACAGCGCGTTGAGGCTTTTAGTATGACCGACAAGATTTTCAACGTCGTCGTTCCGACGGAAAAGAAGATTAAGGTAAAAGGCGGACGAAAGAGTGAGGTAAAGGAGAAGACATTCCCTGGCTACGTGTTCGTCGACATGATTGCAACAGACGACGCGTGGAGCGTTGTCCGAAACACCCCACAGGTTACGGGCTTTGTCGGCACCGCAAACCAGGCCGTTCCCCTTACTCCCGAAGAAGTCGAGCAGATGTTGAAGCGTGTGGGCGGCGAAACCGTACGCCACGCCATTGACCTTTCGGAAGGTGACGCAGTTATTATTATCGACGGCCCGTTCAAGGATCTCGAAGGAAAAGTCGGAGAGATTGACGAAGAGCGAGGAAAAGTTAAAGTGCTCGTACCTATGTTCGGTCGGGAGACTCCGGTGGAGCTTGAGGCAGCCCAGGTACAGCGAATCTAAATCATATGGCAAAAGAAATCACAAAAATCATACGTTTGCAGCTTGAGGCGGGCAAAGCTACCCCTGCG
>CAYIDY010000034.1:0-7532 GCA_964362305.1 uncultured Candidatus Saccharibacteria bacterium | reverse complement strand
CGCAATTCCGGAACCTACACAATAAAAAATCTCGCGACCGGTAACGAAACCACCGTCTCAGCCAACCACATCGCCGAACACTTATTTAGCTCGCTTGGATAATACGGTATACTCTTTTCCGATGCGTGTAATCACATTTGACATCGAAACTACCGGAAATTTTGGGCGCGGGAGTTGGAAGCCGGAAGATTTAGAGCTCACGATTTGCTGCACGCACGATTCAGAGACGGGCCTCTACGATTCGTTTCTAAAAGAGGATTTGGCGCGCTTGTGGAAATTGTTTGAGCAGACAGACATGCTCGTCGGTTACAATTCCGACCACTTTGATATTCCCATACTCAACAAATACTACCCGGGCGACCTCACAAAAATTAAGAGCCTTGATCTGATGAAAGAGGTCTATGACGTGCTCGGGCGCCGTATCAAACTCGATACACTGGCGGCCGGTACGCTCGGCACTAAAAAGAGCGGCGACGGGATGCAGGCGATTCGGTGGTGGAAGGAAGGCAATATTAAAAAACTGCGCGAGTACTGCCTCAAGGACGTGGAAATAACTAGGAAAATTTTTGACCATGCACTCCAGCATGGCGTACTCCATTTCCGAGAACTCGGCTCTAAAAAGGAGGTAAAACTTGACACTTCTCGATGGATGTCGGCAAATACTGCTGCACTCACCCAAACCCTTGGCTTTTAAGAAAGGCGCCGTGATATACTGGCCATCACTTTAGTTAAAACTAATTTACTTAGCTATGCCCGAAAACACATCCAAAAGCACACTCCAAACGCTTGCTGTCCCGATTTCAATCGTGATTGCTGGAGCACTCATTGCCGTTGCCGTCTTTTATACAAACAGTGTGAAGCCTGCACAGGTTGCAGGTGGCGAGAAGCCAACCGTCGAGCAAGAAATTCGCACCGTACAGGCCGACGACCACATTCTTGGAAGTTCAGATGCGAAGGTTGTCATAGTCGAATACTCGGACACTGAATGTCCTTTCTGTAAGCAATTCCACAACACACTGCACCAAATCATCAGCGAGTACGGTTCATCCGGCGATGTCGCGTGGGTCTACCGTCACTTCCCGCTTGAGCAGCTCCACCCAAAGGCGCCGAAAGAAGCTGAGGCACTTGAATGTGCGGCAGAACAAGGCGGCAACGAAATGTTCTGGAAGTTCACCAACAAAGTCTACGAGACAACGGGTGCAAACAACGCGCTCGACATCGGCGTCTACAACACACCAAAAGAAGTTCCTATGGCTCCAAACGGCGAGCCGTATTACGCACAAAAAGCTCCGCGCACCGCGACCGACGCAGGCCAACTCTCTGACTTTGCAAAAGAATTTGGCCTCGATGTTGCCCGATTCGAAGATTGTCTCAAGACCGGGAAGTTTGCCGATCGCGTAGCGAAAGACCTCAACGAAGCAGTGGCGGCAGGCGGGCGCGGTACTCCGCACTCAATCATCATCGCACCGGATGGCGAGCAAATTCCACTCGAAGGCGCGCAGCCGTACAACGTCGTCAAAACGACTATTGACGCGCTTCTTCAGTAGAGATCTACTCCTCGAGCTACACCTCAACCCGAAAAAGAACTTTTTGAGGCGCATGCATTTTGCCGTCTTCGCAGGCCCGACGGGGCCGAGACCGAGCGCTGGGCCAGCAGGGCCAGACAGCGACGGCAAAATGTATGTGACGAAAAAAGTTTACCTACAACCCCATCCTATAAATATCAAACGAATTCTCCCCCTCAAACATGTCAGACGGGTTCGGTAAGAACACCTTGGTGCGCATCATATGCTCCGTTGCATCGTTTATCAGACGATGGAATATCGCAAACTCGTTTTTGCATTTCTCGAAATCAATTACATAGCGCCGCATCTGCCCCGAGCCGTCAAGATTCTTTCGCTTCTTACACTCGTGCAGAATAAAGCGCTTTATCGGCTTTTTGAAGTGTTCCTGAACGGTGTAGTAGTTAAAAATCGCCTGAATTATGAAGAGCGTCTTTTCCTTCCCAAGCGAACTAAACGAATCGACAAATTTGTGGTCAACGACATCGAGCGCGCCTCTGTTCCCCTTCGATTCGACGATGAGGTCTGAGACTGCTTTTATCGGTAACGGTAGCCCCTTGACGGTCGCTGCTGCCTTGAGCTCAATCCCTACAACGTTGTATTTCGGCGGCTTTTCCAAATAGAACGATATCGCCTGTAAATAGTCGCGCTCCATCAGCTCTCGCTTTCGCTTTTTTTCTGTTCGCGTCTGCGCTTTACCAAAATTAATTTCAAAATCACCGACACCGCGTAAATTTTCTAACCCCAACTCAATCGCTCCATCTCTCGCGATGCCTCCATAGAAATGCTGCAGTGCCACATGCCCCGCCCTGCCCACGATTCCCGCGGGAGAGCTCGGCATGTCGTACACATGCTCCACATACCGCTTGTGCCACGCAAGAGGGTTACGCAAAAAAGACATCAATGACGAATGGCTCCAGTGTGTGATGGGAAGCGCACGCTTCATAGGGACAAAGTGTATCATTGCGAAGTGATGCACGTCTTTCTTCCCCTTGCCACCCCACTTGGAATCTCGTTACATTGGATTTAGAATGTAGCGCTATGGAGGTACCGCCTAACGAACCAAAAAAACCTATGCAGCCAGAGCTCCGCGAAAGTGTCGTCCAGCAATTGCGAGCTGCGCTCGATGAAAAGAGAGGTTCCCTCCCCGACGATGTCGTGACAGAAATTCATAACATGCTCATGAATGCTGAAGTTCCCGAAGAAGACGCCGATGCAGACGAAAGCTATCGCGCAGCCACTCAACGCGTGGTCGAATCGGGAATCCTATCTAAAGACGAGCTTGAAGAATTGGTTCGAAATTGTGAAGCAGAGTTTAAATAACTAGCTTTTCAGTGCTCCTTTGTGCTGCGCAGCCCATGCAGAAAGAACGACGCCGGCTGAGACGCTTGCATTCAATGATTCCGCGCGCGGATGCATTGGGATGCGCAATAGGATGTCGCAGTGTTCGCGAACCTTTAGGCGGAGCCCCTCTCCTTCGCTGCCAATCACAAAGACTGCAGCAGCGTCGAATTTCTCTTTTGAAAGCTCATTCTTACCTTCCGTGGCAAGTCCATACGCCCAAAACCCGCGTTTTTTCAAATCGCCAATCGTTTGGCTCTCATTGTTTATGGCGACAATCGGCATCGTGAATACCATGCCTGCGGATGCTTTGGCGACGATGCCCGTAATTGGCGCTTGATTATGCGTTGGGATAAGAACAGCGGCCGCGCCGAACGCAGCAGCTGAACGAATGATTGCCCCCAAATTATGCGGGTCAGTAACCTCATTCAAAAGAACGAGTGACGTGTCGGGTGTCACGGTAAGTGAGTTCATAAACGGCGCATAATCCAAGACGACGCCTCCCATGTTCACGCGCGCGGCGATTCCCTGGTGCACGCTGTCACCCATTTCCTTCACCAGCTTGGGGCTAAATTCCTGCGTCTGCACCTTGAGGCGCTGCGCTATGGGCTTAAATTCTTGCTCGGTGTGGGATGAGAGGTACAGCGTCTGCACTCGCTCTGGCGCAGCATTGAGAACTCCTACTACTGCGTGACGTCCATATATAAGTGCGTACGACATAGGCTCAAGTATTACCTCACGAATACAAAATTAGTAGCTGCGAAGCTGCTTTGCGCGGTCGTGAAGGCGGATGCGCTCTAGCGCCTTTGCCTCAATCTGACGAATACGTTCACGCGTGACTCCGAATTCGCGGCCAACTTCTTCCAAGGTGTAGCACACGCCGTCTTCCGTAAGACCATTTCGCATTTCAAGAATTTTTCGCTCTTTTGGTGAAAGCTCGTCGAGGATTGCGCCCATTTGTTCAGAAAGAATGCGACGAGATGCGTCTTGGTCGGGCGTTGCGATGGTTTCGTCTGCAATAAAAGAGCCGAGTGTAGAGCGCTCGTCGTCATCTTCACCAACTGGCGATTCCAAGGAGACGGTGTCCTGCGAGATCTTCTGGATGGTGTACACCTTGTCTACTTCGGTACCCATTTCTGCGGCGATTTCTTCTGGAAGCGGGTCGCGGCCGAGGTGCTGCGAGAGTTCGCGCACTTTCTGCTTGTATTTCGCAATCGTTTCCACCATGTGCACGGGAATACGGATGGTGCGCGACTGGTCGGCAAGTGCGCGGGTAATCGCCTGGCGAATCCACCACGTTGCGTAGGTAGAAAACTTAAATCCTTTCGTGTGGTCGAATTTGTCGACAGCCTTAAAGAGGCCAAGGTTTCCTTCTTGGATAAGGTCGAGAAGCGTCAAGTCAGGTGAACGGTTTACGTATTTCTTTGCAATCGAAACAACAAGACGGAGGTTGGAGCGCGCAAGAATCGAGCGAGCTTCTTCATCGCCCTGCAAAATGCGCGTCGCGAGGTCACGTTCGTTTGCTGCATTCAAGAGCGGATACTGACCAATTTCGCGCAAATACATCTGTACGGAATCATACGAACTATCCGAACGACGGTTCTGCAATTTTTTCTTTTCCAAGACATCATCAGCTGATGTGTCTTCCAACATGTTACCGCTTTCAAGTACGTCGATGCCAGCTGTGCCGAATCGTTCGTACATTTCTTCGAGAAGCACGACATCGTCTTCGATTGTGGGAAATTCGCGCAAAATTTCGTCAAACGTAATGTACCCGCGTTCACGTCCAAGATTGATAAGTGCATCTACCTTGTCTTCCTTTTTTCTAGCACCGCCGCCTTTTTTCTTGCCCTGCATGTCGGGAAGCTGCTTCTTCAAACGCTTCTTTGGAGCTTCAATCTTCTTGACTGGCTTTTTTGGTGCTGATGCTTTGCGCGCAATAGGGCGCTTCACTGACTTTGCCTTGGCCTTTTTGACCTGTTTCTTTTTCTTAGCCATAGTGAATTTGCAGCAAAAAGCCTCGTAACACGAGGCGTAACGAGGTACTGTACCTCGATTCTCGGTTTTTGGCAATGTCTTTCTTTTGGCTCAAAACGGGGATATCTGGTGGATAGTCAGTGGACAACAAGGCAACAAACCACTGGGATGTCAAGTAGAAGGTTTAATCTTTGAAATATCTATTGAAAGTTTTTGAGATTTTTCCATTAATTTCTGAACGAGCGCTTCGTCAAGAGCTCTTTCGGCCACTTTTAACTCTTCCGTCACGGCGGCCAGTTCTCTCGTCAGGCGATCGCGCGCAATTGCAGGAAGAAGAGGGGCGACTTCCCTGTCCAATTTCGCACTGTGCGCAAACGTTCGCTCGGCTGAAAAACGAAACTCTTCTTGTTCCTTTTCCGGCAATGTGCGGAGCGCATTGAACGCGTCAGAGCCGAGCGCTTTCTCAAGCTCCTCTGCAAATTTCTTCACATCGAGCGCAGGCTTTGTTTCTTTTTCTTGCCACACGAGAATCGCGTATGCTTGGCGTGCACGTTCGGGAAGTTTTTGCTGAATGGCTTCGTTTCCCCGCACGGGAGCGGCCGGTTCTCGTGGCGTTTTTTTGAGTGCCTCGAGCACCGCCATCTCAGAAACCCCCAATCGCTCAGCAATCTCGCGTGTGTATTGTTCTCGTGCAATGGGACTTTGCACATCCGAGAGAAAAGGAAGCACGATAGTTTCAACGGCACGGCGAAACTGGTCTCGCTTGGGTAAGCGAGTCTCCAACACATCGAGGAGAAACGTGATGATGTCTTTTGCATCGCGAATAGCAGCGCTCCAGGCTTCTTTGCCTTTTGTTTGAATCAAATCTGCAGGGTCTTTCGCGTCCGGTAGCGCTGCGACTTTGACATTCAGCCCGCCCTGAAGCGCGATGCGGGCCGCTCTCCCTGCGGCCTTAATGCCTGCTTCATCAGCATCGAGCGCAAGGACCAGGTTCTCGGTCATTCTCTTAATGAGCGCGGAATGTTCTGCAGTGAAGGCCGTACCCGAAACAGCAACGGTATTCGTCCAGCCCGCCTGATGGGATGCAACTAAATCCATCTGCCCTTCCACCAAGACCGCCGCATTATGCTTCCGTATCGCTTGCTTGGCACGGTCGAATCCGTACAGAATGCGTGATTTCCTAAACAGCGGTGTTTCGGGACTATTCAAATATTTCGGCGCATCCGGGTGCGCCTTCTCGCCAAAGGTGCGTCCGGAAAACGCGACTATGCGCCCTGCGCTATCGGCAATCGGAAACATGATGCGATTTCTAAATTTGTCGACAAGTCCTCCGCGTTCATTCTTCTTAGAAATACCGGAATCAAGGAGTTCTCGCTCGCTAAACTTCTTTCCGCGCATCGTATCGGAAATATCACTCCACGAATCTCCTGCGTACCCAATCCGAAATGCGTGGATAGTACCTTCCTCCAGTCCCCTCTTTTTTAAATACTCCTGCGCGTCGTCAGATAGTTTTGATTGATAGAAAATCGTCGCAGCTTCCATGAGTTCGAAGAGCCGGTCGTTATCATCTTTCTTCTCAGTACGAGCATATACGAGAGGCACCCCCGCTTTTTCCGCGAGAATTTTCAGTGCGCCTTTAAAATCCAGCCCCTCAATCGCTTGCACAAAGGTGAAGATGTCGCCCCCCACTCCACAACCAAAACAGTGATACGTACCACGCTCGGGCGAAACATGGAAAGAAGGTGTCTTTTCCGCATGAAATGGGCACCGAGCGCGAAGAGACGAGCCAGCCCTATCCAACTTCACGTACTGCGAAACCACGTCCTGAATGGAGAGTTTGTCTTTGATTTGCTGCACGGTATCGCCTGCCATAGCTGCATATTACTTGATTACGACGTTAGCGTCGCGTCTTTCCTGATGCTACCATTTGCACATGCCGCCCGAGCCAAAGCAACATTTCGCTCCATCTGCGCCTGACTTCGTTCCAAAGAGTGATGAAGCCCTCGCAAAAGGACGCGCCCAGAAAGAGTTCCTCTTTCGAAGCATGGAAAGTAACAAGAGCGTCATAGAGGAAGCGTGGATGCAGGCAACACAAATTAATCGGCAAACATTTGAAATGTCTCTTTCGTGGGATTTGACGGGAAACGGCGCCATTTCACATGATCGCGTTGCCGACATACTACGACAGTGGGTATTTGAGACCTACAAAGGAAAGCTCGGTTTTGAGCTGTACGACGAAATAAAAGGTCGCCTTCATTTTCGCGTGCGTGAGACGGAGAGTCACTTGGCCGAACTCAAAAAACCGTCACCCTAGCATCTTCAGCATCGCGTATTTCTCGTGCTGCAGGGTTGAGAATCCAGACTTTTCGAAAAGCTTCACCGCGCCAGTGATGGCGAGGACTTCTTTTATCTTTTTCTTTTTCGCGCGCTCGACGCATGCGGCAACAAGTTTCGTTGCAATTCCCTGCCCCTGAAAATCCGCATGTACGGAAAGTGAGCGGATTTCAGCGATTTTCTTGGAATAGATTTCAAGTGCGCAGCATCCGACGATATCGCTGTCCGATTCAGCAACAAAGAAAAATTTTGTCGCGGGCACATAGTCCTGGACCAGACGGTCTGGGTATAGACGAATTAGTTTCCGGATGGCGCGGG
>CAYIDY010000033.1:0-8331 GCA_964362305.1 uncultured Candidatus Saccharibacteria bacterium | reverse complement strand
ATCCTGACCATATATTACTTCGCTTCTGCAGGAACCTCTGCTACAGGCATTGGCGCAGGTGCTTGTCTTTCGACTGTAAGTTTTTCTTGCAAGTCGGTAATCATCGCATGCTTCTTTGAGCCTTTGAAACCCGTTCCAGCTGGAATGAGGCGACCAATGATGACGTTCTCTTTGAGACCTACCAATCGGTCAACAGAGCCCGACACCGCAGCTTCTGCAAGCTTACGCGGCGTGTTCTGGAAGGAAATTGCAGAGAGGAATGATGCGCGGGTGAGAGATACTTCCGTGATACCCAAGAGAAGCTGTTTGCCCTTTGCACCTTCCTTTCCGGCATCTTTCATTTCGTTGTTCAAGCGCTCGAATTCGAAGTCTGCAATGATATCGCCCGCGGAAATCTGCGTGTCGCCAGTGCCTGTCACCGACATACGTGAGAACATCTGCTTCACGATAATTTCCAAGTGCTTTCTTCCCGTCGATACACCCTGAAGTTCGTAGATGCGCGTAATTTCGTTGATGATGTACTGTTGCGCAACTTCTTTGCCCGCAAGGAGGAAGATTTCTTCGAGGTCGGCCGAACCGTCCGTCAAGAAATCACCTTTTTGTACCGACTGCCCTACCTTGACCAAAATCTGGCGAGCAGGGTGAATGCGGTATTCGGTTTCTTTCTTTGCGCCTTTTGCAGTCTTTGTGGATGCAACATCGGGCAGGATAGTGATGATGCTCTCTTGGCCATCGCGAATAATATCGCTGATGGTGCCCGAGACTTTTGCCATCGACGCGGGAAGCTTCGGCATGCGGCATTCGAAGACTTCTTCGACACGTGGAAGACCCATCGTAATGTCACCGCCTGCGGTTGCAACACCTCCTGTGTGGAATGTACGCATTGTGAGCTGTGTTCCTGGTTCACCGATTGCTTGCGCGGCAACAACACCGACAGCTTCTCCGAGATCTATCATTTCACCAGTCGTGAGGTCTGTTCCATAGCATTGCTGACACACACCACGATACACTTTGCATGTCATTGGGCTTCGAACGATGACTTCTTGCGCGTCGCTTTGTTCAATTTTTTCTGCTTCATCCCGGTTGAGAAGATAATTACGCTTGAACGATGCGCCTTTCGCGTCAATTGTCTCAGCGAGTACGCGGCCGGTGATACGGTCTGCAAACGAGCCACCAATGTTTTCTTTGCCTGGGCGACGGATAGTGACCCCTTCCTTGGTTCCACAGTCGTGCTCAAGAGTAACTACGTCGTGTGCGACGTCGAATAGTCGGCGGGTCAGATACCCTGCGCGCGCCGTGTTGAGCGCGGTGTCGGCAAGACCTTTTCGAGCACCGTGCGTAGAAATGAAGTACTCAATAGGCGTCAAACCTTCTTTGAGGGACGACGTAATTGGGAATTCAATAATCTCACCGCGTGGGTTCGTGATGAGTCCCTTCATACCGGCCATCTGGTGGAGCTGTACTGCAGAACCACGAGCACCGGAGGTAATCATGTTGTGAACAGGGCCTTGTGGGTCGAGCGTTCCGACAACGTATTTACGGAGTTCGCTTGATGCCTTACCCCAGATTTCTATCGTCATTCTCTTTCGCTCTTCTTCTGTGAGAAGTCCGTTCTCATAGTTTTCTCGCTCCTTCTGAACTGCAGCGCGTCCTTCCTTCACGATTTTCTCTTTTTCTTCCGGCACCTTAACGTCAGAGATTGACCAGGTGATGCCCGCGTGTGTCGCGTAGCGGAAACCGAACGCCTTTATCTTGTCGAGAATTGCGGGAATTCCATCGAGCGAGTAGTGGTTGACGAGGTTGTGCACCAAAGCGTTCATGCGCTTGTTGGTGATTTCCTCGTTCATGTAAGGGAAGTCCGTCGGAAGAACTGAGTTGAAGAGAAGGCGTCCGACAGTTGTGTCGAATACTTTTCCTTCAAACTGCTTGTATTTTGGAGAGTCAGATGGCAACACTTTGATTGCTGCGCGAAGGTTTACCGCGCCAAAGTCGTGTGCAGTAATCGCGGCGTTGGTCGAAGGAAATGCCTTCCCTTCACCTTTTGCGCCTGCAACCGTACTAGTCATCCAGTAACAACCAAGAACGATGTCGAGAAGTTTTGATGCAACGACGACATCGCCGGAGCCTGGCTTCAAGACGTTCTTGTTTGCTGACATTATTTTCGCAGCTTCCATCTGAGATTCTTCAGAAAGCGGCACGTGAACAGCCATCGCGTCACCGTCGAAGTCCGCGTTGTATGCAGGACAGACGAGTGGGTGTACCTGGATAGCATTGCCCTCGATAAGAACTGGGCGGAACGCCTGGATTGATTGACGGTGAAGTGTTGGTGCACGGTTCAAGAGAACGTATTTTCCTTTGATTGCTTCTTCAAGAATTGGCCAGACTTCGGGAGCTTCGTCTTCGATAAGGCGGCCAGCACCACGAATGTTGTATGCGTGTTCGCGTGCGAGGAGACCGGCAATGACAAACGGACGGAAAAGTTCCAAGACCATGTGTTTTGGAAGTCCGCATTCATCGAGTGCCAAATCCGGACCAACGACGATAACCGAACGACCCGAGTAGTCAACGCGCTTACCAAGAAGGTTCTGACGGAGATAACCGTGCTTGCCCTTCAAATAGTCTGCGAGCGACTTGAGCGCGCGGCGGCGTCCACCGAGAACGCCCGAAACGCCTGCGCCACGGCGCATCGAGTTGTCGAGAAGTGCGTCCATTGCTTCCTGCAAAATTCGCTTTTCGTTGCGCAAGATAACTTCCGGCGCGTGGATTGCCTGCAATCGCTTCAAACGATTGTTTCTGTTGATGACACGGCGATACAAGTCGTTCAAATCCGATGATGCGTGGCGGCCTCCTTCGAGAGCAACCATCGGGCGAAGCGCCGGCGGAACAACCGGAAGACGCGTCAAGAACATCCATTCTGGACGAACGTTTGCGCGCTCCATGCTCTCCGCGAGCGCGAGGCGCTTGCGCAACTTGTCGCGGTCTGCGGCAGAAGATTTTTCAAACTCGTCCTTCAACTGAACGATGAGTTTCTTAAGATCGATTTTCTTCAAGATTGTGTACAGAGCCTCTGCACCAATTTGCGCGCGGAACATCGCGCCAAATTTCACTGCAAAGGTGTGGTATGCCGCTTCGTCGAGAACACTGCCTTCCTGAATTGATTCGATGTCGTGCTTTGCTTTTGTTACCAAATCTTTCAAGCGCTGTTTTTCTTCTGCGTTTGATGCGGCGTTAACTTTTGATTTGAATTCCTGCTCCAAATCCTTGAGAAGTCGTGAGCGCTCGCCCTCTTCCACAGCCGTCACGATATAGCCGGCAAAGTAGACAACTTTCTCAACGTCCGTTGCCGAAAGGCCGAGCATGAGAGCGATACGCGATGGAATACCGCGGAGGAACCAGATGTGTGCGATAGGGGTAGCCAAGTCAATGTGACCCATGCGCTCGCGACGCACGATGGCTCGCGTGATTTCAACGCCACACTTTTCGCAGATAATTCCGCGGAAACGAATACCTCGGTATTTACCGCAGTAACATTCGTAGTCTTTCTCAGGGCCAAACACGCGCTCGTCGAAAAGACCGTTCTTTTCTGGGCGCTGTGTGCGGTAGTTAATTGTCTCTGGCTTGGTGATTTCACCGTGTGACCAGTCGAGAATACGCTCTGGGCTCGCGAGCCTCATCGCAACTGCCTCAAAGTTCTGTGGGAGTGAATCTTTTTTCTTTTGCATAGTATTTTGAGTTTAGTTAGCTGCGTGGAGCCGGGCTGTTAATAGCGTCTCTTCCTTCCCCATCTTTGAATTCGATGTCGATACCAAGACCGCGGAGGTGACGGACAAGGACGTTGAACGTAGCCGGTGTGTTTGTTTCTTGAATACGCTCGCCGGAAACGATTGCGTCGAATGCGGCTGAACGACCCAAGATGTCGTCTGATTTAATCGTGAGAATTTCTCGGAGTGAGTGCGCAGCACCGTAGCCAAGGAACGCCCACACTTCCATTTCTCCAACACGCTGACCACCGTTTTGTGCTTTTCCACCGAGTGGCTGCTGTGTCGTAAGCGAGTATGGACCGATTGAGCGCATGTGAATCTTGTCTTCAACCATGTGGTGCAGTTTGAGCATGTACATCACACCAACCGATACTGGTTGTGCGAATGCTTCGCCAGTGCGGCCGTCAAAGAGAATGCGCTTTCCGTCTTCTTGGAAGCCTGCCTCTTTCAATTCCTTCATGATTTCTTCTTCAGTTGCACCAGCAAATGATGGAACGACTGCCTGATAGCCGAGCGCGTCTGCGGCAAGACCCAAGTGAAGTTCAAGAATCTGTCCCAAGTTCATACGTGATGGAACACCGAGTGGCGTCAAAATGATGTCCACTGGATTTCCGTCCTTGTCGTATGGCATGTCTTCTTCGGGGAGAACGCGTGAGATAACACCTTTGTTTCCGTGACGTCCTGCGAGCTTGTCACCGACTGAAATGGTGCGGAGCTGTGCGACTTCGATGTGTACGCGCTTGATGACGCCGCTCTCGAGCTGGTCGCCCGTCTCGCGTGAGAATACTTTCACGCCGATAACGCGTCCACGCTTTCCACCGTCCATGCGAAGGCTCGTGTCTTTCACGTCTTTTGCCTTCACACCGAAAATCGCGTGGAGGAGGCGCTCTTCTGGGGTCAATTGTGTCTCACCTTTTGGAGTTACTTTGCCCACCAAGATGTCGCCTGGGCGCACTTCCGCACCAACGCGAATGATTCCTTCTTCATCGAGGTTACGGAGTTTGAATTCAGAAACGTTTGGAATGTCGTGTGTGGTTACTTCTGCACCAAGCTTGGTGTCGCGAACAACACAGATAAATTCTTCTTGGTGAATTGAAGTAAAGCGCGCTTCTTTTGCGAGGCGCTCAGAAATAACGATAGCGTCTTCGTAGTTCGCACCGAACCAAGGAAGGAACGCAACGCGAACGTTTTGGCCAATTGCCATTTGTCCGCCCACTGATGTCGATGAGTCTGCAAGAACGGCACCGCGCTTCACCGTGTCACCCACCGTCACTACCGGGCGCTGGTGGAATGTCGTAAAGCCGTTTGTTCGCTCAAAATTTACGAGTGTGTACTCCTTGTTCTTTCCGTCGGTCTGCTTGACCTTGATTGTGCGCGCATCTGCGTAGGTGACTTCTCCTGGCTCTTCAGCGAGGATAAGACGACCTGAATCACGAGCAGCAGTTGATTCGATGCCGGTCGCAACAACAGGTGCTTCTGGAACAGCAAGCGGAACCGCCTGCTTCTGCATGTTCGAACCCATGAGCGCGCGGTTTGCGTCGTCGTTTTCTACGAACGGAATGAGAGAGGTCGCAACGGAGAACGGCTGGTTTGTGGCGACTTCGATGTAGTCCACCTCATCGCGCTCGACAAGAAGTGGCTCACCGCCCTTTCGCACTTCGACTTGTTTCTGAATTATTTTTCCATTGTCATCGCGCACGATACCGGCGTGGGCAATCGCAAATTTCTCTTCTTCGATTGCGTTCAAGTATTGAATGCTTTTTGTAACGTGGCCTTTCTCAACTTTCGCGTAAGGCGTTTCGATGATGCCGAATTCGTTTGGACGCGCGTAGAGCGACATGTGCAACACGAGTCCGATGTTCTTACCTTCCGGTGTGTGAATTGGACATACGCGGCCGTAGTGCGATGCGTGCACGTCGCGCACTTCAAGACCTGCGCGCTCGGATGTAAGACCGCCGCGGCCAAGTGTTGAGAGTGTTCGCAAGTGTTCGATTTCATCCAACGTGTTGTACTGCTGCATCAGCTGTGACAACTGGTCGGTGGTGAAGAATTCTCTGATTGATGCCTGGAATGGACGCGGGTTTACGAATTGCACCGGCAATACGGTTTCAGCATCCACCATCGCCATACGGTCCTGGATGTTGCGCTTCATGCGCGAGAGGCCGATGCGCATGCGCTGCTCGAGAAGTTCACCGACAAAACGCACGCGGCGGAAGCCGAGGTGGTCGATATCGTCTGGGAGTGCGCCGGGAGTTGCGTTCGATTCTGCAATTTGTTTGATGATGCGAACGATGTCGTCGGATGTAAGAGCTTGTGATGCGAGGTCAGCATCTTTCGTTGGAAGATTGAATCGGCGGTTGAAGTGGAAGCGGCCAACGCGTGAGAGGTCGTAGCGCTCCGGAGAAAGAATCGAACGCACGTGCTCTTTGGCAGATTCTGCGGTTGCAGTGTCACCATCGCGAAGGCGTCGGTAAATTTCCACGCACGCTTCTTCAACTGTCTTTGCATTGTCGTGTACTAGCGTTTTGATGATTGCCTCTTTAGCCGGCGCAGACTTTTCAAATGCGGCAACCATTTCTTTGTCGGTTGCAAGTCCAAGCACGCGAAGGAGCGACGAGACCGGGAATCGGCGTTTGCGGTCTACTTTTACATACACGCCGCCGTCTGCGTCGGATTCGATTTCAATCCACACACCACGTGCAGGAATAATTTTTGCAGCGAAATAGTTCGTTCCCTTGTACGGAACGCTTTCAAAAAATACACCGTAGGAACGTGCGAGTTGCGGCACGACGATACGCTCAACACCGTTGATGATGAACGAGCCGTGTGGTGTCATAAACGGAAAATCCGCGAGAAAAATTTCCTGCTCGCGCTCTTCGCCCGTTGTTTTGTTCTTCAATTTTGCAACCATCGAGAGCGGCGCCTCGTAGGTGCGATTCATTTTCTTTGCGTAGTGTTCGTCCCAACGTACCGGGCCAAACGTAAATTTCGTGAGCTTCAATTCAAACTTTTTGTTCTGGTGGTCAGAGATAGGAGAAAATTCTTTAAACACGCGCTCGGCGCCGCCCGCGACAAACTGTCGGAACGATTCAAGCTGCGACTCAACCAAGTTCGGAAACTCGACAAGCGGTTTCTGAAACCGACCAAAAAACTTCTGCGGACGAGACTTTGTTTTCGCCATTGTGTTAGACCCACATGGGGTCGTTATGAGCTGCTACTAATCTAAAGTGCCTGTCTACAGGCTTCTTTTTGCTTTTTTCGTAGCAGCCGTAACACAATCGGGAAACAAGCAAGTCCGAGGAATATAGCAGGAAAGGGGTGTTTGTGTCAAATCGGGCGCTCGCTGGGCAGCTAACCTTTTTGCCGTCGCTATCTGGGCCTACTGGCCCAGCGCTCGGTCTCGGCCCCGTCGGGCCTGCGAAGACGGCAAAAAGGCTAGCTGCCCCAGACTCGCCTTCCTGCTTAACGTCGAATGTTTGATAGAGGTTTATAAACACCCAACTTAACTCTCTTGCTCTATTCCCAAATCCGCAAGCCATGTTTCTGCATAATTTGTAGGGTGTGAGAAATCATTCTTTCTATCAAATGCAGCAAGTTTCTGTTGTTTACTTGTCCCACCTATTGTTTTGTATTCTTCAATAAAACCGCTACCAAAAACGCCTTCTAACTGCGTGAGAATGTCATTGGGAGAATTAAAATAACCTCTCTTTATTTTCTCCCAAATATCTTTCTTCGTACCACCAGTATACTCCGCAACACGAACACATATTGAATCAACCTGATTGCCGAAAAGGTAGTAATTCGAGAAACTCTTCCTCTGCTTTTGCAATCCTTTCGCGAGATGTTGTTTATACGTATTATACTTTCCTACCTTTCTCCCATACTCAAGAAAAATTTCTTCAGCAATTCGTTGGGTGACTCCTTCATTAAGCGCTTCAAACGTACTGGAAATATCTCTAACCTTCTTCCCCCGTTTGTTCGGCATCATCGACTGTCGGATATCATACGTGCCAGACGAGTAGCCTGATTCTTCCGTCACAGTGCTCTGAGAATTATTTTTATCCTTTGACGAAATTCTGTTGCGAGAAAATATATGGCTCATTTCATGGATAAGAGTGAGCTGGAGTTCAAGTACGACATCTTCTGGAATCTGCTTCCCTTCAGCAAGAAATCTTTTAGCTTCGACAAAAAGTGACCCTACTATTGAAAAAGCAGTGTGGTTAAGGAAGGTGCCGTACACGCCTGCTAGACCCTGGAATGGACGTATATGTATCTTTTCTAATGCTTCAAGATTCGCGTTTTGTGCTGGGACTCCTGCCTTGTCTAAGTATTCAAGAAAAATATTTTGTAGCGAAGAGATGTCTAGGGTTGAGAGAATATGTTCAGCAAGGCGCGCATCGTCTGGCGACCTTTCTGCTTCTCTAGAACTTAAGTGAGTTTGATGTGCTCTAACACGGTCTCGATTCAGAGCAACGCGTGGAGTTAAACTTATATCGTACCCTCCGACCTTCTCTTCGGCCATACTTCAAATTTATCACACTTTAATATCTTTTTTCTTCCACGCATTAAT
>CAYIDY010000032.1:0-9196 GCA_964362305.1 uncultured Candidatus Saccharibacteria bacterium | reverse complement strand
GTAGGATACGCCTACTAAGACTTAGAATCAAAGATAAAGGGTACGGATCCAGACGCGGCCGCCTGAAAGGCGGCCGCGTTGTTCCAATTCACACGCTACTGAGAATTCGTCATTTTTTCAGCACCATGGCAGTACAATTCAAAGATGATCGCATCTTCGAGGCGAGCGTTTTCACTTATCTTTCTCGTCATTGTATTCGTCCACCTAACGCTCAGCGTATCCTACGCGCAGTTTAATGAAGCGAATGTGACCGATTGTTCGGATGGAAATGGACAGTTTGACCATACAAAAAAATGGCCGCAGAAAGACACAAAGACAGGGAAGATTGGTCTTATTGAAAAACCCTGTGACGACACCACCGCGAGCGGCCAGACGTTTGCCGGTAAATGCATAGCACTAGGGTCCTGTAGAGGATAAACAGTGGATGGGAAACCCCTAAAAAGCAGAGACGACTTTATTAAAGATGTATATGAATCTGCTCCGTCGTCACCTGATGCTCCCGACACGAATGTGCCGCCTCCAGTGAATTCGGCACAACCGTCTGAAACCGGGTCCTTGATGTCCAAATACTACGGCGAGTTTACTCCACTTACTCCACACACTCTCGACACATTGGAAAAACTGTCCAAAGAGATGAACCTGCAAGAATTTCTTGAATCCGGGAAATACTCAATCGAAAACGTCCCCGGCGTGCCGCTTCAATATGATGCCGAAGGAAATCTCACACCCGAAACCTACGCTAAATTACAAGAAGCGCTCAAAACGGATACGGGATCTCTTCAACCTGGCGCGCCGATAGATGTAAATCAACAAGGGAGTCCTGCTCTGATGCAGCCGGCTGTTCAAGCTACCGAGTGGGGAGAGCGTGTATTCCGCTCTGTAGAGGAAGGGTCTGACCCGACATGGTGGTCAAATGTGAAAGAGACATCGGCCGCTATGTGGGAAGGAGTAAAAGAATACGCTGGAGACGCGTACCGAGAGTTAGTAGCGGATTCTAAAGAAGTAACAACAATAGAAGGACGGGCATCCTACTATGATACGCCGGGATGCGGAAGTTATGGACTCGGTTCGGGAGGTACATGTGTTGGAGGGGATCGTCTCAGGCCCGGAGATGTAGCAGTTCCACGCAATAGTGGTTTCGAGCCGAATGAAATTTTTGATGCAACATTTTGCGGTTCGAATGGTTGTCAAACATACAAGATGAGGGCGCACGATTTATGCGACGACTGTAATCAAAAAGGAGTGACCATTGACGTTTGGGGAAAAGAAATGCGGGAACGAATATCGTCTGAAACCGGGTACAATTTTTCAAGACACGGTTACGCTCCCGTTTCAATTGAGAGAGGAGTATCCGATACGTCATATGCTTCATTGTCTCAAGGACTCATGCAGTCCAACACGCTCGAATCGTATGCAGACTGGTCACAGTACAGGCCGCTCGATTTATCGGACTCAATTGCACCGCCACAACTTGCTGCTGGGGCTCAAGAATTCGATATTCCAGGTCCGTACGAGCCTGCAATAATCGCAGCGCAATTGGAAGCGCCGAGTTTGTATGAACAATTCAAAGACTTTGTTGATCTTGGGGACTTCGAACTTGCGAACAGCGTCCCCTCACAAAACGCTCCTTCTGATACCCAAGTACCGGAAGTTCTCAGCAAAGCACTGAATGATGCGGCGGACGAAGGAGCCGTCGATGGAGTTTTCGAGGACAACACGTACAGAGATTATTTAGGTAACCTGCATCGGATAGAGCCGCTTGAAGAAATTTCGATACGCGACTCACAACAAGTCGGAGAACCGTATAGCGTGCCGGAAACCGAAAAGAGTTTCTATGAAGATGTCGTTGGTACGTTTAATGAAGGCTGGCAAGGAACAGTAGATGAGATGGCGCGATTGTATGACGATGCTATTGCAGGCTTGGCCGCGAATCCCGAAACGCCAATCGACCTCGGCCCGGACATTCCTGGTGACCAGGGTGGTCCTCCGCAAAACGAAGGGGAAGGCTCGCTTGTAGAGCGATGGGGCTCATATTTAAAAGAGGCAGGACAGGCAACGCTCGACGCACTCTCGCCCGAAAATTTGGCAGAGAGAGCAGCGGAACTACGAGAGCGGTTTGCCGACGCGTTCAACGATTTGGAATATGCGGGCGAATTGACATACGACGAATGGGTACGCGCCGTTGATCCGCCTGCAGACACTGTTCGAGAACAGAGTCCGCCGACGACCGACGCCGACGACCGCCCTCTGTGGGGAGCAGTAGCCGATTCCGGTGCGCCTGAAAATGATGATGAGGTAAGCGTGCCCACGCCGGTGCGAGAGGCGTTGGAAGATGCAGCAAAAGAAGGCGCAGCGCCCGAATCTCCAACGCCGGTGCCGGTAGAGACGCCGAGAGGGGCCGACTGCAAGACTCTTTCGTGCTGGTTCGAGAGCAACGGGAAAGACCTATCCCCTGTGTCGGAACGCGAGACTGATTTTCAAGCGGCAGCCGCGGCGTGCGGGGGCGGATCATATCGAGGAACCGTATGTCAGAACAATTGGCTCTTGAATCGATATCAAGAAGAGGCGTGGGCCGATGCGCGCGCCGTTGCCGCAGCGCAGTCTCGTCCGATGGACGTTCCTTACTCGGATACTCAATTTGACGCCGACCTAATGCCCATTGCGCCTTCACCGCAGGATGTTGCGGTAGATGGCGGAGCGACGCCTGAAGAGCAGGGCGGCATCGTCCCCGCGAGCACCGATGACTCTCGCACTCAAGTTTCGCCGGATGAAAGGGGGATTGTAGAGCGTGCTCGAGACGCGGTGGAAGATTTTTGGGGAGATGTCAAAGATATTGCTAAGGACTCTTGGGAAAACGTCAAAGATTACACCAATGATTTATGGGGCGACGACCCAGTAACAAGTGACCCTGACAGTCGCAACCCTGACATAGAATTCGAGAGAACGCTCGATGAAGCGCAAAAGGCAAGCGATGCAGAATTACTTCGAGAAGCTGGAAAGGAAGCGAATATATCCACGAATGACATAACAAGTGGTGAAAATTGGGGCGAGGAAGAAGGTGGGGCGGCGAAGGAAAGTGAGAGCGAAGAGAGAATACGAGCTGCAGCGGAGCAAGAGATGAAAGAAGACGGTGAAGCCACTGAGCGAGCCAAAGAAGAAAAAGAGGCAGAGAAAGAAACTAAACAACCTGAGCCTCCGGCTCAAACACCCGAAGAGAAAGCCGCAGCAGAAAAAGCGGCACAAGATTTGGCAAAACGAGAAGCTCAGGCAGGGAAGACAAAAGATACAATTGATAAGGCTCAAAAAGCACTCAATGCTGCTAAGGGCGCGCAAAAATCGGCGAAGGATATCGAAACGGCCAAAGCTGCGCTAAACAAGGTTGCACCGTTTCTTAAAGAGGCAAATGCTCTTGCGAAAAGTGAGATTCTTACTAGCCAAGAGCGGGCACAAATTCAGAAAGAGATAGGAAAGATACAGGCGCTCAGTAAGGAGCTAAAGTGGGGACTTGAAAATCCGTACGCATATGCGACGAAATATGGCTGGTGGAACGAAGCTGCTGTCCGAAATTCCCTGGCAGTGGATGCCGCAAATCAGGCGATTGCTGCGAGCAGAATCGTTTCAATATCCTCGGGTGCATTCGCTCGCTATGTAGCACAAAACGCGACGATAAGTCGTTCAATTCTGACAAACACGCCGCTCCGTTAATCATGCCGATTTTTCCACCATGAGGGGAGAGGGGCTGTGATACTATAATTTCAATGGATAAAGAAAAATCGGTCACAAGGCGCGGTGCGCTGAAAATGATTGCGGGGGCGGCATCTGCGTTGACACTAGGCACTCCCAATGCAGTAGCACAGACAAATCGGCTCAATCAAGAAATTTTGGCTGAACTAGTCAGTATCATCAGGAATCTCCCGCTTGAAATGAAACAGGCACTCGCGCGCATCAAGAAAGAAAAAAGCATACCGCGCGTGTTTGAAATATTTCAGGAAGTACTGGTCGAAACGATTACTGAAAAAAGCAATTCACTTGGATATAAGACGCAAAAGGAAACGTTGGGAAACGTCGACGCGTTTACTCGGTCGTTCATGAAGACGTTTAGCGAAAGGCTTCAACTGCCCGTCGATGACACGCTCCTTAAATCCGCCGAAGCGGTTGTGAGACATATTGCGATACAAGCTGCGAAACCGGGGATACTGATTTAGCATATGATTGCGTTTGTCGTTTCGGCATTGCGAAGCAGTGGGGATATGCTCTTTCCACGGCTGCCGCTCTGGGGGGCGTATACCAGGAATGACTTTCGAGCCGATATTATCGCCGGAGCCTCGGTCGCAGCAGTTCTTATTCCTCAGTCAATTGCGTATGCGCTTCTTGCGGGGCTCCCACCAGCGCACGGATTGTATGCAGCGCTTGTGGGAGGTATTGGAGGGGCGCTGTGGGGCGGGTCGCGGTATCTTGCGACGGGGCCGATTGCTATCGCCAGTCTTTTGACGGCGGGAGCGATTGCGCCGCTTGCTCTTCCGGGCAGTCCTTCGTACATCGCTCTTGTCGCTGGGCTCGCACTGTTCGTCGGACTTATTCAAGTTGTGAGCGGACTTGCACGCTTTGGCTTTTTGGTTCGACTGGTGCCGCTCTCAGTTCTCGTTGGTTTTTCATCGGCCGCTGCGTTCGTCATTATCATCACGCAGGTGCCGCACTTTTTGGGCATTCCGATTTCTTCGGGCGCGTACGCGCTCGAACAATTGCTTCATGTCATACGAAACAGCGCCGCGTTGAATCTGTCGACCGTTATTATTGGAAGCGCCGCGCTCGCACTCCTATTCTTTTTTCGCGTACTGAATCCAAAATTGCCGGGCACCGTGATTGTCATCGTCGCGGGTGTGGCCGCGAGTTACGTCATAGATTTTCAAGCCCTTGGCGTTGCGGTTGCTGGCGCTATCCCCGCACGATTACCAATTACCGACATTCCTTCCGTTTCGATGGCGCAGCTCTTGTCGCTATCAGGGCATGCGTTCGTCATCGCGCTTGTGGGTTTTATGAGTGCGTACGCGACGGTCAAGGAATTCTCGCAGCGCACGCGAGAGAAAATGAATCCGGACCAAGAGCTGGTAGGACAAGGTTTTGCCAATATTCTCGCCGGATTGTTTCGCGGCTATCCGGTAGGCGGCTCATTATCGAGGACAGCGGTGAATTATGACGCAGGCGCGAAAACAGCATGGTCGGGTGTATTCGCTTCCTTCATCATTGTTGGCGTCATTCTGTTTTCGACAGCACTCTTAGCAAAATTGCCGACTGCGGTTCTCGCGGCCGTGCTTGTCTTTGCGGTTCTCCCCTTGATTGATTTTAAAGAAATGCGGCGAATGTACGAAATCACACACACCGACGGTGTGATTAGCTTCGTAACATTCGGCGCCGTGTTCGTGTTTCGTCTCGACCAAGCGGTTCTGCTTGGAGTCATACTCGCCCTTGTTCTCTACATGCGAAAAGTCATGTGGGTTCATGTGGCCGAAGTCGGTTTCCATCCGGAATGGCGCTCGCTCGTTCCGTGTATGTTGTTTTCGAACGCGATTACGTATCCGCGCCTTCTCATGCTGCGAATTGATGCCCCCATTTTCTACGCCAACGTCGAGCGGCTTGAAGAAGAAATTGAGAAGCGCTTTGAAGAATACTTCACGCGTACGCAACATGTTCCCAAAGTCATCGCTCTCGATTTTTCCGGTGTAAATCACATGGATGTGACGGGTGTCGAGGGCTTTGCCGAACTGGTCCAAACACTTCATGAGAAGCGCGTACAGGTGTATGTGATAACACCGCGCCGAGAGATACGAGAAATTATCGAGCGTGGGAACGTCGGAAGCCAGGTGCGGTTTGTGCATGGGACGCGCGAACTGCGCCTCATCGGGGAGGCGTTTCTTCAAGGAAAGGCGCTTGTGTAGAGAGCGTGCCAGTGTACACTTGCGGGATGAACATATTATATATTCTTCTTGGTGTCGGCATTGCACTTATTGGCTGGCTGATAATGGCGTACAACCGCTTGGTTGCTCTTACAAATAGAGGCAAGGAGGCGTGGGCAGATATTGATGTGCAGTTAAAGCGCCGCTACGACCTCATTCCAAATCTTATCGAGACGGTGAAGGGGTATGTCGCGCACGAACGGGACACGCTTGAATCTGTGACAAATGCGCGCGTAAAAGCAATGGGCGCCCAGACAGTCGCGGAACACAGTGCGGCAGATAACATGCTTGCAGGTGCACTGAAATCGCTCTTTGCCGTAGCCGAAAATTATCCCGACCTGAAGGCGAACGCGAATTTTATTGAACTGCAGCGTGAACTTTCTGATACCGAAAATAAAATTCAGGCAGCCCGCCGATTTTATAATTCTGTTGTGCAAGACCTTCAGAACGCGCTCGAACAGTTTCCGTCGAATATTATTGCCGGTCAATTCGGCTTCAAAGGGCGCGACTTTTTCGAATTGGGCGAAGGCGAAGAAGCGGCCCGTAACCCAGTTAAAGTTTCTTTTTAACGATTAATGCTCTCACGCACTTATGACGGAGTCTCCCAAGATACGAGGTCAGGAACAAAATGAGAATGAGCCGGACCTCCCAAACACGCCAGATGATGACACGGATGAAAAAATCCCTCTCGCTGAAAGAGAGGCAGATAAGGCAGCTGCCGAAGAGTCTCGTCGAGAATATTTAAAAAGAATAGGGACCCCGCCAGAGATGATTGACGAAGATGAATAGTGCGAGTACGAGGGAGCGCCCGACCGCGAAAAACTTGCGCCGGTCTGTCAATTCGTTACACTCGTAATCTCTATGGCATCTTTGTATTCACATCAAAGCGAGAACGTGCGCAAGACGTGGCTCCTTATGAGCGCGTTTTTTCTGCTTGTAGTCGGCGTAGGATGGGTCTTATCGTGGTATTTGAACTCGCCCGGCTTTTTGTGGACGGCGGTTGGTATCAGTCTTTTCATGAACGTCTCAGCGTATTGGTTCTCAGATAAAGTCGCCATTCGCTCCGCCGGGGCAGAGCCTGCAGATGAGAATGAGTATCGCGAGTTGCACCGGATTGTCGAAAATCTCTCGATTACCGCGGGGCTTCCCAAGCCACGGGTGTACATCATAAACGACCCTGCGCCGAATGCCTTTGCTGCCGGGCGGAATCCACAAAACGCAGTCGTTGCTGCCACAACGGGCCTTTTGCAGCGCCTGAGTCGCACAGAACTTGAAGGAGTGATGGCGCACGAACTTTCGCACATAGGCAATCGCGACATCATGGTGATGACAGTCGCTGTAGTCTTGGCAGGATTTCTTTCTGTCGTGGCAGATATGTTTCTGCGAATGAGTATGTTTGGAGGAGGGGATAGAGACAACAGAAGCCCAGTGCTCCTCATTGCAGGTTTTGCCGCAATGATTATTGCGCCGATTGCTGCGCAACTGATTCAGCTTGCCGTGTCACGGAAGCGCGAATTTCTTGCTGATGCTTCGGGTGCATTGCTTACACGCTACCCCGACGCCCTCGCTTCTGCGCTCCAGAAAATTTCTTCATACGAAGCGCCAATGCAAAACGCAAGTCACGCCACCGCGCATCTTTTCATCTCAAATCCGTTTGGAACTCACGAGGCGGGTAAATTCGTTGCAAAACTGTTTGCAACTCATCCCCCCGTTGAAGAACGAATCGCTGCGCTTTCGGGGATGAAGGTTTAGCGCTTGCGTGCTATAACTGTGCGATTGAAGGGAGGAGGGTTCGCATAGTGGTCTAGTGCACACGCTTGGAAAGCGTGCGTGGGGCAACCCACCGAGAGTTCGAATCTCTCACCCTCCGCAATGATTTCTGAGAACGTCCATGGACGTTCGAAGAATTGCATCATTGCGAGAGAGTGCAGGGATTCGAAGGTGAGGGCAGGGGCCCCGCGATCACCGCGGGGATGCCCGAGCGTGGTCAGGCGGAGAAATTGCGCGTCGGCGCAATTTCGAGAGCTTGACCGAATCTCTCACACTCCGCACTGTATAATGCACTCCATGTCCCACGAATACTTTGCGCACAATGGAAAGTTACTGCAGATAAAGCAGGCGGTAATTCCTGTTTCAAGCGTGGAGTACGCGTATGGATTTGGCGTATACGAGACCATCCGCGTGACGCGCGGAGTGCCATTCTTTTTGCACGACCATCTGACACGGTTGATGGAATCGGCCGAGATTATCGGACTTGAGCACATCTTCACCGAAGAAAAAATTGCCGATACCATTGCCGCGCTGATTGAAAAAAACGGCGTCGATACGAGTAATCTGAAACTACTTTTGATTGGCGCGGCTGTGAAAGAAGAGGCGCAGCTCTTTATCTTGTGTCTGAATCCACTCTATCCTGATAAAAAACTGTATCGTGAAGGGGCGACCTGTGTGACCTATGCATATGAGCGCGCATTTCCGCACGCAAAGACGTTGAATATGCTTCAGAGCTATCTCGCATACAAAAAGGCGAAAGAGGCCGGTTGCTACGACGCACTTTTGGTAGATAATGACGGGTGCATTACTGAAGGAACGCGCACCAACTTCTTCTGCATTCAAGGACGCACTCTCATCTCACCCCCTGAAGAAAAGATTCTTCTCGGCGTCACTCGAAAAGCTGTCTTAAAAGTTGCGAAAGATAATGGGTTCGACTACACAGAGCGTCCGATTACGTGGGGAGAGATGCTGAAATATGATGGTGCATTCGTTACTTCAACCTCATCGAAAATAATTCCTGTCCGCTCGGTTGATGGAGAAGAATTGCCCAAATCGTCACACTCCCTCAAAGAATTAATGGACCTATATGATCGGTTTCTCGATTCGTTCGAAGGGCCGCTTCACTGACTCGACCGGAAACAGACGGTACAACAGCATGCCGCTCACAAACATAGTGAGTGCGCCTAAACCGACGGCAATCTGAGGACCAAGGAGTGAGGCGACAAGTCCCACTTGGAAGCTTCCGATTGGCTGCATCCCTTGCAGCATGACTGACTGAATACTCGATACGCGCCCTCGCATTGCATCGGTACACAACATTTGCACACGCGTGTGCACAGTAGAGTTTTGGAATGCTTGCCCAAAACCGACAATAAAAAGCAGTCCGAGAGCAAGTATGAACCAGGGGTGGAGCGTGAAGAAGAATAGTGAAAGTGAATATAGTACGCTTCCGAAGAGGATGAGTCGATGCG
>CAYIDY010000031.1:0-9205 GCA_964362305.1 uncultured Candidatus Saccharibacteria bacterium | reverse complement strand
GCAACTTGCGGACATCGTTGAAGGTGTAGTTCGACGAATTGGGAAGACGCATCCTGCTACGCGTACGTTCCAAGCACTTCGTATTGCAGTGAACGATGAGTTCGGGGCAATGAAGCAGGGTTTGAACGCAGCCTGGAGAATGACCGCAAAAGGAGGACGCATCGCAGTCATTACCTTCCACTCGACCGAAGACAGGGAGGTGAAGCAGGTGATGAAGGCGTGGGAGAAGGCAGGCGAGGCACGCCGCCTTACAAAGTCACCAGTTGTACCGACGAGAGATGAAATTCGGGAAAATCCCCGAGCACGCAGCGCAAAACTTCGAGTTGTAGAACGCATTTGATATGAAAATAAAAAAGAACACAGGAACACTTTCTCTTCCATTCGCTAATCCAGCGAAGGTTTTGCATATGTCATTGCCGCTCGAAGAGCGTGCTGTCAAAGTGCTCGGCCTGACACTTTCGTGTCTCGTTGTTGCGTATATCGTGCTCGTGAGTATGTCGGTTGTTAATGTCATTGCCAGCAAGGAAGCCGCCGACAAGATTCTGGCGCTCCGCGCCTCGGTAAGCGAACTTGAACACGACTATTTTATTCTTTCGGAGACGGTCACTAAAGATAGTGGCGTCGCCCTCGGACTTTCTCCTGTTACAAGAACAAACTATGTCAGTCGCACCGGCACAGTAGGCGCCGCGACACGTCCGCGAAATGACCTATAATTGAGCGACCTTTATGCGCTCTCAGGTAATCGTCCGGGTACGGCTTCTTTCCGGCATTTTTATTGTTGCCGCACTTTTTCTCATCATTCGGCTCTATTTCGTGCAAATGGTGCATGGCGATGAATATCGCGAGGCGGCAACGGGACAGTATGTAGAAGCATCGTCGAAAAGTGAGCGACGCGGCGATATTTTGTTTACTCGAAAAGACGGGAGCAGCGTTGCCGCGGCGGTGATGCAGTCGGGATATACAATTGCGATTAAGCCAGAGGATTTGGTAGAACCGGCGAGTGTATACACGGCATTAAATGAAATCATTCCAATAGACCGGGAGCGATTTATGAAGAGCGCCAGTCGACTCGACGACCCGTATGAGGAGGTTGCGTTTCGATTGAATGAAACTCAGGCAAATGCCGTCTGGGACAAAGATTTACCAGGCGTACTCCCGGTAAAAGGCGAGTGGCGCATGTATCCCGGGCAAGAATTGGCCGCGCATACGATTGGATTTGTTGGCTATCAGGGAGAGAGGCGAACGGGCGTGTATGGGATTGAACGATATTACGACGATACACTTAAGCGCGATGAGTCGAGCTTGTACGTGAATCCGTTTGCGGAAATTTTCTCGAACGTTGCAGCAGCATTTGCGTCTGATCCGACGACTCAAGAAGGAAGCCTTGTGACCGTCATTGAGCCAGATGTGCAGATGGAGTTATCGCGCACGCTGAAAAGTATTGTCGAGGAATATAACGCGCGTGAAGTAGGTGCAATCGTCATGGACCCAAAGACTGGCGATGTTATTGCTCTCGCATCGCTTCCGGATTTCAATCCAAATACGTATAACATCGAAGAAGATTCTAGTGTATTTTCAAATCCGCTTGTCAGCAGTCGTTACGAAATGGGTTCTATCATGAAGCCACTTACGATGGCGATAGGAATTGATACTGATTCCATTTCGCCCTCTACAACGTACGACGACCGCGGGTTCATTATGAGAAGCGGCTATCGGATTGCGAATTATGATGGGCGAGGACGCGGCGTTGTGCCGATGCAGGAAATATTGAGTCAGTCGCTGAACACAGGGACGACGTTTATCGCGGAGCGAACCGGCCATGATGCATTCACCGAGTATTTCGAAGCGCTGGGGTTTGGCGAGGAGACCGGCATTGATTTACCGCATGAAATTGCGGGCGATATGTCGGCGCTTACTGCGCCTGGCTCATCCGAAGTTGACCTTGCATCGGCGTCGTTTGGGCAGGGCATCGCCGTAACGCCAATGGAAATGATTCGCGCACTCGCGGCTCTTGCTAATGGTGGTGTGTTGCCCGAGCCGCATATTGCCTCGGCTATTCGGTATCCTTCGGGAATCGAGCGCAAAGTGACGCAGGCGCCGCCGACACGCGTCTTTACACAAGAGACTGCTGATACCGTGACGCGCATGCTCGTGAAGGTGTTTGACGAAGGTCTTCTGAAAGGCGAGTTGAAACAAGAACACTATTCTTTTGCGGCCAAAACGGGCACTGCGCAAATGGGCGGCCCGGGTTGCAAAGGGTACTGCGAAGGCAAGTATCTCCACTCGTTCTTTGGGTACTTTCCAGCGCATGACCCACGATTCATAGTTCTCTTGTATCAAGTCGAGCCGCAGGGTGTCGAATACGCATCGCAATCTTTGGCGCGCCCCTTCTTCGGCTTCGCAAAATTCTTGATAAACTACTACGACATTCCGCCGGATAGATAAGTATGGAAGATGAACAAAAACCAGAAATTTCTGCGCACGTGCGCCAAAGATTAGCGGGGGCACGTTCAGCGCAAAGAATCAAAAATCATAATTTGTATTTCGAAAAAGACATGCTTGCTCTCAGGTCGTACGACCGGCGACCGTGGCCGCTGTTCCAGCGTGAGGCGGGAGAGTATTTAGACGAGATGGACAAGTTCTTCCCTGATGCGAAGAGTCGTTTTGCGCAGTGCATCGAAGAGCGGAATGAGCAAAAAAAGCCCATTATTGTAGTCGAGCTTGCCGGAGCGGCAGACGCCACGGGACTAGGAGCAGATGTGACGATAAGCGCCACATTACGGTCTGATATAGGCAGAATTCCGGGTGAGAGTCAGGTTATAGTTGAAGGAGATTTGCTGCAAAAGAAAGTGCAGGATGAGTTGCTGCGCAGCGTACGTACTCACGGAAAAATTAGCCTTCTCGTATTTCTACCAAAAGGTGCGGCAGGGCCCTATGCTTCTAATGCTTATGCGTACGATTCTATCGGCCGCCTTTTGAGTCATTTGGAAAAAGAAATGGCGCCGCTTGGTCAGATGTACGTTAATCTTGACTATATTCGGACACAGGTTCCGCTAGAAAAAGTATTTGAGGGTACTAATAGCGTCGTGGAGAGTGGTGCTCCTTTAGATGCACGAGTGGGAATCGACCAATGGAAATCTAAGAACGTATTCCGTATTCTTCAAAAAGAATCGAAAAAATCTTGATACACTACGATTAATTCTTACGCCAGCCTAAAATCATGAGTACGACATTTACACTTTCCGATTTCAAATGGCCAATCGTCTTTTTGTGCGCTGTATGTACGTATGTCGCGATTGTGCTATTTCGAGAGAGCGCCGTTCTGACATTTCTCTCAGTCGCTTCTCTCGGTGTGTTGATGCTAAAAGCGAGCTGGAGCTGGGAACACTTCATTGTGTATGTCACGCTCTTTCTCATGGCAATGCTGACGGAAACGCTCTGCGTGTATCTCGGCATTTGGAGCTACTCAATGGCCGGCCTCTTCGGCGTCCCTTTGTGGGTGCCGTTTATGTGGTCAAACTCTGGGCTTTTTGTGATTGAGCTCAAGGAAGCAGTTGACGGGTACATTGGTCGCGCATGAACGTCTTGATCGTCGGAGGTGGAATTGCTGGCGTTTCGCTGGCCGCGTTTCTTGAAGAGTGCGGCATCGAGTACGACATTGTGGAGAAAGCTCCCGATTTTAAACATCAAGGTTTTCTCATCATTTTATGGGACAACGGGCGAGATATTTTGAGAAAGTTACGACTGGATGAACGGTTTGATGCGCTTGGTTCCCGTGTGCAGAAATATTCCATTCGTGATGGCGCAGGCACGGTTTTACGAGATTACAGCCTTGCTTCGTTGTATTCCGAATTTGGTGGAGCGATAACAATTATTGGTCGGACGGAATTGCATGCACTGATTTCATCGAGGGTACAAGCGTCGCGGATTAGGATGAATTCGACTATTACGTCGCTCAAAGAAGGTGGCGACAAAGTGGCTGCCACGTTTTTGGACGGCTCGACGAAGGAATACGACGTAGTCGTGGGAGCAGATGGAGTTCATTCGAGTATTCGAAATCTGCTATTTCAGAAAGATGTTGAGTCATATACAAATTGGCGCGCATGGTACGTTTGGATTAACAATTCGTTTTCGATTCCTTCGACGGCAGTCGAGTATCTTGAGGCGAACGAATTTATTGTAACGTTTTCAGCAGGGCATAAAACGCTTGCGACGATGATTGCCCCGGCTGCGCACACGGAATGGGATACAAAGGAGGGGCGAGTAGAGCGATTGAAGAGAACGTTTAAAGATGAATCTCATATTGTTCCGTCTGCTCTTGAAGCCATTCCCGATGCAGACGTTTTGCCAACAGACATAGTGAATGTCGAGATGCGTGGTTTCGTTACAAACCGCGTCGCACTTATTGGCGATGCTGCGCATAGTTTTGGCCCCATGGCAGGCTTGGGCACATCCATGGCACTGGAAGATGCATACGTGCTTGCTGCGGAATTGGAAAAGGCCCACCAAGGACTTCAAAGCCATGCTGATGCTCTTTCCGCGTACGAAGCGCGAAGACGTCCTCGAGTACACATTGCTCGCTCCGTGTCAGATAAACTCTGGAATATGGAACTTACAAAATCTCCGCTCTTTATGCGGCTCGTGAAATTCTTTGCGCCATATACGCCAGACAGTCTGCTTTTGCGAGACTTTAGGAAACTCTTGAAAGACGAGATTTAGTCGGTATGACTGCGCTCTCAATCATCATTCCGACACTCAACGAAGAGAAATACCTTCCACTTTTGCTAGCATCGCTGAAAGGAGCGGGACTGCCTCTCGACATTGTTGTCGTTGACGCGCAATCAACCGATGCAACAGTGCAGGTCGCGGAACGATACGTGCCCGATTTTACTGGAGAGTCGGGTCTTCGTGTTCTGTCAGCACCGAAGCGGGGAATTTCTGCGCAGAGAAATTACGGAGCGAGTATGGCCAAGAATTCTCTCCTTCTTTTTCTTGATGCCGACGTTATTGTGCCTCCGCACGCGCTCGAAGAGATGGTCGCATTTTTTACTAAAAAAGAACTTGCCGTAGCGTCAACCGTCATCGTTCCGCCCCTGCGAGATTTTCGCGGCTCACTTATTTACGGACTTGGTGCCTTGTTTCAACGCGTGATGCTCTTGCGGGGTGAAGCATATTTCGCAGGTTCGTGCACGATGTGTACGCGCGAAGTATTTGAAAATGTTGGCGGGTTTAATGAGGAACTTTCCGTCGGCGAAGACATCGATTTTTCGCTCAAAGCCGGGCGTCTCGGGGGTGCTGACCTCCTTCCTGTGGTGCTCATGGTCTCTACGCGTCGATTCAAAAAGTTTGGCTATTGGCGCGTGTTCTCACAATGGTCTGTGGACATTTCTCGTCGCGTCTTCGGTCTAGGTGAGAAAGAGGGGAAGCATGACTACGAATTTGGCACGCACGATTGAAACTGTGAGCGTTTTCGGCTACTATCTCTCGCGAGGCCCTATCGTCTAGCGGCTAGGACGTGTCCTTCTCAAGGATAAAACCGGGGTTCGATTCCCCGTAGGGTCACATAATGGTTCACTTTTCCACTCACCGACTGGATTACCCATGTACGCCACCGTGGAATCTGGGTTTTGAATGTCGGAATTTGGCAGTCGCGATTTTGAGCGTATTTCGGACATTCAAAACCTCTTAATGGTATCTTGAACCCCATGAACAAGAACGAGCTGCTCTGGTTCTACAGCCCTCTTTCCTTACTCAACAGAATTGAAAAGACACTGTCGGAAGTAGGTGGAAAGAAATTTGTCTCAACGCATCGTGACTGGGAGAGCCTAGCGGAGTTCTTCTTCATGGTCGCCTTGAAAAAACATAGCGGCAAGGATTTCTACATATTGCAGCCAGAGGATCAATTTCCGGATTTTGATTTAATGAGCGCAAGTCAGGAACAAGATGTCATATCAGTAACACTAGATAGGTTCGAGCTAGTAACAGTGCCAGATCGATGTGATTCTTTTGAAGATGCGCTAAGCATTGTAAATGGAAAAATTTCAAAGGGTTATCCGGAAAATTTCAATCTCCTGGTGTTCGTCAATCACATAAAAAGTAGGGAGTGGGTAGCAATGCTGAATACTAGGCTTGAGGTCTTCCATCCATTCAAGAGTGTTTGGACGGTATGTCTGCTTTTTCAGGGTAAGGATAATCCTTACTGCGCCGTGGTTAATCGAATTCGTCCCCAACCTCTCCAAACTATTGCCGCAAACTTTAGTGACAAATCTCTTTGGATGATGGAACCCCTGCCTATATTTATGGAAGAGGTTGAAGTAGACGGCAAGAAGGCACGAGCTTTCAAAGCGGCCTTTATGAAAGAGTTTCAAATGAAGATGCGGAAAGCAAATTTGGAACGAATAAGGAAAACCAGGAACTAAACGAACTATGATTGACCAACATAAATACGAGATTAATAACTTCGGAGAACTTGAGAGAAACAAGAGTTTTGGAAGTAATCCCGAAATCAGGTTCTCTGCGCGTATCGCTATTCAGTATTATATTTATGCTTTTCACGAAATGATGAATTTTTGTAGCATTAAGGATGAGCTTTTCAAACTTGGTTCTGATGCAAACGATCAGGAAATTGCGGTTCATACGAGTAGAGCCTGGGCTTCTGCATATGGTATGTATGCACTACTACGCACAGTACTCGAAGCAACGAGAAAAATAAAAACTTCTCAATCAGGTATTGATTGGTCCGACAGTGTATACGATGCTCCAATCAAGGCAATTATTTATACGGCCAACGATATTGTTAAGCACCCAATGTTTAACGGCAAAGACTCTAATGCGTATCTTCCGGAGGCAGGAATCGGAATTGACGGGGAGATAGAACTGAACAAATGGACAGGGTTAGACAAAGGTTCGATTAATATTTCACTTTATCCTGAAAAAGACTTTACTAGCGTAGCGGGGTATCTGCGTTATTTTGCTGATAAAGTAGGCGCGTCCCACCCTAAAAAGCCTTAGCTACACGACTAATTTCCTTCAGATTCTCAATAAGGGCTTTCGAATCTGGTATCGTTAAGATCATGGCGACTTAAAACCGGAGCATGTATCCGGTTTTTTAGTCGCCATCGGGTTCCATACGGGAAATCGAACGACGAGCGCGCAAGGTTCCGTCACCAGGCGGAAACGCGCGAGTGTGGTCAGGTCGTAGATTCTTGAAGGCGTGACTCGATTCCAATTCAACTGTCCACAAGGTCCAACTCAATGAGCAATTCCGGTGCAATAATGAAGCAGTGAAAAACCGCCTCCTTGTTTCCGTCCTTGTTTTGTTCATTGTGTTCCCTGGCTTTTTGTCTGCAGCGACTATCGCTGAGTTGCAAGCGCAGCTACAAATTCTAATAGCGCAACTTGCGGTGCTTCAGGCACAATCGAATTCAGCCTCTCCACCAACTGGTGCTGCCCCCTCGACATCATGTCCGAATCTTTCTCGCAACCTCGCGCGCGGCATGAAAGGAAACGACGTCATCCAATTGCAGCAATTTCTCATTTCTCGAAACCTTCTCGCTTCCGATTCCGCGACTGGGTTTTTTGGTACATTGACCGAGGGTGCGGTCAAAAGATTTCAGTGTCAGACAATGAATATGTGCACAGGTTCGCCAAGCACGAACGGATATGGCGCGGTGGGACCTAGGACACGTGCGGCTATCACCGCTGCGTGCAGTTTGCCCGCGATTCCGCCGACACAATTTGTACCGCCAAATTCATTTACTCCTCCACCTCCGCTACCAACGCCAGTCAATCCTCCAACAACAAGTTCCTGTATTCCTGCCGCGCCACAGACACAAACGCTTTCGTGTCCTTCGGGACAAACCGGCTCTATCACTCAAACGCGAACGTCATCCTGCCCTCCTGGGGCATCGAGCCCGGTGTGGGGAAGCTGGCAAACGACGTCGAATACCTGTGAGGCCAGTTATCACCCTGGCGGGACGATAACGGTCGGCGCACCAACTGTAGTGATTCCGCACGCAGACATCGTTAAAATTGCTTTGTCCGAAGGAGCGTGGATAGATGCATCGCTCTCAAATTTTAAAATCGGAAATAGTATGTACTGGATTAAAAGTGACGCGTACAATACTGCAAAACTAACAGGGCCCTTAGATGCTCCATTTGGCACAACGATTTGGAACTCTCCGACATCGAATGTGTTCAACGTTCTTCCTGTACTTCCAATTGCTGATGGAACTCGACGCGGATATTGGATTGTGAACGCCTATCAGGACACAAACGGCATTCTCGCATTTGTGCACGTGGAATATCCACGAAATCCAACACCGACAACCTATGATACCGGCAAGACGCGTATCGGACTTGCATGGTCAACCGACAATGGTGACCATTTCACCTATCTTGGCGACATCATTTCACCTTACACTGACCCCGCCACGTCGAATGTCCAGGGGAGTCCCTACTTAATTAAAGATGGCTACTTCTATACGTACTTCAATGACGATGTGTGCAGCCCGTGGGAGAGTGGAAACGCTGTGGCGCGAGCGCCCGTCTCGGATGTCATTGCTGCAGCTCGGCAAGGGCAGGTTACTCCGTGGAAGAAATATCATAACGGCGGATGGGAGAGTGCGGGGCTGGGCGGCAACTGCAGCACCATCGGCGCCCAAGGCGTTACGCATTCGGACGCGGCGTTCAGTACCTATACTGGCAAGTACTACATGATAACGAGCCGGATGAACTGGGGAGGCCAAGACACCTGGATAAAATTATATGAATCATCCGACGCGCTCAACTGGACATTTAAGAGAGCGATTGTCCAGGAATCTGCCGCTGCGGTGCAGAAAGGATATCAGTACTCAAGCATCGTTAACACCGACGGAGCCGACAATGGCGTCGTTGGAAAAACTTTTTACGTTTACAGTGAGAAAGATGCCGACAGCAACGTTGCTGTATTTTTCCGATGGCTTGTGGATCTTGATGGACCCGGCGATTCCGCATCTACGGTTCCGCCAAAGACCGTTTATTCTCTCGCGAACGATTACTCGGGAGTGCAGGGAGCAAATCAATGGTCGTATCTGTATAGAACAGGCGCAGTCGATCTTCCTATGAATTGGGGGACTGGGGCTGATGGCGGCGGCTTGAACATGTGGCGCGGCAACGAAGAGTATTTGTTCTTGGACAAAGGAGGAATACATCCGGGTGCCGCGGC
>CAYIDY010000030.1:0-9352 GCA_964362305.1 uncultured Candidatus Saccharibacteria bacterium | reverse complement strand
CCACGGGGAACCAATGGTTCCCCGTCGCCGTGCTACTGCAAATGGTGCTGCAGCGATTTATTTAACACCGAGAAAGAAACTCCTACTTCTTCACCTCTTTATGCTTGGTCGAAATTCTGCACCATTTGCAGTATTTCTTCAATTCAATCTTTCGAGTTACCAGCTTACGATTTTTGCGCGACCAGTAGTTGGTCCGCTTGCACTTGTCGCAGGCAATCTTTATGAGTTGGTCTTGTGACATGGGGCTAGATATTACATTGAACTCTCCGCTTGGTCAACACGCGGTGCGACAGTACTAGCGGCCACCGCACACACTGTTCCAAGGGAAGTAATCCCCTCCTGAGACGGTTTTCATCAAGGTATCGATTACTAGCCACGCGCCCAATATAACGATGAGGCCAATTATCACATCTTTAAACAGCCCTCGGGCTTCATTCTGCGCGTGCAGTGCTTCGTTAGTTAAATAGAGCCACCCCGCGTAGGCGAATAGGATTGCGGACATAAATACCGCAAGGAAAATAGCGGAATTGAGCAGGTTTTGCGCAAGTTCAGCGATGTGGCACACCGTACACGCCGGAAGTCCATCGCTCGCTACGGCACCCGCGCACGGTACGATTTGTTTCGGCAATCCCGCTTGAGCAAATGAGATTGCGGGAACGATGCAAAACAAGAAAACCAGTGTCCACACACGCGCAGTTTCCCCTATCATGCGGGAATTGTAGCATGGGCGAAAATGTTGCATACTGTGCGAACTGCGTTAGTTGCGAAACTAGTGCAGAATGTTTGCGTCGATACCCAAGCGGTCAAAGGGGACGCGCTGTAGACGCGTTGGCTTCGGTCTTCGCTGGTTCGAATCCAGCTCGGCGCACAAAAGAAAACACCGCCACTCGGCGGTGTTTTTAATCTACACTCCCACCTTCGCCCGAGCCCTCACTCCCTTTTCGCGCGCAGCGCTCTTCCTAACATCAAACGTGAACTCGGCGCCTTTGAAATCAACGTGGACGGAGCCGCCTTCGAGGACGCCACGAGCAACCATCATGTTGGCGATTGGTGTAAGAATTTTCGTCTGAATCAAACGCTTCAGTGGTCGCGCACCGTATTGAGCACTGTAGCCTTCCTTTGCCAACTGCTCTATCGCGCCATCGGATGCCGTAAAGGTGATGCGCTTTTCTTCCAGTCGCTTCACAACTTCCCCTACCTGAATGCGTACAATATCGCGCATGCTTTCTGTCGAGAGAATATTGAAGAGAATGATTTCGTCCAATCGGTTCAAAAATTCTGGTCGGAAGAAATCTTTCAAGGAGCCCATGACCTTGTCTTTCACGTGCTCATATCGCTCTCCTTCGGTTGTTTTCGCGCCATGACTAAAGCCAAGCCCAGACATCTTGTCGATGTGCTCGGCGCCTATGTTCGATGTCATGATGATGACGCTGTTTTTGAAGTTGACGGTGCGACCCTTTGAATCCGTTAATCGGCCGTTATCTAACACCTGCAGAAGTACATTGAAGACTTCGGGGTGCGCCTTCTCGATTTCGTCGAAGAGTATGACTGAGTAGGGGCGGTGTCTCACCAATTCGGTGAGCCCTCCACCTTCATCGTGTCCAACATATCCAGGCGGTGAGCCTATCATTTTCGAAACGGAGTGCTTCTCCATGTATTCCGACATGTCGACGCGAATGAGGGCCTTGTCGCTGTTGAAAAGGAATTCAGCGAGAGAGCGCGTGAGTTCCGTCTTTCCAACACCGGTCGGGCCGAGGAAAAGGAACGAGCCCACGGGACGGTTTGGATCGGCAATGCCCGCACGGCTTCGTTTAATGGCGTCTGAGACTTTCTGTACCGCGTCGTCTTGCCCGATAATGCGCTTTCTTAAGACCTCTTCCATGCGAGAGAGCTTTTGAGCCTCTTCTTCGAGCATGCTCGAGACGGGAACGCCAGTCCAACGCGACACAACCCCGGCAATGTCTTCAGCCGTGATGTCTTCGCGCAAGACACGGCGCGTGATTTGCAGTTTACGCAAGCGCTTTGTAGCAGTCTCCAATTCTTTCTCGAGAAGTGGGATTCTGCCGTAACGAATCTCTGCCGTCTTCGCAAAGTCGCCCCCCGCTTCGGAACTTTCGGCTTCGAGGCGTGACTGTTCGAGCTCTTTTTTCAAACGACCCATTTCGGTAAGTGTTTCTTTCTCATTCTTCCATTTGAGCTCAAGTTCACGAGTACCATCGCGGACATCTGCGATTTCTTTATCAATTATCGAAACGCGCGTCTTCGCCTTTTCTTCGCCCGCCTCTGCTTCTTTCTTCAAAGCCTCGCGCTCAATCTCGAGACGCATAATTTTTCGGTGCGCTTCTTCCAAAGCTGGCGGCTTATTTTCAAGTGACAAGCGGAGTGCCGACGCTGCTTCGTCGATGAGGTCAATGGCCTTGTCCGGAAGAAAGCGCTCGGTTATGTAGCGAATGGAAAGCTGTACCGCTGCGATTATGGCGTCATCGGTGATTTGGACGCCGTGGTAGAGCTCATAGCGCTCTTTCAGCCCGCGCAAAATCGCGACTGTATCTTCCATGGATGGCTCGTTGACGTGAACTGGCTGGAATCGGCGGGTAAACGCGGCGTCATGTTCAATGTGGCGCTGATACTCTTTCAAAGTTGTCGCACCCACGACGCGAATCTCTCCGCGCGCGAGCGCGGGCTTCAACATGTTCGATGCATCCAGTGCGCCATCAGCTGCGCCTGCCCCAATAAGCGTGTGGAGCTCATCAATAAACAGAATAATTTTGCCTTCGGCTTTTTCGACTTCTTTCATGACCGCCTTCAAGCGCTCTTCGAATTCGCCGCGGTATTTCGTTCCCGCAACCAGGAGTCCAAGATCGAGCTGTACCAATTCTTTTCCGCGGAGCGATTCCGGAACGTCGCCGGAAGCAATACGCTGCGCCAAACCTTCGGCAACCGCGGTCTTTCCTACTCCAGCTTCGCCAATCAAGATTGGATTGTTTTTTGTGCGGCGGGAAAGAATCTGGATAACACGAGTAATTTCTGTCTCGCGACCAATAACAGGGTCAAGCTTGTTTTCTCGGGCGCGGTCGGTCAAAGAGCGCGCAAAACGGGTGAGCGCGCGTGGTTTTTTTGGTTCTTCCGCGTCGCGAATTTTTCCGTCTTTGATATCCGCGAGAATACGAGCGAGCGCCGTTCGGTCAATTCGAAATCGAGACAAAATATCTGCCGCAGGACCTGGGTGCTCCGCAATTCCGAGCAACAAATGCTCTGGCGAGACAAACTGATCATTGAAACTTGCGGCGATACGTGGCGCACCTTCAAACACACGCACGAGTTCAGGCGTGAGGTAGAGCTGGAACGACGGAGAAACAGTTGTACCACTTCCCCCTTCTATTTGCTCAAGAATCGAATCGGTAAGATGTGCTGCGTCAATATCGAGCTGATCGAGCATCGGAAGAACCATGCTCTCTTCTTGCATGAGGAGCGCGGCGAGAAGGTGTAGCGTCGAAACTTGGTTGTGACCACGCTCGACAGCGAGTTGGTGCGCTCGCTGTATGACCTCCTTTGCTTTCGTTGTGAAATTATTGAATGGTGTCATAGGCTTTTTACGCCAGACGAAGCCGTTCGGAATTTCTTACTGCGTTTCGGTTGGCGCTTCTACTGGAGTAGTATACACGATGATTGCCGCAGACGCGAGGAATGAATTCTCTGCCTGAGCACGCGAAACAGAGGTGCTTATGCCCTCAAGTTCCCCATCGCTATTAATCAGCGGGCTCCCAAAAGCGATTGCACCGGTTGGGATATTTGTTTCGACAAACAGCTTAGAGTCTCCCTCGGGAAGAGCGGTCACAATACCATCGCCAATACGTGTTGAGATCTTTCCAGAAATAGCCACCACGGATTTACCGAGCGCCGAGTCGCTGTGAGCCACCTTTACGGGGCTCCAAGAAAGCGGTTGTCCGTCAACAGTCGTTGTCGCCGCCTGAAGCAGCGCGAGCCCGGTCGCCTCGTCTGATTGAGCGCGTGTCGCTGTTGCGCGCTGTCCATCGGCTCGTGCCACAAAAATGCTGCCGGCGGGAAGTGTTGCGCTATCGGTAAGAATCGTTCCGTCATCCTTAAAGACAATACCGAGCCCAAGAAACACATCAATATCTTTTCCTTCTGCGTCCTTTCCGCCGGTGTACAAGCGTACGATTGAGGCGTTTGCCGCGGTAACCGCCTGTGCAATTGCGTCTGATTCTTTCACAATGACGGTTTTTTCTGTCACCGTGTTCACCGCTGCTGGCTGACCCGATGGAACAACGCGCTCAACGGTGCGTTCAACGACCCGATTGACTGTTTGTGCGATGACTGGCGGCGCTTCTTCGAGCATGGCAACGCCGATAATGGTACCGGCAATAGACGTCACAAAACTCACCAGGACGGTGAGGAGTATCAATTGCGATTTGTTGAGGTGTTCGAGGTCCATATGCTCTCGCGATACTATCACACGTTTCCGCGCCTGAGTATGGTGATAAGTTCTTTAGCGGCGCGCACGATTTCGCCCGCGTGTGTTTCGCGACCGAGAGAGAATCGCAGCGTGTTTTTTGCACGCCAATCATCACCGCCTAGCGCTTTAACCACATGTGAGAAATCATTCTCTCCTTCTCGGCATGCACTTTTCGTCGAGACGGAAATCCCTACCTGGTCCAACGAAAGTGTTACATACTCGCTTTTGATGTTTGGTATCGACACATTCAGCATGTGAGGAAGAACGTGTTCAATGTCGCCGTTAATCAGCGCGCCCGTTACTTCCGCCTTCAGCAGCCGCACGAGTTCGTCGCGTAAATTTTTGAGTCGCACTTTTTCCGACTCGCGTTCGCTCGCGATTTTATTGAACGCTGCGGCAAAACCGACTGCAAGTGCGACGTTTTCTGTTCCGGCACGCAGTCTTCGCTCTTGCTTCCCACCTAAAATGAGTGAGGAAGCATCAACGCGATTTGAAATATAGAGAGCGCCGATTCCGTGCGGCCCGTACAATTTGTTTGAGCCCAAGGAAAAAAGGTCAACGCCGAGCGTATGCACTTGTGGCGACAGGTAGAGTGGCGCTTGGCCGGCGTCTGAATGAAGCAGCGTGTTTGGATTTTTTTCTCGCATTGCACGCGCAATTTCTCGAATTGGCTGAACAACTCCAATTTCGTTGTTTGCCCATCCGATCGAAACTAAGACTGTGTTTTCGCGAATCGCCCGTGCTACGGCCTCTTTCGTGATTAGGCCACTCTCATTTGGTTCGATGTGCGTCACATCTCCTCCGAGTCGCTCAATTTCCGAAAAACTTTCTAAGACGGCATCGTGCTCTATCGCGCTTACGGCCCAGTGCGTGCCCTGCATGCGGCCTGCTCTCTCGAGAAAGCGCGCCACGCCGAGGATTCCAAGATTGTTCGCTTCCGTGAGTCCTGATGTAAAAATTACTTCTCGCGGCTTGCAGCCCAATTCGTGCGCGACGCCGGCGCGCGCTTCTTCGAGCGCTCGCTTTGCCTCGACACCTTCAGTATGAATAGCTCCGGGATTCCCCACCAGGCTTTCCGCCTCTCTCATTGGACTCAAAGCTTCGGGTAGAACCGGGGTTGCGCTGGCGTAGTCCATATAGATGCGCCGATTTCGCCACCAAAACCACATGAGCGCATCCTAGCATAGGCGCGAATTTTGTTGTATAATCTCGCCCGTCACTATGACCTTCCGACACTACTATGAATGCTACCTCTCTAAAACTCGAACGGCCTCCTATCGTTGTTGTGATGGGTCACGTGGATCACGGTAAATCCACCCTCCTCGATTACATCCGAAAGACCAACGTTGTTGCCGGCGAAGCAGGCGGTATTACGCAGCACGTCGCGGCGTACGAAGTCACACACGAATATGAGGGGCAGGAAAAGAGAATTACCTTCATCGACACACCCGGCCACGCGGCATTCCAAGCAATCCGCGCGCGCGGGGCAAACGTTGCGGACATCGCAATTCTCGTCGTTGCGGCTGACGATGGCGTAAAAGCACAAACACTCGAAGCCTTGGCAGCAATTCGTGAAAGCAATATCCCGTTCGTCGTCGCAATAAATAAAATAGACAAGCCGAATGCAGATTTGGTTCGCACGCAAGGCTCCCTTCTCGAGCAGCATGTCTTCTTGGAAAAAATGGGAGGCGACGTGCCGTGGGCTGCAATTTCCGCCAAAACAGGACAAGGTGTTCCCGAGCTTCTTAATCTCGTACTGATTGTTTCCGAATTTTTGGAACTAAGAGCCGACGCAACTCCTCCCGCGCAAGGATTCGTCATCGAAGCTCACCGTGACCCAAAGCGCGGCATCGCTGCGACACTCATCATCACCAGCGGAACTCTAAAGAGTGGCATGGCAGTGCAGGCAGGCTGTGCACTAGCTCCCGTGCGTATCATGGAAGATCACCTTGGGAAAACGCTTCGCGAAGCAACGTTCTCAACACCCGTTTCGCTAGTCGGATTCGATTCCCTTCCCGATGTCGGTCTGACGTTCCACACTTACAAAACTAAGAAACTGGCGGAGGAAGCGTGTCATTTGGAAATACTGAAGCAGCAGGCGGCGCGCGACGCACAGACGCCAGAAGGATTTGGCGAACGATTTGTCATGCCGATTATCGTTCGCGCCGATGCCTCGGGTTCTTTGGAAGCGATTACACACGAAGTCGCTAAACTGGGTGATGAATTCACGGCAATCCGCATTATTCAAGCAGGAATCGGAAATATTTCCGAGAACGACACAAAGACTGCTCTTGCAGCAACGCCAATTCCGGCAACGATTATCGGATTCCATGTCGGAACGGACGCTACAGCGCGAGAAGCAGCGAGGCAGCACGACCTCACCATCGAACACTTCGACATTATCTACAAACTGACGGAGCGATTGGAAGAGCTTTTGGCAACATCCGCGCCCAAGCGAAAAATTGAGGAGATGAAAGGCCGCGCCAAAGTTCTTAAAATGTTTTCCTCACGTCGCCTTGAGCAAACGCTCGGCGGCAAAGTGACGGAAGGACGCATGGAGAAAGGCTCTCTTGTCCGCATAACACGCAGAAAAGAAGAAATAGGTGTCGGCACAATTGAAAGCCTGCAGGCACACAAATCGCATGTCGAACGTGTCGAGAACGGTGGTGAATTTGGCACGGTCATTTCTGCAGATTTTGACATTCTGGAGGGAGACATGCTTGAATGCTTTACGATAAAAACGGTATAAAATTTTATGTCAGACTACATCGCACCCTCACGCAGACAAACAATGGTTTCCCAGGAAATCGCGCACCAGGCGGGGCTTTTTATTGCGCGCGAATCAAATGGCACATCACTCATCACCGTTACGCGTGCCGATGTCGCGCCCGATCTAAAGAAGACAACGATATTCGTCTCTGTTCTTCCCAAAGCTCAAGAACAAACAGCCATCGCTTTTTTAAAACGCGTCCGAACAGATTTTCACGACTACCTGAAGAATAAAACGGTCATGCGCAACGTCCCAACCGTCGACTTTGTACTCGACTTTGGTGAGGAAAACCGTCAACGGATAGACGACGCGCTTCGCGAGAAAAAATAGGGCGGGTGTGCTATATTTCGACCCACTGGTCCGGTGGCGAAGTCAGTTAACGCGGGAGTCTGCAAAACTCTTATGCGCCGGTGCAATTCCGGCCCGGACCTCAAGGAGCTGAGCGGATTGAGGTCCGGGCCGCAGAAAGGGGTCGGGAAAACATGCTGTTTTCCCGTGGAGGAAGGTTTGGGAAAACCGTGGGTTTCCCAGGTTGACTAGGACCTCAAAATTATTCATTGCTCCACAGCGACTGATTGACTCATTGCCAACGCCAGCGCACGATACACCGTATGCAAAAAGTAACGAAAGTAGTCATCCCCGTCGCCGGTTCCGGAACTCGCTTTTTGCCTGCAACAAAAGCAATGCCGAAGGAGATGCTCCCCATTGTTGATAAGCCCATCATTCAATACATCGTCGAAGAAGCGGTTGCTTCAGGAATCAAAGACATCATCCTTGTTACTGGGTGGCACAAACGCTCAATTGAAGACCACTTCGACTATCCGTACGAATTGGAACGCCGACTACTCGAGGCAGGGAAAGAGCAGCAGGCAAAAGAAGTGCGTGACATCGCAAACATGGCGAACTTCATATACATTCGCCAAAAAGGTCCATACGGAAACGGCACACCGGTTTTGAACGCGCGGCACGTCGTCGGCGATGAGCCATTTGCAGTCATGTGGGGCGATGAATTTATTTATTCGGATCCGCCGCGCTTGCGGCAAGTCATTGATGCGTATGAAAAATATGGGAAGCCTTGCATTTCGGCCGTTCGCGTGCCGGAAAACAAAACCGAAAAATACGGCATCGCCGACATCTCCCCTGTTGCGGACAATGTGTTCAAGTTGAATCGAATCGTTGAAAAACCTAAAGCGGGTGAGGCACCTTCGAATTTGGCGGCGCACGGAGCGTACGTACTTCCGCCAAGTATCTTCGAAATCCTCGAACAAACCCCGATTGGCCAGAATAATGAGCTGTGGCTTGCCGACGCCATCTCAACGCTCGCGAAGCAAGAAGATGTGTACGCCGTCGAGATTAAGAACGGAAAATACTACGATACAGGAAGTAAGCTTGAATATCTAAAAACAGTTGTCGAATTTGCACTTCGTCACCCGGACGTGAACGGTGAATTCCGCGAGTACTTAAAGGACGTGACGAAGACGCTGTAGTGCCGTACGATACGTGCATTGCCGGGATGGTGGAATGGTTTACACGGGAGACTTAAAATCTCTGACCGTAAAAGGTTTGTGGGTTCGAGTCCCACTCCCGGCACAGACATGAGCGCAGCGAATGCTGTGCCGGGAAGTAGCGTGCCGGTGGCACGCTACGAGTGGGACTCGAAAGATTTTGCGGGGTTCCCAGCTAGTACGCTGGGTCGCAAAATCAGGGCCGAGAAATTTTCTGTCGCGACGGCGACAGAAAATGTTCTTGGCCTAGCCCTCCCCCGGCACAAAAAAGTAGAGGCGGAAGAGAGCTGGATCAAGCGGTTTTATTCCTCCTTTAAATATATTCAATCGTCGGACTCCAGCTTGTCGAATCGCAATAATTATCCCCATTCCTGTTTACAGAGAAATAAATGCCGTCGCCATTTGCCACTTGCTCAACTAAGTCGTGCGTTCTGCCGGTCGAATCACCATTTGCGATTGTGTATTGCACGACCAGCGCAGCGTTGTGCAGAATCGAAGCGATAATCCCATCTCCGCACGAGCCATTCACATCGACAACCGTGCCCGTGATACGGACTCGTCCGGACCGCGGCGCCGTCCACTTATATACTGCATCCGCCG
>CAYIDY010000029.1:0-9945 GCA_964362305.1 uncultured Candidatus Saccharibacteria bacterium | reverse complement strand
AATTACCGGCTTTCGGATGATATGGCGTTTCGATTCTCGAGCCGCTCGTGGAGCGAGTGGCCCCTCACCGCGGACAAATTTACCCAGTGGCTCAATGAGCAGCAGGGAGACACCGTGAACCTCTTTATGGATTACGAGACGTTTGGCGAGCACCAGTGGGAGGACACGGGAATTTTTCATTTTCTCGAACGCCTTCCTGAAGAGGTGCTCAAAAATCCTCATCAGACATTTTCGACACCTTCTGAAGTAATCCATCGGCATAGCCCGCGCGATGAGGTTGATGTGCCACACATCATGACGTGGGCTGATACTGACCGGGACCTCACGGCATGGGTGGGGAATCCAATGCAGCACGCAGCGATAGAGAATGTGTATGCACTCGAAGATGATGTGCTGGCGGCAAATGACCATCGCATTCTCGATGATTGGCGCAAACTTCAGACATCGGATCATTTTTATTACATGTGCACGAAGTGGTTTTCGGACGGGGATGTACATGCATACTTTTCTCCGTACGAGTCTCCGTACGACGCATACATTTCATATATGAACGCACTGTCCGATTTACGCATGCGCGTTAAACGATAAGTATGGCTCGCTCCCTCATTCTTTCGAATAGTTCACTGTGCGTTGCGCTTGATAATCGAGCGACTGTGCGAGACATTTACTACCCGCATGTTGGGCTTGAAAATCACTTGCGCGGACACTACGTTCATCGCGTCGGCGTTTGGTGCGAAGGGCGCATTAGCTGGCTTTCGAGCGGGGAGTGGGAGATTGCTCTATCGTGCGAAAGTACTGCGCTCGTCGGGGTGACAACCGCGCATCATCGTGAGCTCGGTGTGACGCTCACGCTTACCGACTTCGTGTGTCACGATAAAAACGTGTTCGTTCGACGCGTCACCGTCGTGAATACTACGGACAGGGAGCGGGAAATTAAACTGTACTTTGGCCAGCAATTTGAGATACACAAGATGCATGGATCAGATACTGCGTATTTTGACCCTACATCTCACTCGGTGATTCACTATAAGGGGCGCCGCGTATTCCTCATGAGCGGGACGCTCGGCAAAAAAGGATTCACTGACTATGTTACGGGGCGCGCCAATTTTCACGGCCAGGAAGGGTCGCATCGCGATGCCGATGACGGAGAGTTGAGTAAAAATGCAGTCGAGCATGGGCCTGCAGATAGCGTCATAGGTTTTTATGCCACCTATGACCCGCAAGAATCGCGCGTGTGCGACTACTGGCTCATTGCGGCGCAGACGATTCCGGAAGCCGTCAAAGTACACAGTGAGGTGAAGAAGACAACACCGGCGAAGCTTTTGAAAATGACCCAAGCATTTTGGACTAAGTGGGTGAGTTCGTGTAGCGATCAATTACCGCTGCTCGACGAGGAAGGAAAGATGCTCTATAAGCGGTCGCTTATGTATATGCGTGCGCACGCGGACCACGCTGGAGGCATCATCGCTTCTACAGATTCCGATATGTTTCAGTATGGCATCGACACGTATTCGTATGTGTGGATGCGTGATGGCGCATACGTTGCTCTCGCGCTCCTTTCAGCGGGAGATGCAAACATAGCGCACCGATTTTTCCAGTTTAGTAAGAATGCGATTACTAGTGACGGGTACTTCATGCATAAGTATTCGCCCGACGGCTCACTCGGCTCGTCGTGGCATCCGTGGTTTAAAGACGGTGAGGTGCAACTGCCCATACAGGAGGATGAGACGGCAATTGTGATTTATGCGCTGCGTGAGCACTTGAAGCGCACAAAAGACATTGAGTTTCTTGAGTCGGTGTACGAAGCGCTCGTTGAGAAGCCGGCGCAATTTCTCATTTCGTATCGCGATGCTAAAACGAAACTTCCGTTGCCGTCATATGATCTCTGGGAGCGTAAACGAGGCGTAAGCACCTACACGTCAGCGTGCGTCTATGGCGGTTTGGTTGCAGCGGCCGAACTCTCCGCGATGTTAGGGAAAGATAAGAACGAGAAAGCGTTCATGAAGGCTGCGCGAGAAGTGCAAAAGGGCATCATGGAGCATTTGTGGAATGCGGAGACCGAACAGTTCTACAACATGTACACGGGGAAGGGAAAGAGTCGAGAATGTGATGCAACTATCGATATTTCGAGTGTGTACGGAGTCTTTCTTTTTGGCGTTCTTGAAAAGAATGACCCCCGTCTCAAGAGTGCGTTCGAGAAAACGGTTTCTCATTTAAGTACCGGTGTCGCTATCGGTGGCATTCCCAGATTTGAAAATGACGACTACTACCACATTGATGGGCCTGCGACAGGCAATCCATGGATTCTGACGACCTTGTGGCATGCCGAATATCTTGTTGCGAATGCAGAAAGTGACGCTGATCTCGACAAGGTGCGAGAGATATTCGAGTGGGTCAAAAAGCACGCGCTCTCAACAGGCGTACTCTCGGAGCAACTGAATCCAAATACCGGCGAGCAGGTGTGCGCGGGGCCGCTTACTTGGGCACACGCAGCGTATGTGAGCACGGTTTTGAAGTATCTGGACAAGAAAGATTCGCTCTCGAGTTAGTTCGTCAGGGCTTTTGCAATTCTCTCTACGCCCAAGACGAACGCGGCGTCGCGCATCGGCATCTGTAATGCCTGTGATTTTTCCCAGACAGATTTTGTGGCGACGGTCATGATGGGTTTGAGTTTTTCTTGCACCTCTTCTGCCGACCAGGTGCGCTCTTCGCGATTTTGAAGCCACTCGAAATACGAGACGGTAACGCCGCCGGCGTTCGCAAGGACATCGGGGAGGACGGTGATTCCGCGTTCAAAAAATAGAGCGTCTGCCTCCGGAGTCGTCGGGCCATTTGCAAGTTCAATAATGAGCTTAGCCTTGATGCGCGGGGCGTTTTCGACCGTCAGTTGATGATCGAGCGCAGCAGGAACGAGGACATCGCAATCGACTTCCAAGAGGTCAGTATTACTGCCCACGGTAACGCCGTCGCGCTCCATTTTTTCTTCATCGCATACCATGCCTTTGCAGTACATATCGACGATGGTATCGCTCGATTCTTTTATTTGTTGTACATGAGTTGGATCAAATCCTTTTTCTGACATTATTGACCCCTTACTATCGGATAGGCCAACGATGGTGTGACCGTCGGCGTGCAAGATACGCGCCATCGTTGCCCCGGCGTTTCCGAATCCCTGAACGGCCACGCGGAGTTTTGCCGCCATGTCGAGCACGTGCGTCATATACTCCATAGCATAGACGCCGCCTTGCGCCGTCGCGGTGTCGCGCCCCAAGATTCCGCCCTTGTCTAAAGGCTTTCCCGTAATCATCGCCAAGTCTTTGGTGCCAGTCGCTTTTTCGTATTCCTCCACCATCCACGCCATGATTTCCGAATTCGTGTAAACGTCTGGTGCTGGCACATCTTTGTCACGACCCAAATCATTGGCAAACGCTCTCACGAATGCGCGCGCGACGCGCTCTACTTCCTGTTTGCTATGTGTCTTTGGGTCAAATTGCACGCCGCCCTTTCCACCGCCAAGTGGAATATCAACGACAGCACATTTTATCGCCATCGCCGCAGCGAGCGATTTCACTTCATCTAAATCAGCTGCCGGGTGAAAACGAATACCGCCTTTGTAGGGACCGCGCGCGTTGTTGAACTGCACGCGGTATGCGCGCATGGTCTCTGTCGAGCCATCGTCGCGAGTTATGCTGATGTCTTTTTCCAAAACGCGATCCGGCGTTGCAAGCCGCTGTTCGTCCGAGGCGGTGAGGCCGAGAACTGTTGCTGCTTTGTGTAAACGTTCAAGGTACGACTGAAAAGGGTTAACCGTTGATGTGTTCATGCGCGGAATTATACATGCTTTAAATCATGAGTGGAGCGTGCTATTCTCCCCGTACTAAGCCGAAGTAGTTCAGTGGTAGAACATCTTCTTGGTAAGAAGAAGGTCGCGGGTCCGATTCCCGCCTTCGGCTCAAGAGTGGAAATCATCGTCTTTTTATCGTACGATGCTGCGTAAGCCGAAGTAAGCAAAGCTTGCTTCGTCTGCGCTCGAAAAAAGAGTATGCAAGCATCCTCTTTATTTCCCGCTTGCCGAAGTAGCTCAGTTGGTAGAGCACGTCTTTCGTAAAGACGGGGTCGCCGGTTCAATCCCGGCCTTCGGCTCCACAGTGAATCTTGTGCATCAGTAACAGAGCAATCATTCCGAAAGACGAGACAGTCGGTTCAGTCCTGGCCTTCGGCTCCAGTATCGGACAAAGTATTACAATAAGAATGGTTTTACTTATTGTAAATCAGGTTGTTGGGTTTAGATTCGTCATCCACCAAAGAATAACACTCTCCCCATTGCATCCTTACCGCATGTCGGGGGAGTGCTATGCTTAAATAGTAATTGTAACGTTACGACCACCATGTTCAAGAAAGCACTTTTCGGTATTGTTGGTCTGGCTCTCGTCGTTTCTCCACTTTCGGTTTCTGCAACAACAGTGGCGGAATTGCAGGCCGCAGTCGTCAGGTGTTTCTGCGTGTCCAAATCAGTGGAGCGGACAATATGCATACAACACGTGGGGACTCTATCCCGCGAAGATGTACTGGGTTGGGACAGGAGGAACGACCGAGAACATTGGCTTTGCAACGATCAGTGTGATGTAGGGTAGTTCGGTAAGTACTTCTCGCGCATGAATTCCATATTTTCATTCATCGCTGGACTTTTGACCTCTGCCCTTTCACTTCTCGGTTTCGTGCAGCAGCATCCCGAATTGCCGCCCGCGCAAATAGAACAGGCCTCGCAAATTGAGCGGCAGGTGATTTCGCAGGCGACACAGACGCTCACAACGCAACAAAAAAAGATCGTCGAGACCAAGATTCCGGTAGTAGAGAAAGACCCACAAGCACCTTCTCAAATACCGGCAATAGAGCCGCCTCTACTCAGTCCTGAAAGCACAATGCTAGGGCACGATCTCGATCTTTCCGCCAAGTTAGTAACTTGGTCGGGTGCTCTTCACTATTATTTTGGGCTCAATAAAAAATATCCGACGGCATTATTGGAGCTCGTGAGCAGCGATGGCACCATAACGTTCGAGCAAAACCACTTTGGATATTATAGCGAAGATACGCTTCGCAGCGCCTTAGAGGGAGTGACATACACACCATCTCCCGATTCCCAACATTTTGTGCTTTCCGTTCCGCAACAATTAAGTAAAAGTGCACACCAATCGTACCGCCCCAAGTACCTTGTTAACTTCGATGTTGATGTGACGGGAGTGCACTATGGCGTTAACTGTAGCGACGACCATACGTACTGCGTTACTGACGCATATACATGTGACATCGGGTTTGCTGTATGTATATATGTAGCTGAATAAGGGGAATAGGAATCTAATATGGAATACCGCTCAGGCGTAGAACAAAATTTCTCACCGCTGCGCATCGCTCGGTTTTTTGCGAGCACTGGTTTTTTCGTTGCGTTTGGAGGATTTTTTCTCGGGTTTTCTTCAGTATTATTTTCCGAGTACAATGCTCTGTGGTATGTGTTCGATGGCATTGCGGGGAAAGTGACTTCGCTATTAGGGGATTTTTATATATCCGGATTTTCGGAACTATTTTTCCATGAAATTCCAAAGGCATTTGTCATTTTGCCGGTGACGCTCGTAGTCGTTGCAATTATTTACGGATTCCGTTCTAGAGACACATCAGGCGGACGCCAGACATTGAGCGAGCGGACCTGGGCACTTCTTGCTCTCGTGTCTGCAGTACTGATAGTTTCACCTATTCTGATCGATATTTTTATGCCCTCACCGTCATGTGGCGGAGATCTCGGCTGCGCAGGAGCCGACGTCGCTGGATTTTTGTTAACCATACTCTTTTTATCAGTGCCTGGCGTCATTATCGGTTTTATCGCAGGCACAATGCTTATTATTTCAAGTCGTTCAAGAGCTTTGAGGTGAGTATAAAAATGGGCCCGCGCACCGATGGGTGGGATAAGCGCATGCAGATTCGCGCCTCGCCATTCCTTTTTGGAATTCCCCCCGCGAGAAAATCAGAATGGAAACCGGGCAGAGACAGAGGGCGGCAACGCGCGGTACTCCGCGCGTGACGGGGTTCGGGGAACCACCTTGCGAGCGGAGCGTACGAAAAAGTTGCAAGCCATCACGCACGCGGCGCGTGCGAGTCAGTCGGCGTACTGGCTAAAATAGGTTCGAGCGGAGTACAATAGGGACTCCACAGTGAATCTTGTGCATCAGTAACAGAGCGCCATTCCTAAAGTTCGGGCATCCGATTCCTCCCAACCTTCGGCTCCAAATTTTCTCCGTGCTATACTCGCGGACATGCTACAGGCTATGCGTTCATTTGCCATTCCCGCTGCCGTTTCGGCGGTCTGTCTTATTGGAGTCTGGGCATGGCTTGGGCTCACTGCTTTTTTCACCGCGCTTCTTCTCGTCATTCTGGAAGTGACGCTCTCGTTCGATAACGCAGTTGTGAATGCAAAAGTTCTCGAAAAAATGACGCCAAAGTGGCAGCATCGATTCCTCACCTGGGGAATTTTTATCGCCGTCTTTTTAACGCGCGCCGTCTTGCCGATTCTAATTGTCGCTGCGTCCGTCGCACTCTCGCCGTGGGCAGTTGCAAAACTTGCACTATTCGACCCTGAGCACTATGGCGAATTACTCGAATCGGCAAAATACACCATCTATTCATTCGGTGGAATTTTCCTTACTATGGTAGCGCTCAAGTACTTTTTCGACTCACGCAAAGAGAGGCACTGGCTCCATTGGGTAGAGAAGCATCTCTCGAAATGGGGGAATATTGAGGCAATTGAGATTGCGCTCGCTCTTTCGTCGCTCGCACTCGTTTCCATATTCATTCCGGGGCATGAAATAGAAGTCCTCCTTGCAGGCATCGTCGGTATCGTACTTTTCATTATCGTGCAGGGAATTGCGAACTCGTTCGCGGTTGAAACAACGGGCGTTGTCGCAAGCGCAGGACTGGCACTTTTCGTGTACCTCAATATCCTCGATGCGGCGTTCAGTCTCGATTCGGTTGTTGGCGCGTTCGCCCTCTCGACACAACTTCCTATCATCATTGTTGGTCTTGGTATTGGTGCGTATTTTGTGCGAGCGCTCACCGTCTACATGGTGGAAAAGGGGACACTCGATGCTCTCGTGTACATTGAACACGGCGCGCACTGGGCAATTTTGGGACTCGCTCTTGCGATGCTCGCGAGCATGTTTGTGGAGGTTCCGGAGCCCGTCACAGGCCTCATCGGTCTCAGTTTCTTGATAGTTGCATATATTTCTTCGGTACGTACGGTACAGAGCTAGAAACCAAAATGTCTTTTTTGACGGAGGAGTGGCTCATACCGCCAAAAAAGACATTTTCGTTTCCGCAAAACCACTGACTGCGTGCTATCCACATTAAAGGGCGCGTAAATGCTTTGAGTCACGTATACTGATAAGTGTTCTAGGGAAACCATGTCGACTTTTTTGGACCGTCTTAAGAAGAAGAACGTCGTTCCGGCGACGCCCACTGATGCAAAGCAGGACCAGGTTGCTGCACAGAATAAGATTACGGCCCCACCTCCGGCGGCAACCCCCGTCGCGGAGCAGCTCAAAGTTGATATTTTTCAGACGCAAAGCGCTGTGGTGATTTACGCACAAATTGCTGGCTGCAACATTCACGATTTCGGCGTCACCATTGAGGGTGATGGCGATGTTGTCACCATAAAAGGCAAGCGAAACAGGCCGACCGGCGAACATTTTCAAAATTTCAACCCCGATGGAGCCGAGCACGTCCTCGACGAATGTTCCTGGGGAGATTTCTACCGACAAATTATTCTACCTGCGGAAGTTGATGCTGCGAAAGCGGAAGCCAATATGAAAGAGGGAGTTCTCATGCTCCACCTTCCGCTAAAAGTCACTACGAATAACGGTATTCGCATCAACGTGGTGGAAGTATAGTTTTTCTCCACACTCGTTTGTTTCAAATCGCCATCGGCGCGGTACCATTCAGCTATATATGTTCGCAACAGGGAGGCGAGCGGCCGGGCTTTTTTGCTTTGCTAGTGCATGCGTTTTTGCGCTACCGTTATTTTCTCATGCAGCAGAGTTACAGTTTTCTCCCACTACCGGCACGGTCGCTATTGATGAAGAAATTTCCGTTACCGTCAAAGTAGCCCCTGGTGGCGCAGATGTAAATGCCGCAGATGGGACGGTTTCATTTGACGCGACACTGCTCTCTGTCGCGAGTATCTCAAAAGATGGCTCGGCCTTTTCTCTCTGGACGGCAGAACCGTCATTTTCAAATTCGGCAGGAACGGTGACTTTTAGTGGTGGAACGCCTTCTGCCTTCAAAAACACAGCGAACGTCATCACTATTAAGTTCAAAGGAAAAAAAGTTGGTTCCGCAAAACTTTCGTACTCAAAAGGTTCAATTTTGGCGGCGGATGGAAAGGGGACCGATGTGTACACTGCGGGAGGTGAGGCGACGATTGAGGTTAAAGAAGCGGCGCCCGCTGCTGCAGAGCCCGCCGAGGAGCCGGGAGAAGAAACCGGCGATGTATCGGTGGTTCCGATTGCGCCTAACATCGTGTCTAAAATTCATGCGAAGCAAGAACAGTGGTATGGCACGTCGACCGCAGATTTTTCATGGAAGAACCCCATCGACGTAACAGGCGTACGTGTTTTTTTTACGGACAAAGAGGACGCAACGCCGAATATTAATCTCAAGGTAACCGATGTCACGCATCTTGAAACCAACATTGGTGATGGCGTGTGGTTTTTCCTCGTGCAGATACGAAACGAGTTTGGGTGGGGGGTTGTAGGAAAGAGAAAAATTCTGGTAGATACGACGCCCCCGCTCGAATTCGACTTCCGACTCGACGCAGAAGGAGAGATACCGCGGCTCATATTTACCGCAGAGGATAAAACATCCGGCGTGGACCGTTATGAAATTGCAACGGGGAGTACGACACTGGCGTCACTTCGTGTAAGCGATCTTGTCGACGGTGGCACGCCAGTTCCGGCACAGCCGGGCGGCGTTCAAGTTCTCGCCATTCGCGCGTTCGACAAAGCGGGTAACGTGACCGAAGTAACGAAAGAACTTGACCTCCCTAAAGTGGAGAAGGCAAATAAAAAAGAAGAGGCGCCCCCGTCGGTGTGGACCTGGGAGCGCATACTGCTTCTCATTCTTGCCGTCTCAACAGGGGCCCTGACAACGTCGCTCTACTACTCACGCAAGAACGCTCAAGAGGAGCATTCAAAGATATTGCGCGATGTAATCGCGGTCCGTGACAAGAATGACAAGGTATTTGCAGCAATGCGAGAGGAGTTTGAGCAAATGATTCAAGATTTCGATGAAAAACCTCAGCTGACTCCCGCCGAAAGGGACTTTTTGGAGCGAATGAAGGAGGTGCTCGACATTTCAGAGGAGCTCGTGGATACGGGCATCGAGAACCTGAAAAAGACCGTAAAAGGGCAGTAATCTAGGACCTGAAACTTCTCCCCAATTCAGGGGGTAAAAACCACAAAATGTGGCTTTGTTATTGGTAAAATTCAGTGACAGACGGCACACGACACAAGTGTGTGTTCTTGCTGCATGTCTGTAGGGAGATCTGAAAATACAAACCATTAAAAACGAGATAAAAAAGAGGCGGCACTGGGCGGTCATCGCCCTTGGCGCGCTCGTGATTTTTTACATACTCTGGACGATGACGGGGGTGGTGATAGCCTCGCGTACGCTGAAGACCGCCTACATTTTTCCTTCGAATATTCAGGGGACCGGTTGGAGTATGGCGGATAATGTGCGGGCACAGCAACTCTCTAGCAGTGCGCCGTTTGAAAGTTTTACACAGTCGAATTCTGCGTACATCATTCAGGGAGAACTTCCACGCGTTATACCAGACCCTGAAGTTGTGACAGCCGGGCCGCGCCCGCGGGGGTCAGGGGCCGGGCGGGGGGGGCGCGGCGGCGG
>CAYIDY010000028.1:0-10388 GCA_964362305.1 uncultured Candidatus Saccharibacteria bacterium | reverse complement strand
TTAAGTGGCTCGGAAAAGAAATGGAGAGGCGCTACAACATATTGGAAACAGAAATAGTGCGTGACATCGCTTCCTACCACGAAAACGTCGTGCGACCCGCATTGGAAAAATCGACGGGCGCCGAAGGTGAGGTGTTGCCCGAGGCCATGCCATATATTGTGGTCTTTATTGATGAATTAGCAGACATCATGTCGATGTATCCGCGAGAGCTTGAAGCGGGCATTGTGCGTCTTGCACAAATGAGTCGCGCTATCGGAATTCACTTGGTGCTATCTACACAGCGGCCGTCAGTTAAAGTAATTACCGGACTCATCAAGGCCAACGTCCCGGCACGCGTCGCACTTCAGGTCGCGTCGCAAATTGACTCACGCACGATTCTCGATGGAGGCGGAGCGGAGAAACTGTTGGGCGCCGGGGATATGCTCTTCCTTTCAGGAGAGATGTCGAAACCCACCCGCGTGCAAGCTCCGTTTACCTCTGAATCTGAAGTGAAGCGCGTCGTGCAGTATCTAATAAAAAACAGCGAGAATGACATGCCATCTGAGATTGACTTCTCGAGCGGAGAGAAAAACGCAAGTGGCGGCATGGATGCGGTATTTGCTTCTATGTCGGATGATGAAGAGGGCGATGAGCTGTATGGTGAAGCGAAGAAGGCCGTTATTGAAGCCGGAAAGGCATCAACGTCATACTTGCAACGAAAACTGGGCGTCGGCTATTCACGCGCGGCAAAACTCATTGACATGCTCGAAGAGCGCGGAGTAATAGGCAAAGGAGAGGGCTCGAAACCGCGTGAAGTGATTGGAGCGGGAAATGCTGATGAGCTCGTTGCGCAGGCTGAAAACGCCGAGCCTGATGAAGCACGGGAAGAAAAAATGTAGCGTCTATGCCTGCGCGCTTTACAAAAATTGCCCTGATTCTTTTCTTCCTTCTCCTTATAGGATATGCGTACTACGAAGCGCGCGCGATGTTATACGGTCCACAAATCCACATTCCTTCTGAAACAATCGTCGTGAATGAGGCGTACACGGAAATCCGAGGACAAGCATCCTATATTTCAGAACTGCGCTTGAATGGTGCGGTAATATCAGTAACTGAAGATGGACGTTTTGCCGAGGAGATGCTGCTCCCGCCAGGTGAAAGTCGTCTTATCTTCGACGCAAAAGACAAATTTGGTCGCGAAACGCAGGAAATAGTGACCGTGTATTACATCCCCACTAACGACCCTTCCCCGCCACCTATTGTCGAGAGCGTTGCTTCAACCACCGACTCCGAAGATATTACTGAATAACTTTACACATATGCAAAAGAAAAAAGAAAAGGCTCCACCAAAACAGACAGGAACAGGTACAGACAAAGACATCGAGCGCGCAATTTCGGACATTAAAACAAAATTTGGCGACGAGTCCATCATGATGCTGGGAGCTACGCCAAAAGTAGATGTGAACGCCATACCGACTGGTTCTATCGGCATTGATTGGGCGCTCGGAATTGGCGGACTCCCCCGAGGACGAATCGTGGAAATTTTTGGACCCGAATCAAGTGGTAAGACAACGCTATCTCTTCATTCAATTGCAGAGGCGCAGAAAAAAGGTGGCGTGTGTGCCTTTATTGACGCAGAACACGCACTCGACCCTGAGTATGCAAAAAAACTTGGCGTCAATATAGAGCAGCTGCTTGTCTCTCAACCAGACACGGGTGAGCAAGCGCTGGAAATTGTTGAGTCACTTGTGCGATCGGGCAAGATAGACGTCATTGTCATTGACTCAGTCGCCGCGCTCACGCCAAAAGACGAAATTGAGGGTGATATGGGCGCGATGCACGTAGGAAAACAGGCGCGCCTTATGTCCCAAGCACTCCGTAAGCTCACGGCAATTGTTTCAAAAACAAAGACGGTCATCATCTTCATCAATCAAATTCGTATGCAGATTGGAGTCATGTTTGGAAATCCCGAAACGACGCCAGGAGGAAAGGCCTTGAAATTCTACACATCAGTACGAATCGACATACGACGCATCGCGCAAATTAAAAAAGGCGATGAGATTATGGGTGGTCGCCACCGCGTCAAAATTGTGAAAAATAAAGTCGCAGCGCCATTCCGACAGACTGAATTCGATATGCTCTACGGCGAGGGGATTTCTCGCGAAGGCGAGGCCTTAGCACTTGGCGAAAAAATTGGCGCCGTCAAAAAATCGTCTAGTGGCAGCTACGAGTACGGTGAGCACAAACTTGGTCGCGGCTATGATGCTGCGCGCACGTTCTTGCGAGAGAACAAGCCAATCCTCAATGCCCTGCTCAAAGATATTAAGAAGTCGCTCGCTGAGGGCGGCGTGATTGGAAAAAGTTCGGGTGGAGGTTCGGATGAATAGCTCTCCCCCTCTCCTTGGTAGACAAACTCCAGATTCTGACTAGAATACCGCGATATGTTGAACTACAACGATATAAAGCCCGGGGTCGCCGTTTTGGTTGAGGGCGAGCCGTATGTCTGCACCTGGAACAACATTATGCAGAAGCAGCAGCGTCGTCCGGTTAACCAAACGAAGCTACGCCACCTTATAAAAGGAAGTGTGGTGGAGCACTCATTTCAGCAGTCAGACAAAATGCAGGAAGCGGAAATCGAACAGAAGCCGGCTGTCTTTATTTTCCACGACGAGCGAAAAGGTCAGTGGATGTTCCACGATGCAAAAGATAAATCGCAACGCTTTTCACTCGAAGACGGAATGGTAGGAGAAGGCGGAAAATTTTTAAAACCAAATACTGAGGTAGTTACTGAAGCATTTAACGAGAAGATTTTCCACGTCAAGATACCCATCAAAATGGACTTGAAAGTGGTGGAGGCTCCGCCGGACGTGCGCGGGAACACTGCGCAAGGCGGCTCAAAAATTGTGACGCTTGAAACAGGAAATGACATTAACGTTCCCATGTTCGTGAAGGCAGGCGATGTGATTCGCGTGAATACCGATACGGGAGAATACGTAGAGCGGGTGTAATTAATCCCCCTTCCCCGGTCCGGAAACAAAAAAGCCCCCAAATGGGGGCTTTGTTTGAACATGCATTTCTTACTTCTGAATGTAGGGCAAAAGTCCCATGAAGCGAGCGCGCTTTACCGCCTCCTCCACCATGCGCTGCTGCTTTGCTGTAAGCCCTGTCTTCTTCCTCCCCATCACACGGCCGTGAGGGTTTACGAACATTTTCAAAAGGTCGACGTCTTTGTAGTCGACTTGCCGGATGTCATTTTGCGTCAAAATATTTGCCATAGGTTTGATATGTATACACCATTCTCTCTTCCCAAGCAACTATGGAACGTACGCAAACGGATGCAGTTCAAGGCGATCGAGAAAAATGCCTCGAGCCGTACAAGCTAGTACGGTGAAGAGGTATTTTTCGATGGGCAACGCAGAAATGCGCCGTTTGCGTACGTTCTAAACTAGAACGGGATGTCGTCGGGGTTTATCTCATCTTTCGGGTATTCGATGGGTGAGCCGCCTCCGCCCTGCGATTCATCGGCGTCGTTCTTGCTTCCTGCACGCGAGGCACCACCCCCGCCACCACCTCCTCCTGTTCGTGGCCCAAACTGCACACGATCTGCAATAATCTCTGTGCGGTACTGTTTTGTACCGTCTTTCTCCCAACTCCTCGTGTGAAGTCGGCCTTCGATAAAGACCCCGCTCCCCTTCTTCAAATATTGGTTTACGGTATCTGCCTGGCGGCCAAACACGGAGATGTTGTGATAGTCCACCTCTTCTCTCTTATTGCCGTCTTTGTCTTTAAAGACACGATTCGTAGCCACGCTGAAGCTGCAGACATTCATCCCCGAAGGAAGTGCGCGCATTTCAGGGTCACGAGTAAGATTACCGTAGAGAATAACTTTGTTGATGTACATAAAAGAAAAGCTGGTCACACCAGCTTAACCTGCCCAAAGGAAAAGGCAATCGTACTTATTCAGCGGTCAACGTTTCGAGTGCTTTGTCGAGAGCAACTTCAGATACAGGAGCTTTCTCTGCACCCTCTTCGGACGCTCGGCGCGGAGAGGATTTAATGACGTCAGTTCTTTTTACTTCTCGAAGCTGCGGAGCTTTCATCTTTGCTCGCGTGTCTTCTCGAATGGTCTTGAAAACCATGCAGCGGATAACCGACGGATTAGCATTCAATGATGATTCAACAATCTTTGCGGCCGCCGTAGGAGCTTCAAATTTAATCCAGCCGAAGTGGGCGCGGTCATACTCAATCAATTTCTCACCCTCGCGGACAATCATGGGGTATGCAAGTTTGATGAGCGACGGTGCGCCTTCCGCAATGAAAGAGCCTTCCGCCTTCTCTATCGAGGTGCGGATTGAGGCAACTATCTTCTCGACATCTTCATCTTTCGCTGTCGGTAGGATGTGATAGCCCACCTCGTAGACGCGGGAGACGACTTCGTTTTCGCTTGCAGAATCTGACATATGTTGGGACACACTACCACAGACCTCTAGGGTGGGCAATATGTAGCCCGTCTCTATGCACTCAATTCGTGGCGCAGCTCCCTCACAGTATTTTAGCCGGAGGAGTGGCTCATACCGTCAAAAATACTGTGAGGGAGCCACTTCGAGCTGACCTAAAAGCGAGCAATTTTACCTTACCTTAAAGATCCGCCGCGCATTTTCAAGTATCTGCGCTGCCACTTTTTCTTCATCAGCCTCCTTAATCCGCGCAATCGCCTTCACCACCTCGACAACATATGCCGATTCGTTCCGCTTCCCACGGTGTGGCGTCGGGGTGATGTACGGGGCGTCGGTTTCTGAAAGAAGCATGTCGAGGGGTGCAAAACGCACTATCTCATCGTAATCGCGGGTAAAGGTGAGAACGCCCGTGAATGAAAGTGTAAATCCAAAATCAAGGAACTTACGCGCCACATCGAGGCTTCCGGCAAAAAAGTGCACATCGCCTTTTACTTTTGCATGCGCTTTCAGAATATCGAGTGCGTCAAGGTATGCACTCTCACCTCCCCCGTGCTGACCGTCGCGAATATGGAGCATAAGGGGAATGTTCAAACGATTCGCCAACTCAATCTGAGCGATAAACGCCGCGCTTTGCACGTCCTTAGTCTTTTCCTCGAGTCGATAGTAATCGAGACCGCATTCGCCAACAGCAATTACTTTTTTATTCAGTCCGAGCGCGTAGTACTTTTCGATATCAAACATTTCGCCGCGTGAGGTGAATTCTTTGTTCCCCTCCCCCAACTCTTTTTCATCGTGAAATGATTTCCCTGTATGGATGGGGTGAAGACCGATGGTCGCGTACACACCGTCGTATTGTTCTGCAATCTCGACAGCGGCTTGCGACGTATCAAACTGCGTCCCGACGATGTTCATGCCGACACCGAGTTCAAGCGCCCGACAAATCGTCGCGTCGCGGTCGTCGTTGTATGCGACAAAGTTCACGTGGGTGTGAGCGTCGAAGTATTTCATGATGTTATTACAGGACTCCTGTTACTCAATCGTACATAATCAGTGAGCAAAAATACACCGGCGACGAAGGGGGCAAGAGCGACAAGTTGCCAAAGAGTCGGCTCTTGGCTCAAGAGAATCCACGCAAATATGAATGTGAGCAAGGGGCCAGCCCCCGCACTAAGGGCATTCGCCTTAGTCACAGAAATACGATGGATGGTTTCTATCCAAAGAATCTTTGATAAACCCAGTAATAAGATGCCGTTTATCACTAAGAAAGGCAGCGCCGCACTCATGCTAACGCCCTCTGTAAAATCGAAGAAATATGCGAAAAGGAAAATGACGGGGGCAGCAAGGAGTGTGCGCATGAACATAATGGTCTCGCTGGAAGCTATCATACGAGCCCGTTGCTGAAATAAATTCCCCACCGGCGCAAAGAACGTTGCGCAAAGAATTATGAGGTCCCCGTAATTAAACGTGGTCAGGCTTGGCACAAATACAATCACCGCTCCAATAATCATACACAATGCGCCAACGAGGTGCTCTATCGAGATATGCTCCCGATACAACACATGGAAGAACATGAATGACGTGAAAATTTCAAAAAGCGCGATGAGCGATGCATTTCCCGGACTTGTCATGCTCATCCCCGTAAAATACAAGCCGTAGTACAGAATGCCGATAAAGAGCGCGGCCCATGCTGTATACCGCCATAAGAGAAAGTTTCGCATCTCTCGCCATGTACCTTTGAAAAGCATTAGTAACGCGAAAAAACAGCCCGAAAAAAGTGTGCTCCAGGCAAACGCCGTGAGCACCGGCAGTGTAATCAGTGAAAATGCGATGACGATGGGAAACAATGCCCACAGTACTACTTCAGAAAACAAGAACAGCTCTCCCTTCCTTTGCTCGGAGATTGCAGACATGGTGCTATTTGCGAGGAAACAGGTTTTCCGGTTTTTTGTTTGCTTTCACCGCGTCTTTAATTATTTGACTGGTTGCCGGCATGAAAGCAGCGAGCATGTCTGTAATGAGGGCTAACTCGCCACGCATTTCCTCTATTAATTTCTTTCCTAGTTCGGGATCGGATTTCACTACCTTAAATGGTTCGGTCATTGTGATTTTCTGGTCCAGAACTTTTATGCGCGACCAGACGTTCTCGAGAGCGATCTGAGAATTGAACTCTGAAAGTCCCTCGTGTATTCCAACCTCTACATCTCTTGGCTGGTAGTCGCCGAGATACTGTTCAGATAGTCGCAAGATGCGCGCCGTTAAATTCCCCAACCCATTCGCCAAATCAGCATTGTAGACCTCTTTGAATCGCTCCATCGTGAAGTCCGAGTCTTCAAACGGATGGATGTGGCGCGCGAGAAAGAAACGCAGAGCATCTGCGCCATATTCGTCGACGAGTGCGTACGGGTCGATGACATTGCCCAACGATTTCGACATTTTTTTTCCGCCACTCGTGATAAATCCGTGGTAAACAATTTTGTCAGTGTTCTTGATGCCTGCAGACATAAGCATTGCTTGCCACATGATGGACTGAAAGCGGACCTGGTCCTTCCCTGCCATCTGAATCACCTCGCCCTCGTTCCAATACTTTTCGAAATCTGCTCCGTTGGGCCAACCGAGCGTTGAGATGTAATTCGTAAGCGCATCAAACCAGACATACATAACCTGACTGTCGTCTCCCGGCACCGCAATGCCCCACGGCATTTTTTCCTTCACGCGCGAGATACTGAAATCCTCAAGGCCACGCTCGACAAATTGAATCGCTTCGAGCCTGCGCCATTCGGGAACGATGACGCCGTCTTTTTGTAGGTAGGTAAGCAATTTTTCCTGATATGCACTCAGGCGAAAAAAGTAATTCTCCTCTTCGATTTCAACAAGCGGCATGGTCGGGTGATTGGGGCACGCGCCATCCACCAAGTCGCTATCTTTCATAAACGCCTCGTCACCAACGCAGTACAAACCTTTGTACTTTTTCTTGTAGATATCGCCATTTCTCTCACAACGTTGCCAAAGTTCTTGAGCGGCAGCTTTGTGCTTCGCATCCGTTGTGCGAATAAAGTGCAAGTCTGAATGCAAATTGAGCTTTTCCTTCAGTCCTTTGAATCGGGCGGCGTATTCATCTACGTACTCCTGTGCATCCTTCCCCACCTCCTCAGCTTTCCGATGGATTTTCATTCCATGCTCATCGGTACCGGTATTGAAAAAAACATCGCGACCGGAGAGTGTGTTATAGCGGGCCACAATATCGGCGTGCACGATTTCGAGCGCAAACCCGATGTGCGGATCTGCATTCACGTACGGAAGTGTCGTTGTAAGGTAGAGTGGCCGCGCCATGGATGTGAGACTACACGTCCTTTCAAGAGCTCGCAAACGCCTTACGAGATTCTATGTCTTTGACCAATTCCTGAATAACAGCGGCCATTGGCGCAGAGAGAAGAATGCCTAAAAATCCCGCGAGCTGTGCTCCGACGATAAGTGCCAGGATAACGAGGAGTGGTGGAACGCCGACAACCTTGGTCACAACTAATGGATACAGGAGATGGTTCTCAAACTGCTGCAAAATGACATAGAGGAGAATGACCGCGACGCCAACGCCAAGACCTCCATGCGCGACTCCCAAGATTACCGCGGGCACCGCCGCGAGTGTCGGCCCAAAGACCGGAATGAGTTCTAGAAGGGCGGCGAGAACGGCGAGAAGCAATGCGTATTTCACGCCTATGATGGTAAGTCCGAGGTACACGAAGGCTCCCATAAGAAGGCCAAGCAGCACCTGTCCCTGCATCCAGAGACCTATCTTTGTTTGAGAGCGACGCCACAAATCGACGACATAGCTTTCGTACTGACGCGGGGTAATGAAGCGCAGGAAATCGGAGACTCCTGTTTCGTTGACCGCAAAATAAAACGTAAAGACAAAAATCAGGACGAACGAAAGAACGCCGCCGAATATCTGTGAAATGGCGCCGAATGTGTTGCTAAATATCCCCGTTGAATCGAGAAGCGCGCGTAAGCCTTCTAAAAGGCCCTCTGCCGAAACAGAAGGAGGCGCTACACCGAGTGTTGTTGCGTATTCATCAAATGCACTAAGCGTGTTTATTCGGTCAATGTATGTCGGCACCTCGAGAAGAAGTGTGGCAAGATCCTGGAGGACGAGTGGTACAAAGAAGAAAAAAATCGAGAAAAAAATCGCAATTACCAAAAGATATACGCCGATAACGCCTAATACGCGCGGCACTTTATAGCGCCTCAGAAATTGCACTCCCGGCTCTATCGCGGAGGCAAGCACGACAGCGGTAACGATGACGAGAACAAGGTCACGTAAATAGAACAAAAGCCATGCACCGGCAAGAACGACGAGTGTCTTTACGATGGTTCCTGTCGTAATTGAAATCGTATGGTCTCCCAACATGCCGTTATCGTACCACGTCTAGCGAATACGAGTTTCAAGCTCCCCAATCGATACGCGCTCTTGTGCGCCTGTGTCACGATTACGCACGGTGACGGTATCTTTCTTCTCTTCTCCGCCCTCTCCCAGAGTGTCAAAATCAATCGTGATGCACAGCGGTGTACCGATTTCATCTTGCCGACGGTACCGCTTGCCGATGTTTCCGTTGTCGTCCCACATGATGTTTGGGATTTGCTTTTTTAACTGCATGTAAACCTCTCGTGCTTTTGCGACAAGCTCTGGTTTATTTTTAAGTAGCGGAAAAACAGCAGCTTTTACCGGGGCAATGTCCTTTGGGAGGCGTAGGTATGTGCGCACCTCGCCACCAAGAGTATCTTCAGTGTAGGCATCTGAAAGCACGGCAAGAATAAGGCGGTCAACGCCAAACGTGGGTTCGATACAATGCGGCGCGAATCGTTCTTTCGTTGCCTCGTCGTAGTACGATAAATCCACGGTGCTTTTTTCAGTATGCGCTTTGAGATCGAAGTCTGTGCGATACGCAAGTCCCAGGAGCTCCTTCTGCCCGAACGGAAAATCGTATTCAGTATCGACACTGCGCTTTGAATAGTGCGCCCTGTCGCTCTCTGGTACCTCAATTTTATGAATCTTGTTCTTAGAGAGACCAATTCGTTCGAGAAATTTCATCTGTTCTGTAAATAGTCCGTCGAACGTTTCGTTTATTTTTTGAGCGTCTCGCGGATCAATGAAATATTCGATTTCCATCTGCTCGAATTCACGCGCACGAAACGTGAAGTCTCGTGGCGCTATTTCATTGCGAAACGCTTTCCCAATTTGTGCCATGCCGAACGGTAGTTTGGGATGGAATGAATCGACAATATTTTTGAAGTTCACGAACATTCCTCCCGCTGTTTCAGGGCGCAAATACGAAATTGAAGTCGCGTCTTCGGTCGCACCGACATGCGTCTTAAACATCATATTGAACTGTCGTGTCTCGCCCAACGCACCACCACACTCCGGACATTTGGTCCTATCGTCGAGATGGTCTTCGCGAAATCGTCTCTTGCATTTCGTGCACTCGACAAGTGGGTCCGAGAAGCCGCCCACGTGTCCCGATGCCTCCCACACGTTTGGGTGCATTAAAATCGCGGCATCCATCCCGTACATATCGTCACGCGCTTGCACAAACATACGCCACCAGAGTTGCTTTATGTTATTTTTCAACTCGACACCCATTGGCCCGTAGTCCCAGGTACCCGCAAGTCCGCCGTAAATTTCTGAACCTTGATATATAAATCCCCGCCGCTTGCAAAGCGATATGATTTTTTCCATGGTCGTTTCAGTCATAGCGCGCAGTATTACGCATTTTGCAACAAGCTACAAGCCGCTCTCTCGCCTATTCCACCACCGCCGCGCTCTGCGAATTAAAGCCTGGATCACTGGTGAGGCGCGTGGTTATGTCGGTAGTCGCGCGCGTTACTTCCTGCTTCGTCGCCGCATCAATTCCCGTGAACGACAATCCCCGAATCAAGGCGGGCTGCTGTCCGATTTGTGAT
>CAYIDY010000027.1:0-11824 GCA_964362305.1 uncultured Candidatus Saccharibacteria bacterium | reverse complement strand
CACCAATGCACAAAGGCCTGCCGCAGGGCAGGACTTCGTGCAGTTGGTGCGCGCTGAGGGGATTGAACCCCCGGCCCTCTTCACGTCAAGAAGATGCTCTACCACTGAGCTAACCGCGCATTGAAAGAACGAAACGCTCGGCAAACCGGGGCGATGATATATGTTTCCGCATCATCCACCGGAGCTAACCGCGCATAGAAAGAACGTACTGCTCGGCTAATTTCGGCAATGATGTATGTTTCCGCATCATCCACCGGAAAAAACCGCGCATATGTTTCTTTCATCGACAATATAGCAGAAATCACTATTTTTCGGTAGCATCTGGGTAATGGAGATTGCTCATCTTGATAAGGGACTCGGAGAATGCGTCCTCAAAGCCTCAGGCGTCCTCCGCACGGGAGGCGTGATTATCTACCCCACAGATACACTCTACGGCCTCGGCGCAGACGCACTTTCGGATGAGGCTGTCGCAAAAATATATGCGATAAAAGGGCGCGACGGAGGGAAGCCAATGCACGCCGTATTTTCAGATTTGAAAATGGTGGAAGAGTACGCCGAGGTAAATGACGCTGCCAGAAAATTGGCAGAGAGATTTCTGCCGGGCGCACTTACCTTAGTTTTGAAAAAGAAGCCCGCGTTTAATACGGGAATAGTGCGCGATATGGAAACTATCGGCGTGCGCATTCCCGACAATGAATTTTGTCTCGAACTTGCACGAACGTATGGAAAGCCATTCACCGCGACGAGTGCAAATAAAAGTGGGGACGTGACGGAAGCGTCCGTGGAAAAGATTCTGTCGCAACTCGGCGAGTCGGCGCGTTTGGTGGATTTGGCGATCGATTCCGCCGTGTTTCCAATGCGTCCGCCTACGACCGTGGTGAGTGTCGTTTCCGGCGCGCCTTCAATTTTGCGGGAGGGAGCAATTTCTTCAGAGGACGTTTTGGGACTGTTTTAGCTTCATCCGCCGCGCGCCACAGATACCAACTGGCAACTGACGCGTGAGCGCGCCACGGCTTTGCTAGGCGCTCCATGTGGGTCGGGGAAGGGAGCGTGCGGAGTTTATATACTTTTTGGAAACCCTTTTTGATACCTAAGTCGCCGACAGGGAGCGTGTCGGGTCGATTGAGCGTAAAAATGAGAAGCATATGTGCGGTCCACACACCTACGCCTTTGATTTGCACGAGGTGCTCAGTAATTTCGTCACTCGTCATTCTTGAGAAATTTTTAGGATTCACCGTACTGTCGTTGAATTTTTCTGCGGCGTCGCGCATGTAGGAGACTTTTTGTGTGGAGAGTCCCGCAGCGCGCAATGTTTCAATCGGCGATTGCAAAAGCAATTCGGGCGTCGGTCCGCTTTTAGGAAAAAGCTTAAGGAAACGCTCCCGAATCGAGCGCGCTGCGCTTGTAGAAATCTGCTGAGAAATAATTGAGCGAAGAATCGCCGTAAATATGCGCTCGCGGCCATGATACCGCTTCAAATCCGGCGGCCCGTGCTTCTTGATAAGCTGCGCAAATTCTCGGTGTTTGCGGAGGTGTCGAAGAGATTCGTTCATGCATGCGTATTGAGTATGTGTTTGAGCTGGTCTGCATCAACGTCAATGACAGAAAATGCGTCGGCATGAATTTGTTTCTCAAGCCCAACAAAACGTGGAGGGCGCTCCGGAATGAAATCGAGCGCTTCTTTAATGGTGTCCTCAAATTTCACGGGGAGTGCCGTTGAAAGGCAGATTAGCGGCGCGTCAGTCTTTAGTTTTTTCCCGACATACACACCGTCCGCCGTATGAGGGTCGATAACAATGCGTGCCGCTTCGTACACTGCGCGAATCGTTTCCAAGCGGTTGCGATGTGTTGATGTGCCGCTCTCGAACTCACGCTTCTTGAAGACATCGGGTGAGAGTCCGTAGTCGGCGAGGTCAACTTTTCCCGTTTCGTTAAAGGTGCGCATGTAGCTTGTCGTTTCTTCTGCGTCGTGTTCAAAAATATCGAACACGAGCCGTTCGTAGTTCGACGCTTTCGAAATATCCATCGAGGGACTTGAAGTCACATGCGCGGGGGTGTTTTCGTAGACGCCAGTCGTGAATAGTTTGTGGAGCACGTTGTTTTCGTTGGTTGCCACGATGAGTCGGCGAATCGGGAGCCCCATGTGTTTTGCGATGTAACCGGAAAGCACATTTCCGAAATTGCCGCTGGGCACGGCAAAGTCCACAGGGTCTCCGATTTTCTTAGCGACTTGGAAGTAGCCAGAGAAGTAATAGGGCACTTGCGAGCTAATACGCCCCCAATTAATAGAATTGACCGCCCCAAGTTTGGAAAATTCAGGTTCGTTCATAATTTTCTTTACCAAATCCTGGCAATCATCAAAGCGGCCGCGGACGCTGATGTTGACGATGTTGTCGCCGGATAATGACGCCATTTGGGCGCGCTGGAAATCACTCATGCCTTGGAGCGGGCTGAGCATCGTGAGGGTGATATTTTTCAAACCTTTAAACGCGGCCTCCGCCGCAGAACCGGTATCGCCGGATGTTGCCCCCAGTATCGCGAGAGTCTCTTTTCTTCTTTCCAGTTCGTACGCCATTTCGCGCCCGAGAAGTTGCATTGCCATGTCTTTAAATGCGGCAGTGGGGCCAAGCGAGAGATTTTGAACCCAGATGTCGCGGTCAATTTCTTGCACCGGAACCACTTGATTATTCTCAATGGCGAAATTTGTCGGAGAATACGCGGCATCAATCATGTCGCTGAGTGCCTCATCGGGAATCGCTGCGTCCACTAATTTTTTCTTCAACTCAAATGCGATGCGTGCATAGGGCGCGTCTTTCAATGTCTCTAGTTCTTCGCGTGTAAATTGTGGATATTCTGCCGGTACATACAGTCCGCCATCGGGTGCAAGCCCGGCGAGTAAAACGTCAGTATACGAGCGCGACGTTCGCGCATCATCTCGGGTGCTTATCATCTTCAACATACTTACAAGTGTTCGCGAATAAGAGATAGTGTTTCTGCTCCGGAAGCATCATACAATTTTCGCGTTTCGATGTTCACATGCGCGAGTGCCCGATATCGCTTTAGTCGCTCGTTGAGAAGAGTCGGATATGAACGGCGAAGCGCAGACTCCTCTGATTCGCCGGGAAGCATTGAAAAAAACTCACCCCACGCAACAGGCTTCGGCTCAGTAAAATATAGCTCCATCAACGTCTCGAGCGCGTCTTCTCCGACATCAAGATGGACGATGAGCGTGTGCTCATCGAGCGCCTCGAGAACCTTTGCGCCGAGCTGAGCCACGCTGCCGGTCGTGTCGAAAACGAGATTCCGGCCGTGCGTTTTCATCGCCGCTTGTTTGGTAAATTTACCTTCAAGTTCAAGGTATGTTGCTTCCCGCTCTGCGTACCCCGCCGACGAAGGATACCCCAACCACGCGGATAGCTCGTCCATGTCTTTGAATCTAAGCTCTTTTATTATTTCCTCGTCAACGGAGTAAAGAAGAAAGCCTGCTTGGTCGCGGAGAACTCGCGCACGGTAACTTTTCCCCCCATTCGACATCCCGATAAATGAAAGCCGGCACGTTCCATTCTGCACATGCGCGTCAAATTCTTCAGGGCTAAGTCGAACGCTTTTTTTCATGCCCGCAGCCTAGCACAACCTTGACTACACTTCATTTCGTGCAAACTGTCCGCTGTCACGGGACTTGTTGTACATGAGGACGAAGAGAGCGGTGCACCCGACGGCATAGACTATATTTTCGGCGAACGCGATTGAGAACAAGTTCCACGCAATCGCGCCATCGTTTGCGAGCGCAAAGCGTGCTGCTTCAAAGGTGTAGGTGGCAGGGAAGAGGACGGCAACTTTCTGCAGGAGAACGGGAAGTACGTCCAATGGATACAGCGCAGCGCACAGTGGTTGGAAGAGGCCCACAGCGCTCCAGGCGGCGGCCTGAATGCGCAGGCCAAACCAAAAAATCATTCCGAGAATAAATATCCCGAGTGCGTACGCAAAGATTGAAAAATTAATGAGCGTAAGTGCGAGCGCGGGGAAGCCGACCGAGAAAATGTTGAAATCAAACACGTAGACTGAAAGTATGCCGCTCACTAAGAGGACAATGAGCGACTTTAGGATTCCGGAGAGAGTGTGGGCGAGAATATATTCTGAGAGTGCCAAGGGCGCGATAAACAAATTTGTGAGGTTGCGTGTCCAAATGTTCCATAGGCTCCCGAGTGTTATGGAGTACTCAACTATCCAAATGACATTCCAAAGAAGCATGCCGAAAATAACGGTGTGTCCCGCAAGCTGATTTTCTGCGCTCAAATAGAGAGACAAAAAACCAAACACGACAACGTTTGTGAGCGGGAAGATTATGATATCCGCCATGACCTCACCGGAGCGGCGCAGCACAAAGAATTCCTGCCAGATTATTGCCTTGATTCGTCGAATGTTCATACGGTATCTTTGCGCGCTATCTGTAAAAAGACGTCTTCAAGTGTCGGTTTTGCAACTTCGATGTCGGTAATCCAAATGCCAGTCTTACTCAAATCGAACAAAATCCCGGGAATTCCTGCCTCGTGCGAGAGGATAGCGACGGTGTTCGGTTCAGGAAAAGTTGCATCTAATTTTTTCTCGCGAAGGTACGTGTCGAATTCAAGGGTGTGTGCATCGAACGATACACGCAGTGTCGCCGACGAGATGCGTTTTGTAAGATTGAGTGGCGTGTCCTGAGCAACGATTTTTCCGTGGTCGAGAAAAATAACCTCATCGCAAATGCGCGTGATTTCGTTCATGTTGTGGCTCGTGTAAAGAATCGAGAGGTTACGGTCTTTTCGCAGTTGCTCGATGAGGCTCAGTGTCTTATCTGCAATGTCAGGGTCCAGAGATGCCGTGGGCTCATCCATGAGAAGAAGTTCCGGGTCGTTGAGAAGCGATTTGGCGATATTGACGCGCGTTTTCTGACCGGAAGAAAGGTCTTTGTAGAGCGTGTCGCGTAGGTCGGAAATTTCGAATTGCGCGAGAAGGTCGGAAATCATCTTGCGCGGGTTCTCAACTTGATACAGTTCGGCAAAAACGAACAAATTCTCCCACACCGAAATTTTGCCCATTAGGGTATTGAACGCCGAGGCGGCATTGATTCGCTGCAAACACTCCGTGCGGTGTGTGGAAAAGTTCTTTCCAAAATAGGAGACTGAGCCGCCGTTTGCGAGCGTGATACCGGAGAGTATCTGAATGGTCGTCGTTTTACCCGCCCCGTTAGGGCCCAAAAAGCCTACGATTTTGCCTCTTCCTACCGAAAATGAAATGCCGTCGACGGCTCGAAAGGAGCCGTAATTTTTAACCAGGTTTGAGACCTCGAGCACACGTTCTTCCATTGAACGGAATCCTACCATAGAGGCATGGTAGTATTATTGTCATTCATCTCCGAATATGGACACAGCACGACGTCTTTTTGCGCGGCTCCTTAGTTCAGTTGTGCTGCCCACGAGTATCATCGTGGTATCGCTCTACATTTTCCACACCCTGGGCGAAGTACACTATCTCGTCGCATCCCTGATGGCGTTTTCGGTCGGGTGTTTCTCCATCTACCTCGTGTTCAAGTATTGGATTAACACTGATATAAAGAATGAGACTCCGGAGCAACAGATGACTCGCTTCATGGTTGTGTTCACCATCAACGTCGCTATCAATGCGGAAATAGTCTATCTTCTGGTCACCCACGTCGGCGTACCGCTTCTCACGGCGCAGGCGGTCGCAGCCGTAATTGTTGCCTACGAAAGTTATTACGCGTACCGCTCGCTCGTCTTCCGAAATACGCCGAAAAAAACAGTTGGGGAAATACTGGCAGAACAGGTCGCCGCTCAAACGATTTCGCGCGATAAAGCCTAGTTACCACGCTCCAACATTTGGCATCGAACTCCACGGTTCGGAAATAGGAAGCGGCGAGCCTTCTTGCAAGAGCTCGATTGAAATACCGTCTGGCGACTTCACGAACGCCATTTTTCCCTCGCGTGGTGGACGCAGTATGGTAATTCCTTCATTCTGTAGTCGGGTGCAATAGTCATAAATATTGGGAACAGCGTAGGCGAGGTGGCCAAAATTTCTTCCTCCCGTATAGCTTTCTACTGCTCCCGTTTCGGACGGCCAGTTGTAGGTAAGTTCAAGAAGCGGAGCGCGATGTGCATCCATGTCTACTTCATCTCCGGGCGCTCGTAAGAACACGTTCGTGTACCGGCCTTTTTCATCTTCGCGACGGCTAACCTCGATGAGTCCGAGTTTGTTGCAATAAAAATCGAGCGCCTCCTCCAAATTCTTGACACGCACCATCGTGTGGAGATAGCGCATACGTTTACAACGCGCCCTCTTTCTTGAGCAGTTTTATTTTTGTCGCGACACCGCCTTTACCAGAATACCCCCCGAGCTTTCCATCCGAGCGCACAATTCGATGACAGGGAACTGCGGGGGCAAATGGATTCTTGCCGACAGCATTGCCAACGGCGCGCACTGCTTTTGGCCGGCCAATTTTTCTTGCTAATTGCGCGTAGGTTAGCGTTTTTCCTTTCGGAATCTTGCAGAGTTCTGCCCACACTTTTTTCTGAAATGGTGTCGCGTCTGATGCGACAATTTTTTTGAGCAAAGGCTTCATAGAGGAATGATAGCAGAAACGAGCACTATCGGTGTATGCATCCCGCCCAACAGCACGGACGTCGCATCCCACCGGAAAGCTTTGAAATTGCCTTTTTGATGCGAATGGCTCGAGTCTCGGCCTTCTTTCCCGATATCACCCAGCAAATCCATTCATTCCGGGCAAGAGGAGTGATGTCTTCCCACATGGCGCGCAATTTTGCGGAGGAAAGCGCGCGTTCTAAATCTGAGGGGAGCGCATGTGCGGTTCCGGGGGAGAGTTTTTGATGTGCCATACATTCATACTATCAAATCTAATGCGCAGGGAACGCGGGTCTGCGTAACTTCTCTACAGAAACTCAATGTAGCTGAGGGCAATTAAACATCTGTCGTCCGTCGCGATTGAACCAGGACAGACGTCCGCTCATACTCAGCGTTACATCAAGTGGATTGTCTGCGAATGCGCAGATACTTCGTAGGACGCGTTTGTGCGTCCTTATTTCCGGGTAGGGAGGAGCATTAAGTTCCGCTAGTGCCCAATTTGAGACTAATAAAAAATATCTACCATCGGTGTCGGGCTGCACGAGGCCTCGAAGATGCTCAGGTAAACGTGCCTGCACGTTTTCGCTCATGAAAATACTCGCCTGGTTTAAATTGCCCGAATAGAGGGCGAACGACAGAAACGAATCCCATGCGTTGAACAAACTGAAAAAGGGGAGGACGCCAAACATAACAAGCGCTGCGAGCTTCATTCGCGAATTTTTTGGCTGTAGGATTTCGAAGAAACTTACGTCAGGAGTTTTCGCGAAAAGAATGACGGCGAGTAACGGCACAACAATATTCCACGGCCAGATTACGCTGTTCCAGTTGTGTCCAAAGGGGCCAATGGTCCAAAGAACAAAGACGCCAAGAAGAAGTGCGGCGAGGATTGCCTTTTTTCTAAATCGCTGTGTCAAGAGTCCAACACCAATTCCCGCTTCAATAAACGGGACAAGTAATCCGAACGAATGAAACAGAGGCGTCGTTGATTCTGGAAATAGTTGCGCGATAGGAGATATCATCCACGGGAAAGTGTCCAACAGAAAGACGGGGTTAATTTTTTGAATACCGGCCCAAAAAAAGTGAAATGCAATGACGATTCTAAATGAGTCGAGCAGGGCGTTACGCTCCACGGTATCTTGAACATTCCAAGAAAAAAACGCGAGCCCGAACAGAATAAAAGAATATTCATACACCCATGGCTGGAGCCTTGTTTGGTCGAGAAATACAAGAAGCGAAACGAGTGCGAGGGTAGCCCAAATAAACCTATTTGGTTTTGAAGAAAAAATAGTCGCGGTGAGGAGACTCAAAATGGTGAGGAGAATCATCCAATCAATCGGATTTGGAATTGGCGGGAGAATATCGAGCACGGGCAAAAGGGGGTAAAAACGAGCGCCTGCCCAAAGTTTGAGCGAGAGCAAAAGACCGGAAATCAAACCAAGACTAATTACAATTTTCAGCCAATACAATCTGCTTTCCGAATCGAATGAGAAATGTCTGTTTGTTGTGACAGAATTTTTGACGATTGCCAATAGGTTCATACCATTCGAAAGTATAGCCGGAAGTATGAAAAAAGCGCTTGCCACTTCACGATTCTAGATTTGTGAATACCAACATGCGCCAAGCTGCTCCTACTGCGTTATTAATTTCCCGTTATCCCCCCCGATGTTTTTTTATTTATCTAGGCGCGTTAAAGTGTGTGCATGAATATCTCACAACGTTTTGTGGGCATCAGCCTCGCTGTTGCCATTTTATTTATGGTCGGATCAGTGTATATGACACCTGCGATTGCCGCGGCGCAGACGAACCCGCCAACCGGCGTTGAGGCGCAGATTGCGAAATTGCTCGAACTCATTAAAGTTCTTCAATCGCAAATTGCGTTTCTATTGAGTAAGGGCGAAGCCGGAGACGATGGAGGCAGTCAAGATGGCCTGAAGGTCGGCGATACCGTGGAAGCGACTGATAAACTGAAAGTTCGTAGTAGCGCAGGTACATCGGGAACTGTTCTCACTACGGTCCCGGCATTAACCCGCGGAACCATTGTCGGCGGTCCACAAACGGCGAACGAATTAACCTGGTGGCGCGTAGCCTATCAAACGGTAACTGGTTGGAGTGCGGCAAATTGGCTACGTCTCGTTACCACTCTGCCACCATCGCCGACAACGCCCACTGTCTCGCTCTCAGCAAATCCAAATACAGTTATGCCTGGCCAGTCGGCAACACTAAGTTGGACCTCGACCAACACAACGAGCTGTACCGGTAGCGGCTTCAATGCATCGGGTGTTTCTGGCTCTACCACAGTTACCCCAACGTCAAATACGACTTACAGCATCACGTGCACCGGTGCTGGTGGCTCGGCAAGCGCAAGTGCAAGTGTTACGGTTTCGAACTCGAATACGCCGACTGCGACACTCAGCGCATCACCGTCATCAGTCACACCGGGCCAATCGTCAATGCTTACCTGGTCCTCGACAAACACAACGAGCTGTACCGGTAGCGGCTTCAATGCTTCGGGGGTTTCAGGCTCTACCACAGTTACCCCGACAGCGAACACGACCTACAGCATCACGTGCACCGGCACCGGCGGCTCAGCAAGTGCCAGCGCGAGCATTACCGTCTCGACAACGCCTCCGCCTTCGGGAACTGCTTTCTTCGATGATTTCTCGGGCTCACTCGATTCAGCCAAGTACACGGCTTCGCATGGCCGAATGGACAACATGACACCGACGTCGCCGTCGAGCGCCGCGATTTCAGGCGGCCGATTGCACATAAAGGCAGGTATGCAGAATTACGGCGATTCCGCAGTTCGCATCAACCAGCCGTTCGATTTCGCGAACCGGACCGGCACAATTTCGTTCGACGTCAATACGAATGATTCACTCGGTGGATGGACCCAGATTATGCTGTCCGAGCTGCCATACCCGTACATCTCGTTCGAGTACTTCAACACTCACGGCCCACTCCCTCAAGATGGTCTGATTCTCCAATTTCGCGGGAATATGGGGTGCGCGCATCTTATCGAATACCGCGACGGGGCGCAGGTGCAACAAATCGAGAAATGCGATGATTACAGCGTGAAGACCGGCCCAAGCACGTTTAACAAGTTCGTCGTCAATGTCTCGACATCGCAGGTCACAGTAACGACCGATGGCGATCATGTGCTGCGTTTCGATACGTCGCTAGGGTTCACACGTGGATATCTCTACCTTGGTTCTCATAATCACGCATCGCAAAAATATGAGAATCTGCCGACATGGGACACGCAATGGGACAACGTGCGTTTCGATGGCCCAATCTTTCCGCTCACCCGCGTCGCGCTTTCGCCTTTCAATCTCCCGGCGAACCCCTCGAATCCGCGACTTGTCATGCAGGCGCAGCACGATCTGCAGAATACGAATGTGACGCTCGCATACCGCTTGAATGGAAATGCGGCGCGCAACATCCCGCTCGTGCGATACTCGGGTCAGGTCGGCGTGTACCTGCTATCCGTTCCTGTGAATGTGAATGAGCTTCGAACAGGCGTGAATGCGATCACGTTCGAACATACCGGCATGACCACCCCGCTCTTCTCGAACGTTCAATTGGTATGGGATGGTGCAGCAGGAAATACTTTGCCCACACCGTCAGTGTCACTCAGCGCATCGCCTTCATCAATCACGCCCGGCCAAACGTCAACGCTCACGTGGTCCTCGACCAACACAACAAGCTGCACCGGCAATGGCTTCAATGCTTCAGGCACATCCGGTTCGGCCTCAGTTAGTCCGGCATCTAACACCACGTACAGCATCACGTGCACCGGTGCTGGCGGGTCAGCAAGTGCGAGCGCAAGCGTGACTGTCACGTCCATTTCCACGCCCACGGTCGCTCTCTCCGCAAATCCAACCTCGATTACGCCCGGTCAATCATCGACGCTTACCTGGGCATCAACCAATACGACGAGCTGTACTGGCACGGGATTCAGCGCCTCCGGCGTGTCCGGCTCCACATCTGTCTCTCCGTCATCAAATACGACCTACAGCATCACCTGCTCCGGCGCTGGTGGTTCGGCGAGCGCAAGCGTCAATGTTACGGTCTCGAGCACGCCACCATCAACTCCTGGCCTTGCATTCTCAGAAGACTTCACGACCGCGGCAGGATTTTACGACCGATTCGACCGCGGGTGGTCTGGAGGATGGGATAATTTCTTCCACTATGGAGCAGACATCAATGATTGGCCGGCCGACCACGACATGTCGTGCGGCAATCCAAACACGACGCACCGTATCATCCACCACACGTCGATAGCGAGCCTCAAGGACGTCGCGTTTTACCACTGTCTGCCGGGGAACGACCCAACCAGAGGCCACGTCATGTCTACCGTCAATACACATGGATATGTCGTCGCATGGTTTACGCCGAAACAAGTGTTCCGTGATGTTACGAAAGTATGTTGGGATCAGAACGTGACCAATCTCGGTGAAGGCAAATGGACGAGCGTTTACTTCCTCACGCCAAGCGAGTACCTCGGCCAGACCGATCTCGGCTTCTCGACGCCGGACTTTCCGACCGTCCCGCGAGGTCCGCTTAAAACCGGTGTCAGATCATTCAGAGGCAGCATGCTGTTCTACGAAAACGGCGTGAACCGCGATGGTGTATACGGAGCGGAAATCTTGACGGACAAGTCTCCTCGATTGCAGCACTGCGCTACCGACAATAATAACGGAACAGTGACAGTGTCCATTGCGCAGCAGAGCGGAGCCGCGATCAATCGGACGGTACCAGGAAGTTTTCCTGACGGGGATGTACGCGTCGTATTTGGCGATGACAGCTACGACCCTGACAAGCACATGTCATGGCCGCCGCCTGCGACGAACTCGACCCACGCCTACACATGGCACTGGGACAATGTGCAAGTCTTCACACGGTGAGGTCTTGAGTTGAGGCAGTTTGAAGCGATATGCTAATGAGCCCTTTACGGGCTCATTCGCTTTGGTGCATATCCAGATCTATTCGGGAATCCTATGACCTCACGGAGAATCGAACTCCGATTAACGCCTTGAAAAGGCGCTGTCCTAACCGTTAGACGATGAGGCCTACGAACCCCGAGATAATACGATTTTTTTGGCCTTTTGGCAAAAAAGTGTTACTTTCTTACACGGAGAGGTGGCTGAGTGGGCGAAAGCACCGGTTTCGAAAACCGGCATGCTCG
>CAYIDY010000026.1:0-12597 GCA_964362305.1 uncultured Candidatus Saccharibacteria bacterium | reverse complement strand
AAAGTCATCGTGGATGACTTTGGCGGCACTATCCCACGCACCGCAGAAGAGCTGCAACAACTTCCCGGCGTCGGCTACAAAACGGCGCATGTCGTATTGGGAGAGCTTTTTGATATCTGGACAGGGATTCCTACTGACACACACGTGAAGCGCTTTGCTCGCAAATTCGACCTCACAAATCACACTGACCTCAAGAAGATTTCAAAGAACTTGGAAGCTCTCGTTCCCAAAAAAGATTGGAAGTACGTAAACAATGGACTTGTGCTCTACGGACGCTATATTTGCAAAGCGCGTCGCCATGACTGCTCGAAGCATCCGCTTACAAAGCTGTGGCCAGAGGCGAGAGAGAGATGGCCTAAGGTAGAATAGCCATATGAAGGTAATTGTCGAAAACATCGCAGTAGAGTACGTAGAGACAGGTGCGGGCCCCGTCATCCTCATGCTCCACGGCTGGAAGGATTCTTTGAATACCTATGATGCGGTGGCGCCACTTCTTCCCAGCTACAGAATCGTTCGACTCGATATGCCAGGCTTCGGTGCAAGTGACTCGCCAAAAAAAGCGTGGGGCGTTGGCGAATATGTCGATTTTGTAAAAAAGTTCACGGAGAAACTCGCTATTTCTCCCGATGTCATAATTGGACACTCGTTCGGCGGCCGCGTCGCAATAAAGGGCGTGGGAAGCGGCGTACTTCAACCGAAGAAGTTGGTTCTCATCGCGGCGGCTGGGCTCGCGCAGCGCCCTACGCTCTCAAATCACGTTCTTGCCGGGATTGCAAAAATAGGACGCCTCGCGACTTCAATTCCTCCACTTACTCTTTGGCAAAACGCACTCCGTCGTAAACTTTACGGCGCTCTCGGAAGCGACTATTTCAATGCAGGTTCACTGAAAGAAACATTCAAGAAAGTAGTGAGTGAGGATTTGAGTGAATTCGCGGCGAAAATCACTATTCCCACGCTTCTCATTTGGGGGAGAAATGACGCTTCGACTCCGCTTTCCCAAGGAGAACGAATTCACGAGCTCATCGAGCGCTCTCAACTTGATATCGTCATGAATGCTGGGCACTTTGTGCACAAAGAAAAACCCGCCGAAGTCGCGGCGCTCATACAATCGTTTCTATGAATCACCTCACTCGTTGGATTTCTCGCAGACATCCTCGCTACATTCGGAGTCTGGTATACATGCTGCAAGCGAGTGAGTATGATGTACGCGACTTTTTCCGTTGGCATGAGCGTGTGCATGACTTCCGAGCTGTTGAGAAGAGGAAACAACTCGTCTTAACTGCAAAAGCACTTGGTCTGTACTGCGCTGGCTGGCTGTTTGCGGCACTTCTTGTGTCCGCAAGTGTGTACACACTTGTCACGTTTGAATCGCCGTGGAACGTGGTATTAGGCGGGCTCCTTTTTATCGAAGCCCCGGTGTTTGTACTCATGGGAATACTGTTTGTTCTTCTCTTTATTCAGTTTCTACAAATGCCGGTGGAGATGATGATTGCAGACCGTGCGCGGCAAGTACTCGAGACGCATCCAGCACTTAAAATAGCGATTGCTGGAAGTTTCGGGAAGACATCAATGAGAGAGCTTTTGAAAACAGTTCTGGCGGAGGGAAAGAATGTTGCCGCTCCGAGCGGCAGCTACAACACGCCTCTTGGTATCGCAGAATTCGTTAAAACGCTCAAAGGGGATGAGCAGATTCTTATATTTGAGCTCGGTGAATATTATTCAGGAGATATCAAGAAGCTTTGCAACATCGTGCAGCCCGACATTGGCGTCATTACCGGCGTGAACGAGGCGCATCTTGAAAAATTTGGCTCTGTCGAGAATGCTGCAAAAACTATTTTTGAGCTTGCCGACTATTTGGGTGAGAAGCCTGTGTATGTAAATGCCGACAATACTCTCGCGAAAAAATACGCGCAGGACGAACATATACAGTATTCGCGTGACGGGGGAAATAGTTGGAAAGTCAGCAGCGCAGAAACCAGCCTCGAGGGAACGACCTGCACATTGACCCGTGAGGAACATACAATTCGAGTGAAATCGAAATTAGTTGGATTGCATCACGTCGGCGCATTCGTAGCTGCGACAGACATTGCGATTCGACTTGGACTATCGGCAAACCAGATTGAAGCGGGGCTCTATAAAACAAAGCCTTTTGACCACCGCCTAGAGCCAAAATTTGGTGCGGATGGCGTGGTAACCCTCGATGATAGTTACAATGGGAATCCGGATGGCGTGAAGGCGGTGATTGAATTTCTGTCTGGTCTGCCAGGACGAAAATGGTATGTGACGCCGGGGCTTGTTGAAATGGGAGTTCGCAAAGCGGAAGTGCATCGCGTTATTGGTGCACAGCTTGCACAAAACGGCATTGAAAAAGTTGTGCTCATCCGCAATTCGGTGACACCATATATTTATGAGGGACTCAAAAACGCGGATTACAAAGGCGACGTCATCTGGTTCGATGACGCGCTCGCCGCATTTGCTGCACTTCCAAAAATGACTGTTAAAGGTGACGTTGTCCTCCTTCAAAACGACTGGCCAGATCAGTACGCATAGCACTCGACGGGCTTGATTCATGAAGTAGAATTGGGCCATGAGGTCAATTGGAGTCATTTTCGGGGGGAAAAGCGCTGAGCACGATGTCTCCATCATTACCGCCCACACGCCGATAATCGATTCACTCTTAGCGAGTCAGAAATTTGATGTCTGGCCGATTTACATCTCGAAAGAGGGTGCCTGGTATTGCGATAGAAAGATGAACGACATGGCGTTCTTCAAAAAAGATGGATGGGAAGAAGAAGTGAAGAGTTGGAAAAATGTTGAACTTTCCTTTGAAGGAGGACTTACCATTAAATGGCCGGGTTTTTTTGGGACATCTCAGAAGATGGACGTGGTCTTTCCGTCTATGCACGGTACGTTCGGCGAAGACGGTTCACTCATGGGACTACTTCGCATGGCGGGAGTGCCGTTCGTCGGCTGCGACATTTTTGCATCTGCCGTTGCCATGGACAAAGTCATTACGAAACAAGTTCTTGCAGCTGAAGGGATGCCCGTCGTTCCGTACGTGTGGTTTACACGCGCTGAGTGGGCAGCGCGCGCACCAGAATATCGCGAACGCATGAAGGCGCTATCGTGGCCACTCTTTGTAAAGCCGGTTCACCTCGGCTCGTCGATTGGTATAACGAAAGCAAAGAATGAACAAGAGCTCGAAAATGCAATTGAAGTCGCACTCCATTACGACGAAAAAGTTTTGGTGGAAGAGGGCATAGACCCCCTTATTGAAATTACGCTTCCCATTATGGGTAACGACGACCCGCGCACCGCAGAGTGCGAGCACCCGCTCAACAAGACAGACTTTTTCAACTTCGAAGACAAATACATGAAGGGAGGAAAGAAGGGCAGTGGTGGTGTTAACAATGCGTACAGTGAGATTCCTGCAAAAATTGATGAAGCGCTGACTAAAGAAATCAAAAAACTCGGCGTGCGCGTGTACAGAACTCTTGGCTGCACCGGCATTGCCCGCGTCGACTTTTTGGTGAATGCAGATACCAAAAAAGTGTATGTAAACGAAGTGAATACGTTGCCGGGAAGCTTGTATCATCACAATTGGAAAATAGCCGGCGTCTCAAACTTGGAATTGGTGTTAGGGCTTGTGAGCTATGCGGAAGAGCGCTTTGCGATGCAGCAGAAGACGACTTTTACCTTTCAGTCTGACATTCTAAAAAAGAGTGGCGGAGGCAAAAAGGGCGTATGAGTGCTCCCCAGAAAGTGGCGATTTTTGACGTGGATGGAACAATCTTTCGCTCGAGCTTGCTCATTCAAATTGTAAACCAACTCATTGCCGATGGGTCATTTCCCGAAGATGCCGAGGAAATATATCGAAACCAACGACAAAAATGGCTGGACCGCGAAGGAGATTATGAAGCGTACATCATGTCTGTTGTCACGGCGTTTCGTAAGCACTTGAAAGGATTGCATTACGGTTCGTTGGCCGATGCCGCGGAAGAGGTGGTTGATAGACAGTGGAAGCAGACGTATCGCTATACGCGCGATTTGTTGCCAGCCCTTAAAGACAAAGGATATTTTCTCCTTGCTGTCTCGCATTCGCCAAAGACGATTCTCGACAAATTCTGTCCGCGGTTGGGCTTCGATAAAACGTACGGTGTCGTATATGAAATTGGGCCACAGGAATTGTTTACCGGAAAAGTAATCGATGAGCATTTGATTTATAACAAAGCTAATATCGTAAAACGTGCGGTTGAGAAAGACGAGTTATCGCTCACTAATTCAATCGGCGTTGGTGATACAGAGTCCGACATTCCGTTTCTCGAGATGGTTGCAAAGCCGATTTGTTTTAATCCAAACGCGAAGCTCTACAAGTACGCAAAGCGCGAAAAATGGAAGGTCGTGGTGGAGCGCAAGGACGTGATTTACGAACTATGAAAGTAGTTCTCGTTTTACTTACCTTCGTACTTCTCTACGGCGTCTACGAAGCGATACGAGTCTATTCGCTCGCAACAAAAAGCCAGACCCTCATCGCGGGTGCAACTGCTTTTTCGCGAGAGGGAGGCGCGATGGATATGTTGGTTTTGGGTGATAGCACCGCCGTGGGCGTTGGGGCCACTCCCGAGACTTCGGTTCCAGGGCGCGTATCGGATTTTCTGAATGCCTCGGTTGAGAATTATGCGGTAAGCGGCGCACGAGTCGTAGGCCTCTTTGCACAAATTGAAAAGGCGCAAAAAGAATCGTACGATTTTGTTCTTATTCAAGTTGGCGCAAACGACATTACACACGGAACGCCGCCGCAAGAAGTGCGCGCGGACTTGGACAAAATTCTCTCAAAAGCATCCTCACTTTCAGAGCGCGTTGTCGTGCTAACTGCGGGTAAGGTGGGCGATGCGCCACTCATTCCGTGGTTTGCGAGGAGTCTTCTCAATTCCCGTACAGCGAAGGTACGCGACGTTTTTATGGAAACGACGGGCAAACATGGCGCCGTTTATGTTGATATTTACTCTCGCGAACTCAATTTTTCCGACGACGTTCCTCGGTTCTATGCACCAGATCAATTCCATCTTTCAGGCGATGGATACGGAGAATGGTTTAGTATAGTGCGCGAGTATGTCGAGAAAAAATGGCCCGAGCTTGAGAGAAATAAGTAGCTTTCGTCGCACTGTTCTTGCGCACTTCAGGAATAATGGCCGAAAGAATCTACCGTGGCGGAAGACACGCGACCCGCACGCCATTCTGGTCTCAGAGATAATGCTGCAGCAGACGCAGGTTGACCGAGTGATTCCGTATTTCAATCGCTGGATAAAGAAATTTGCGACACCACCGGCGCTTGCGCGCGCAAAACTTATTGATGTGCTGCGCGAGTGGAGCGGGCTCGGGTACAATCGCCGTGCGAAATTCCTTCATGATGCGGCGAAAGAAATAGTTGCAAAACACGGAAGCAGAGTCCCTCGGGACCTTGCCGCCCTCCTCGCCCTGCCCGGTGTTGGTGATTACACGGCAAAAGCAGTTCGCATATTTGCATACAACGAACCGGAAGTTTTGATTGAAACAAATGTGCGTGCCGTTTTTCTTCACCACTTCTTTCCTCGTTCAAAAAATGTGCCGGACGCCAAGCTGCTACCTCTGATTGAGAAAGCGCTAAACGGGCAGGTTCCGAGAATCTGGTATGCCGCCCTTATGGACTATGGCTCGCATCTTAAGGCTCAGAACACTAATCCATCCCGTCGTTCAAAACATCACACAAAGCAATCAAAATTCGAAGGCTCGCTTCGCCAAGTTCGCGGCGCAATTTTACGAGCGTATGCTCGGGGCGAGGATATGGCACATGTGCGAAGTTCAAATGTTGCGCAATATGACAAAGCACTCACATCGCTGGTTGCGGATGGATTATTGCGCACTCCATCAGATTTGCCATAAGGTTATTTGCTATTTCGTTCCGTACGATTGCCAATCTCGATAATAAGTGCGGCAAAAAAAGAAGGATGTGCCTGCCACAGGTTTTTATTAGTGTTTATAACCAAATCCATCAAATCTTTATCACTCGTATTCTGTAAATCTGCCAGCGCTTCTTGCTGTATTTGCTGTGACAGTATCTTCGCATCAAGGTTTAAATTTTCGAAATACTTCATCAGTTCAACGAGCTTAGCGTTGAATGTAGCTCGAAATTCTTTCTCCTCCTCTGAGGCAAGCTCTTCATCGGACTCGTTGTCGTTTGCCGGCTTTTGAATACTAGGAGCAAATTCTCCAAATTTCATTCGATTATAGTATCACGCTACACACTCACTATCACCCCGTTAGAAAGCGGAGCTTCAAACGGGGCAGGCCGGAATCACACGCTGACGATGACTGGGATTACGATTGGGCGTTTTAGAGTTCGTTGCAAGAGGAAGCGGGAGACAGATTCTGACAAATCATCGCGGGCGGCATCTAAGTCCGCTGAGCGAGGATTTCGCATTGATTGCTCGACGGATTTGCGAATGATGAGGCGTGTTTGGTCCATGAGTTCTTTGTTATCTCGCAAGTACACGAATCCGCGCGAAATAATGTCGGGAGATTTGTGAAGACGTCCGCTTCGACGGTCAACGGTTGCAACGACGACGCAGAATCCTTCTTGGCCGAGCGCTTTTCTGTCGCGCATCAATACGTCGGAAAGTTCTGTCACCGTGTGGCCTTCAACAACACGCAATTCTTTTGGCGCCACATATTGGGTTGTCACGATTTTCTCGCCATTCTTAATTTCAATGACGGAGCTGTTGTCTGCAATGGCAATGTTCGCGCGTGGAATGCCCATTTCTTCTGCCAAGTCTGCATGCACGCGAAGCATGAAGTGATAGCCATGGAGGGGAATAAAGAACCTCGCCTTTATCTGCCTGTGAATCCATGCCGCTTCTTCGCGGTTACCGTGGCCGGAGGCGTGCACGTCGCTCGCGTGATAGGTCATGATTTTGGCTCCCTGGCGAGAGAGGTTGTCTTTCAATTTCTGCACTGCTCGCTCGTTACCGGGGATGACTGACGAAGAGAGAACGATGGTGTCGGTTGGTTGCAAGCGGATGTACTTGTGGCTTTTGTTGCCTATTCGCGCAAGAGACGCGAACTCGTCGCCTTGTGCGCCGGTTGCAAGAATGACCAATTTCTCTGCTGGCACGCGATCGATATCTTCAACCTGCACGACAGTGTCGTCTTTGTATTTGATGAGTCCGAGCTCTCGAGCTATCTCAATGTTGGTGCGCATCGAACGGCCGTCGATAATAACCTTCTTGCCGTACTCTTCCGCGAACTTAACGATACGGATAAGTCGTTCCAAGTGTGACGCAAACATCGCAATTATGAGGCGACCTTTTGAATCACGCACGACAGTATCAAGTGTGTCGTGAACATTTCGCTCGGGGATTGAAAAGCCTGGCTGCCAGACGTTTGTCGAGTCCATCATGAGGCACAAGACGTTGCGATCGTTGAAGATGCCAAACTCCCGGAACTCTTCTTCCGATGGAATACCATCCGCATGGTTGAGTTTAATGTCACCGGTAAATACAACATCGCCCCACTTGGTTTCGATGATGATACCCATGGAGTCAGGAACAGTGTGGGTGACACCGAAGAAACGAATGGTTGATTGGCCGAGACGAATTGATTCATTCTCCTCGACAACGCGAATATTGACCGGCGCCTGCTGCGCGAATTCTTCCTGGCGTTTCGCAATCATTTTTGCCGTCAATTTGCGCGTATAGATAGTTGGGTTACCAATGCGGTCCAAGATAAACGGGATGCCGCCAATGTGGTCCAAGTGACCGTGGGAAACGAGGAGCCCGCGAATTTTGTCGCGGCGTTCTTCTAAGTAGCCAGTGTTTGGCAAAATGTAATCAATACCCGGCGTTTCTTCTTCGCGGAATTGGAATCCGCAGTCCAGAATGAAAATGTCATCTGCCGTTTCAACGATGGTCATGTTGCGGCCAATTTCTTCGACGCCGCCAAGTGGGATGATACGGACGGTATCTGGTGCAGGTGGTGGAATCGGTACGTTCGGCCTTTCAGAACGAGGGCGAGAAGGTGTTTGGTGCTCGAGGCGCATCCGGCGTTGACGCGGAGGACGGTTACTAAAGCCGCGGCGCACTCCGCCGGAAGGGCGACGTGGGCCACTGGGGCCAGGGCCGCCAGGGCCGCGATGTGGGGGGCGTGAGCCTCCGGGATGTGCGTGTGGCCCACGTGGTGTGTGTGGCCGCGAATGCTGGCCTCCCGAGTGGGAGTTACCAGGGGAAAGTGGAGCTGGGTCCATAGAGAAAAAACTAGAAATTAGATGCTAGAAATTAAGTTAATAAATAATAATTATGTGAACTACTGCGCAAAAACATCCCACACGCGTTCGGTATCTGTATACCACTCGTGGACGTTGAGGAACCGCTCGGAGGGGGAGGTCAGAGCTCCCAAGGAGAGGTTTTGAACTGTCGCGGGAACACTATACACGAAATCGGGTGAATAGAGAAATATGGCTGGATTGTCATTCGACACCTCCTCCAAAAACGATGCATACAATTTTTGACGTGCCCCACGGTTCAATTCTGCGCGAGCAGCTGACAGTATTTTATCCGCATCGGTATTTGCATAGAGTGAAAGATTGAGTCCGGGGTCGTTTCTTTGGCTCGAATGCCAAAATGCAAACAAATCGAGTGAGCGACCAACTACTTCTCCGAAAAGAACGGCATCATAGGAGCGTGGACGCAAGACGGTCGTGTTGAATTCGGAGAGTGGATACACTTGCACAGAAACATCGATGCCCGCGGCGCGCCACGCGTCTGCAACTGCGTTTGCGGTTGCAACGAGTTCCGGAGTATCAGCAGTGGCAAGCGCAAATGACAGTGTCGTATCTTTTTTCTTCCACACGGATTCCTGTTCCGGTGTCGAGGTGCTTGCCTCAACCCATTTCCAGCCTCCATCTTCAAGTGTCTCGCGTGCGCTCTCGTGTGGCGTACTTGTCGATGAAAAAGGCTTCTGCATGTCCTCTGGAAGAAGCCCCGGGGGAATTGGGCCATACGCGGGGAGCGCGTAGCCTCCAAGAACCGTTTCCACGACCTGAGCTCGGTCAATGCCGAGCGTGAGCGCTTCACGAACTGCGGCATCTGCTAACACAGCGGCACGATTTTGATTCAAGAAAACTGCAAACACGCGCGTGGAAGGCGCACGCACCAATCGTACGTCAGTGCGCTCCTCAAGAGGGATTTTTTCGGGAGAGACGCCGGCAATACTATCAATCGTTCTCTCTTCCATCGCGGCAAGAAGCGCGTCTTCGTTGGTAAAAAATGTAAACAGTATTTCTTGAATAAACGGGACTCCGAGCGCGTAGTTTTCAAAAGCCCGCAATGTATAGGAAAGTGGCGTGCCCGCGTCGTTGGTTCGTATCGTATCAACACGATACGGGCCAGTGCCGACGGGGTCGGTGTTCAAAACATGGAAAGGGAACTCGTCTGCGGGAATCGTTTCCCACAGGTGTTTCGGCAATATCCCGAGCTGCGTGTTTTCGAGGAATGGTGCGTACGCATGGGGAAGTGTAAATATAATCGTACTCTCACCCTCTGTTCGAACGGATACGCCACCCCAGTTCGCGCGACGGGGGCTTTTGATTTCTGGATTCTGTGCAAGTAAGACTGTAAATTCCACATCCGAGGCAGTAACCGGTTTGCCGTCGTGGAATGTTATTCCGGGTTTTAAATGGAACGTGTACTCGGTCCCATCTTCAGTAACCTCATAGCGTTCTGCGAGGTCGGGAATAAGGCCATCATTTCCGGCACGCATCAATCCTGAATAGACGAGTGTCGCGAGGTCTTGGTCCGTTTGAGATACGGCAAGGAGTGGATTGATAAAGCGCGGTGTGCCAATAGCTCCTTCAGAGAGGCTTCCTCCGCGTGACGGCACGAGAGTACTCACTTCGGCGCTTACCGATATCACTAAAAAGAGTGTACTGATACTCGCAATTGCCGTGAGAATATAAATCAAAAGTCGCTCTGCAGGAGAAAGATTTACGAGAATCCGCTGCAACGCTGCAAGAGGCCGCGGATGGCGTTCGTGCAAGAGGTGTTCTGTGACGGTTTGCGGTTGAAGGGGCGCGACCTCGAGACTCTCCTCGCTCCGAGTTTCTGGTCCCCCTGAGGGTTCCTTTTTATGTAAGTCTAAAATCTCATCCATGAATACTATCCCTACCGACTGAATGTCGGGCGCGCAGAAGATGCGCGAAATTAATTAACCAAGTAAGTTGACGAATGCTGACAGCGCAAACAAGACAGCCAAAACTATGGTAGCGCGGAACAATGTCTTTTCCAACCCCCTCCGGGTGTGGAAACCTGAGCTGAAGTTGTCTACGCCAAAGGCGCCCCCGAGAGACGCTCCGGTGTTCTGGAGAACGATTGCAGAAATCAGAAGAATCGATAGTACGATCTGCACGTAGGGCAAGAAAGCTTGGAGAGATTCCATCGCCGAATACTCTACCACAGCAGAAAATTTGACACAAGCATCAAAGTCGCTCTATAATCCGCCCACGATTTACTAGCTTTTTTAGATGGACAATATGGCAAAAAATGGAAAAAAGGTAGGCATTATGCCTTTGGGTGACCGCGTCTTGGTGAGCCCAGAAATTGAAACTCACGAGAAAACCGCATCGGGGATTTACATTCCAGATACAGCAAAAAAAGAGAAGCCGGAGCGCGGTGAGGTTATCGCGGTAGGTCCAGGTAAGCGCGGGGACGACAACGAATTGATTCCCGTCGCTGTAAAGGTTGGCGACACCGTCGTTTTTTCAAAGTACGGCTACGATGAAGTAAATATTGATGACCAAGAATACTACCTCATCAGCGAGTCGAACATTTTAGCGGTAATCAAGTAATGAACGTATGGCCAATAAACGAGTACTGTTTGATCAAGATGTCCGAAATGCACTGAAGCGTGGTGTTGATATCGTCGCTTCGGCAGTAAAAGTCACCATAGGGCCGCGTGGGCGTAATGTCGCACTCGACCGTTCGTGGGGTTCGCCTGTCATCACCAACGACGGTGTGTCTATCGCAAAAGAAATCACACTCGCCGACAAGTTTGAGAATATGGGCGCAGCGATTGTGAAAGAAGTCGCAACAAAGACCAACGACAAGGCGGGAGACGGAACCACAACAGCGGTTGTGCTCACGCAGGCAATCGTGCACGAAGGTTTGAAGCGCACGGCCTTGGGCGCGAACGCCATGATGGTTCGCCGTGGTATCGAAGCGGCCTCACGCGATGCAGTTGAAGAGTTGAAGAAGATGGCAAAGCCGATTTCCAACAAAGAAGACGTGCGTCGTGTTGCTTCAATTTCCGCAGAATCAGAAGAATTGGGCAAAACGATTGGCGATATCGTAGAAAAAGTCGGTAAAGACGGCGTGGTTACGGTGGAAGAATCGCAATCTATTGGTATCGAGAGTGATTTCGTTGAAGGATTGGAATTCGACCGCGGCTACGTTTCTCCGTACATGATTACGAACCCGGAGCGCATGGAAGCAGAAATGAAAGATGCGCCAGTTCTCGTCACCGACAAGAAAATTTCAGTTATTAAAGAAATTCTTCCGCTTCTAGAGAAGCTTGCTCAGAGTGGAAAGAAAGAGCTCGTCATCATTTCAGACGATGTTGATGGAGAAGCGCTCGCAACGTTTGTCGTAAACAAACTGCGTGGCGCGTTCAGTGTCTTGGCTGTAAAAGCGCCTGGTTATGGCGACCGAAAGAAAGAAATGCTTGCTGACATCGCAACCACGATTGGTGCGCAGGTAATTTCTGAAGATGTTGGACTCAAGCTAGAGAATGCAGATGTCTCGATGCTCGGCAAAGCACAGCGAGTCGTTGCGACGAAAGACTCAACGATTATCGCCGGCGGAAAGGGGAAGAAGGCAGACATCGAAGCTCGCATTGCGCAACTTCGAAAGCAGCTTGAGAACACGGACTCAAAATTCGATCGTGAGAAGTTGCAGGAACGAATTGCGAAATTAACCGGCGGGGTTGCGGTTCTTCGTGTTGGTGCGGCAACTGAAACAGAGATGAAGTATTTGAAAGACAAAATCGAAGACGCGGTAAACGCAACAAAAGCAGCGCTCGCAGAAGGAATTGTTCCGGGAGGAGGCGCCGCGCTCGTAAAGGTGGCAGAAAAATTGGGCAAGAAAATCAACGCGAAAGCACACGATGAATTCACTATCGGTTACCGTATTCTTCTCTCAGCACTCTCTGCTCCACTTCTTCAGATAGTGAAGAACTCAGGTCGCGAAGACGGCCAGGTTATCTTGCAAGAAATTGCAAAGAAGGGCGGCGCATGGGGATTCAATGCGGCGGGTGAGTCAGACGAGGCAGATATCGTTGATATGTATGAGGCCGGCATCATTGACCCTGTAAAAGTTACGCGAAGTGGTGTTGAAAACGCAGCATCTGCAGCAGCGGTGCTTTTGACAACAGAAGCAGCCGTTGCCGATGAACCGGAAGACAAAAAACCTGCGGCACCAGCCGCAGGGGGCATGCCGGGGATGGGAGGAGACGACTACTAAGAAGTAGACTCAAAGAGAAAGGGTAAGGATACAGACGCGGGGGGGGGGGGGG
>CAYIDY010000025.1:0-12660 GCA_964362305.1 uncultured Candidatus Saccharibacteria bacterium | reverse complement strand
AATCCCGCTTTTTGTGCCACGACGCTCTCGGCGCCAATCAAAGTAAAAGTTAAATAGTACCAAGAGACAAACAGTGAGACCAAGTATCAGGCTATACAACGCCATCGGAGCTTCTCGAGCATCGAGTACGTACTCCCTTTGGTCGAGAGCGCTTTCGCGTGCCTGAAGTTCGCGCTCTTTATTCACCAATTGCTGTGCCAATGAATTGAAAGGGTTCTCGTCTACGGCCGCATTCATCCCCACTGATGCGCTGCCCAACATTAGTGATGCGCTTTTTACAACGACCGTCGGTGGTGCGAATGAGAATGAGTACGAAAGGAGTAGCGCTGCTGCAGCGACTCCAAGAACATTGGCGTCTAGGTGGCGCCACGGTGTATTACGCAGTCGTTTGGCCTTTTTCGCCATACTGTCTTATGCGAACAGTAGAAACAGAACGACAAGACCAAGGAGACAGAGCACAAACACGAGGAACATGAAGAACATCAATCGTGACGACGAGCGATTGTATCGACGCGCATAGTAGGCAGAGTCGCCACGCTGTGCGGTAACGCCCATGTCGCGGAGCTTTTTCGCAATGTACATCTTCATGAGGACATAGAACGAAATCACGAGCGCAAGAATTATGCCGAGGACGGTAAGAATTGGCATAAGCGGAAGCACCCAAAATGAGGTCACTCCTGTGACCGTTTTTCGCTCATCTTCCCCGTACACGACACTCATGAGTGCCTGGTACCGACCAATCGCAAATCCGTCATGATTCCATATAGTTTGATACGATCGCTCGCTCATGGGGAACGTTGATGCACCTGTTTCATTCACTTCCACTTTTCCTACTTCTCGCCCAAACATGTCGGTGATTTCAATGAGGCCATTTGGTCTAACGAGCACGTTCCCGAGGTTCTCGAGTGTTGTGGTAAAGGTGACCGGCGGAGCGTCGTAAATAAACTTTTCCGTTGAGAATTCGCGAAGGCGCATGCTTTCTGTTATATCCCCCGCGATGCGAAGACTGATGATGTTGCCTACACGAATACCAACGCCAGAACCCGTTACGCCTACCTGCGGTGGTTGTGAATCAAAAAAGACCGAGCCAAAGTGCGAACCCGGTGACGCTTGTTCTGGGACCTCAACGGTAAACCCAACGTCTTTCGTCTCTCCGGCCTGCAGAGAAACGGACCCTTCTTTGAAGGTGACCCATTGACTTAGTGAGTAGTCGGTAACCTGGCCATTTTCTGCAAATACCGGAGCGCCAAACTCATTTACTCCGCGAATATCTGCAACGCCAAGAAAAAATGTTCGTTCGGCATCGGTTACGTTCTTTACCGAAACATAAAAGGTGCGCCTCTCGCCCGGATCTACTCTTTCTTCAATAAGGGCCGGCCTGATTTCGATACCTTCCGTATCCTGCGCATGAGATACCAAAGGTGAGAAAAGACTTACCGCTAGAAGGAGGACGAGAGCCGGTGTCGTGAGTATGTGCTTCATGAATATTGGCACTCTATCACGACCCACCTCTCTTCAAAACCCCTTATTTAGAGGCGGGTCGCAATAATCTAGAAGACCGGTGTAGCGACGTAGGTGAGCGTGTTTGTGTAGTCGTTACCTGCTTCCTGGAGAGAGCCGATAGCGATTCTGTATGCAACGGTGGTAGACCCTATGTTCGCTGTGCTTCCGTCGGAAGGGCCGTTGTGGTGGAAGACAGCCCGAGCTGTCGTTGCGAAGTTACCTACGAACAGTGCCGTACCGAATTCACTCGTATTTATGTCGTCGTCACTCGTAAGACCGAAATGTCCGTAGGTATCGGTCGAGCCAAGGGTGTTTGCCGGAGCACTCCATGTCGTGGGTGCTGCCGTACCCAATCCGTTTGCAAACACGTTTATAGTGTTCCCCGCCGAAGATGTGAGGTCTTGGTCCTGCTTGACTGTTACCGTGAATCCGTTTACGGCGTTTGTGGTGACGTTTAACCGTTGCGCGGCCGTCGTTGATGAGTTAGCTGCCGTAGGTAGAACACCAAAGCCGATGGCGGTGGATGTCGTCGTTGTTGATGTGGTAACACCATTAACCTCGACGCCGGTTGGCACTCCGGTAATGGTGAATGTAAATGAGGTTGCGACAGCGGCGGTAACTACTACGTCATCGATAATCGCGACGCGCGTGTCACCAGAGTCCATAATCGTGACTCCGGCTTCAAGGTGTTCGACGGCAACACGATAGGAGTTTACTGAGTTCGGATTCGTGATAATTGAAGAAGTGGCGGATATAACAATAGAAATTGGTGTAGATGTAGCTACTGTGTCACCCGAACAAAGCGAGAGTATAAATCGTTCCGTGGTTGTCGAAAGGGTAAATTCACCTGACCCACCACCACACACTAATACAACCGTCAGCCCTGTTGTCGCCCAAAAATCTGCCTCGTCGAGGTCAGTAATTTGAAAGTTGCTTCCGTCTGGGTCGAGAGTCACACGAAGTGTGTCTTGCCCACCGAGTCCGTTGAACTGACTTTCGTTGGTAAAGGCAATGGTGTGTCCCGAAGTCACCCCTAAGTCAGAATCGGTCAGAGTGTCGCTGACAAGATTAAGGTTTGCTGCGCGAGCATAGTGCGAGAAGTAGAGAGGAGCTCCGGTAACCCAGAGAAGAAGTGAAAGAATGAGGACAAAGGCCACACTTTCGGAACGGGACATTGCAAGAATGCTCTTGCTCACACCTGATGTATTCATATGAGATACATTAATTTTACGAAAGCTTGTAACCTCGCGAGGATTTTTGGCAAATAAAAAACAGCCTGACGGCTGTTAGCCGATCCCCACGACGACTCTTATTCTACAACGATTACAACAAATACAAGTCTTGTAGCGATGAATCTGTGGATATCCTTTTTTACTCTTCCGATGACGTGACTTCGGTCACTTCATACTCACGCGACTGTGTCAACACTTCATCAAAATAGAACCAGATACTTGTGGCCGCAATCAAGACAAGGCACGCAAACGCAAATGTAGCGCCGTACGTAGCGACAAATTGTACAAATGTCATCGGCTGCGGGCCTGTTGGTGTGACCCTTTCCCCTTGCGGCGCAATTCCATATTGCTCGAGAGAGCGTCGAATGTAGCGACGGATGAGCCACACTGCCGCAATAATAAAGAACAGCACGGCACCGAGTGTAATCGCCACTGGAACAACGGGGACAACCCAAAAGTAAGTCGCGTACAGTGCATTCTGCTTTGCCTCTTGACCATAGGTTAGTGTCGCCTCGGCTCTATAGCGTCCAATATCGAATAGGCTATTCTCTCCTTCCCAAGAAAATTCATATCGCCGCGTGCTTTGTGGCAGAGCGTTTCCAAACTCACCTTTCTCATTTATAAGAACTTTTCCCCGCTCCTTCCCCCACATGTTGTAGATGGTGACGGCGCCTTGCGGACGCAAGTGTGCGTTTCCTGTGTTTTCAAAACGCAGCACGAAATCAGCACGAGCTGTTTGGTACAACTCATCCATCGTGCGAAATTCTCGAATGCGCCCTGTCTCAATTACCTCGCCTTTAATTCTAACGAACATGAGTGTCGAAACCATGCTCGAAATGCGCATGCTGGGCCCGCCTGCTACACGTTCGCCCGGCTCTGTCCCAACGAGAATCGCTGCGTAGTGCCCCCCGGGCGCAGCATCAATCGGCACTTTCACGGTAAATGGCACATCACCACTCGTTCCTCTTGGTACGGTAAACGGGCCTCCTGATACTTCAATCCATCCAGCGAGGGATGCTGTCGATGTCGCCTCTCCGGGTGGAGGACTCATGAGTGGAAGGAATGTGCTCTGACCCCCTTCGCCTTCCGGCACAAAATCAACTACTTGCGTATAGTACGTGACGTCATACGGGTTACTGTTCACTATCTTCAGTGCACTGGACCAGGTCTCCCCTGGCCCGATGGTCAATTGAAAAAGCGGCGGCGTCACGGTGAGTGCGAGACCTTGCGACTGCGCGTACGCGAAACTCGTTGCGAGAAAAAGTGATGCAAAAACTATCGCCAATCTTTTCATTGTGGTCGTTTCAGATTGATGGTGTGTCCATTGGTCTCCACAGATGCGCGCGAAACCAGCGTTTGTTGTGCTACTGGGGCTTGTGCCACACGTGCTTTGAGTGCTTTTAAATTAATCGTACCGCTGTCAGATACAGGAACCGGTGGCGGAGAGTACGGTGGAACTGCTGGCAGCACTGGTTCAGGATGGGTCACCTGCATCACCGGCTGCACAGCAGCTGGCGTCGGCGCAGAAATTGGCTCTTGTGGGAATACTGATGGTACTGCTGCCACTTCTTTCTTTCTCCTTGGAATCATTTTCTTCATCCCAGATTTAATAGCAAACAAGATGCCTGTTTTCTCCATGATTTCATCGTGCGATACCGCCGTTGCAGGAAGCTGCACCGCAGGCGCACTTACGGGAGCGTCTTTTTGAATCACGTGAAATCCTGCGTGCGCAAGCTTTGCTAAATGCCGTGCCTCAAACCAGCGGTGGAAATAGAATGCAAATACAAGAAGCATTAGTGCAGTGACAACTACGAGCATGAGGAGTTGCTTCCACGGGACTATCCAGAAATACACTGTGTCTTGCACCGAAGCAGTCTGCACTTTCCCATAATCCACTGTAAGAAATGCTTTAAAGCGCCCAAACCCTTCTGCGCCACTCCAAACGGAGGCAAGCTGAGCCATTTGCGACGGAGAAATCGTTTTCCCATCACTATTTACTGGCACAGCAGCAACTTCTTCGCCTCTGCGATTGTAAATGCGCACTTCCCCTTTTGGCTGAAGTTCCTGATTTCCGATGTTTTCCACATTGTAACTGAACAAGATGTCATCGCCTGAAAGGAAGAAGCTGTCGGTGCCAAATTTATTGAGCTGCATTATTTCTTTGACATCATCTTGCACTTCGACGTTTACGGTCACTTCTCCAAGAGGTGGCTTGGAATCCGCGGCATCACGTGCCCCGCCTTCTGTGAAGGAAATCGTGGCATGATACGAGCCAACTACCGCAGTCACGTTGATGCGGATGACAAACGATATCTCTTTCTCTTCGCCGGGCCCTAAATCGATAACGCCTCGCGAAAGTTCAATCCAGTTCGCGAGTGAATCTTTCCTATCTTCTCCCGTTTGCGCAGCCACAAACTCCTGCTCACCTTCTACCTTATGCACGTCATTGACCGAAGGATACAAATTCAGTTTGCGCTCGCTTGTGTTAATTATCTTTATCGTCTGCTTCAAAATATCGCGCGGCTTCCCTTTTTCATCGATAACGACGGGTGTCACATCAAGTTCAGGAGTCTGTTGAACAGCATGTGCAAAAGCTCCGGTTCCGAAAACAAATGAGAAAGCCAAAAAGACGCCGAACACGCGCTGCAACCTCCTATCGGAAAACATAGGAAGATTATACCGCGCGATTATGGCAAGGGGATATTGAGCTGTGAACTTCTTTCTGTCTTGCTCAACAAATGTTACTTCCGGCCCGTTATACTAAGAGGCATGGCGCCGAGATTTGAGTCTTTTTTAGAACCACGTCAAAATCATTTCTCGACGCGTGAAGGACTTCGTGCAACGAAACCTCTCAAAACACTGGAAAGCGAGTCAGCTACCCTTCAAGGCGAGATTGATGTACTCATCGCTCAGCGCGATGAACTTACTGACGATGGATTACGTACCAAATTGGAGCGACGAATTAACTCTTTGTCCGAAAAGCTGGCTAAAGCCGAAGTGCCAGAAATAATTCGTGAGTGGGTGGAAGAGACGTTTGACCGCATCCATGACTATCTCAACGTTCATTACTACAACAACCTCGATGCAATGGGTCCACGACAGGCCTATGTCGATTTTAATAACCGACAGAAGCGTGCTCCTGTGATGCTTCGCAAGGCCTTGCTAGCTCTCGCTCAAACCGTCGATTTTCGCATTCGATATGCTCGCACCCCACAAGGCGCTCTAGTTCCGCGCCAGGGATTTTGGGGACATTCATATTCCGAGGAGAAAAGAAAACAACTTCTTGAACGGGTCCGCAGCATTGATTTGGACCCCGCAACACTCGCGGATGCCATTGTCGGATATTACACATATCCTCATCCTGAAATCCTCAATCCGTTCGAGCTGCCAAAAGGAGAAAAGCTAGAGCCGACACGGCTCATGGCGCGCATCCTGGACGATGCGCGAAGGCGGGAAGCAATGCTCGCGGCATTTGTTGAGCTTGACGAGCGCACCAGCCTCCAGATGCCACGCGACGTACTGAATGAAGAATTGCCTGAGGGCGCGCCTAAAAAAGCGTGGATTATCAACGACAAAAAATTCGTTCTTTTAGAACTAATGACTGCCGCCCAGCTCGCACTCGTAGGCAAACTTGCTGAGAACTGCATTATTACGTTTGCAGACCAACTCATTCCACAGCGCAAAGGAAAAAACTCAGGACGAGCGCCAACTCGTTTTTTTGCATTCTGCGAAATGTACGATGAGCCTACTCCCTTCATGACGGCACTCGAGGGAAGAAAAAGCAGCCGTGTGCAAGCCGCCGATAAGCGACTGACGACATGGTATCGCCCACACATTGTGATGGAATATCAAGCTAATACACGCTCCATAGGTCAGGTCAAAGAATTTCAAAATGAAGGATTAAAAAGAGGGGCACCGGAGACGGGCGCATTTTTAGAGGCGCTGGATGCACTACGCACGATGCCAGGTATGGAAATACAAAGCTGGGGAAACGAATTCGAGAGTGCGGTAGGTTTCGATAGCGAGCACTATCTGACACTTAAAGGCGAAAAGCGCATCGGAGACAAAATGGAAAAAGGTGAGGTTGTTCTCGCCGTTTCGCAACGTAAAGATTTCTCGTTCAATGTAAATCCGGATATTGATATGAATACTGCCAAATTTTGGCTCAGCAGAAAAGTTGAGAAAGGTCACACCGTCAATATTTCACAACTCGGCAACAGGCCGGACATTTGGAATTTGATACAAGAGGTTGGAACGCTACGATATCACGCGATTTATGCACTCAAGGGGAAAGGATTGAAGCTCTCGAACACCGTTCCCGAGATACACCTACCAAACCTGACTCGAGCACGTAACCTTATCTTTGATGTCAACTTTAACAAAGGTGAGAAGATTGCTGAGAGCATATCGTTGCCAAAATTTTCAGCATTAGTACCAAGTCACGGAAATGAGCTGAATTTCGAGGGTGTCAATGAAGTGTATGCGCCACTCCTTGAAATTTCAGATAACGCGTCTGGGCCTGCTGTTGACCTGAGATTGAAGAAGGTACGGCTTATCGAATGCAAAAAGATTGGCGAGAGTTGTCGCTTGGTCATTTCATCTCCCAATGAAAATCATGTCGGATTGAGCATCATTTGCCCTTCGCCGATTACGGATAATATTTCAGTTGGAGTAGCGTATTTTACGGACACCCATGAAGAATACGACGAGGCTCAAAAATGTTTTGTGTATCCCGGCGTAAAAGGTTTGCGAAGATTTGTCTCGAGGGAGGCGTACGATGCCTGGCTTTCGAAGGCTCCACCAGTGAATTCAAAAACCGGTTCTGCCGATAAGTCCTAAAACACCGGAACGACGATATACACGAGACTGCTTTCATAGGAGCCGGCCTCCTGTAAATTGCGTGCCTCAACTTTGTACACCATATCGGTCACTTTATCGGTCACCGGCGTTGCACTGTAGGCCACCTCATACGGCGTTTGCGAAAATTGAGCAAATGAATCATTGGGGCTGAATCGCGTCGTGTCCCCTGTTCCTAAGACATCTTCTCCACTGTGGTAGCCATAGCATCCGCTTGAGCTTCCGGGGCATCCATCGTTCCAACTTGCGGGCACGGGGTTCGTCCCGGTGACGGGGTCAATCGTCGCTGCCTGGTTTGACATGAGCGCCTGCCTTTCAAATGCAAGAATCTTATAGCCCGATTGAGCACTGGTAGACACGACGAGTCGCTGCGCTGCGTGCACTGGCGTTGACATGACCAGTGTTCCAAACGGAACACTCGTCGGCGTCGTCTCTACATCGGTCGTATACGTATCGGTCGTCGTCCCTGACTCCAGTCCATTAATAGTGAAGGTGAGCGTAGCGCCGCCCGTTGAGAGCGATGGGTATGATTCACCGTCTGCGTACGGGACGCTGGAGCTTCCTGCCGTGTGAAAAAGTCGAAAGAAATAAACAGTGTTTGGGACCGCGCCTGATTGTTCGAGTGTAAATTCATACTCGGTCGTCGTCCCTAATTGATGGGTAAAGGAAGAGGTGCTCGTTCCCGATTCATTGTGCGTCCCGCATCCTGCACCGCTACTGGCAATACAATACGCGCTGTCAGTGAGAAGCGCGGTAGTAATCAGGTCACCATCGTCATCCACGCCATCCCCATAACACCATTTTGAGCTTCCCGTGCAACTCGCCGCCTCATCAACCCAGTTTATGCTTTCGGAAAAATTCGATGATGTGGAGTATTGGAGGCGAAACTTCACGCCAGCAGACCCGATGTCGGCCGTTTCATCAACGGCAATGCGAAGCTTGATAGTGTCTCCGTTATCAATATTAGCCGGCGCTACATTTTCCGCGGCAAGCGCGGTGGTCGGTGTCTCATTATTTTCGTCGTCATACCAACGCCAGTTCTGTGATTTCGGAACGAATGTTTCGTAGAACAAAGGCCCCGCGTTCAACAAAAAGCTTGTACTCGTTGCTTCACTATTCGTTATCTCTCCCCCACTCTCGACGGAAGTAAATGTGGTAGAACTTGAGAACCCACCGAAATCATCGAGTGCGCTGTTCTTAATTTGAAAGTTCGAGCTCGCCGTATTTTGTGCATACGCAATGGGCGCTCCCAATATCCCGAGCACGAGAACGAGTGCGGTGAGGCGCTCAGACATACTATTTATAGGCCCTCGGCGGTAATCGGTGCCACTTCTAGCAAAATATCGCCCTCGGGGTCATAGAGATACGCTTTCCGCGCCTTCGTATAGATGAGTACTTTGTCGCCTACTTTTGCGTTCGCAAAAAACACCTGGTCTTTCAGCTTATCTGGGTCAGACACTGTTGCGACTGTTGGCTCTTCACCCTGCGGCAAGACAATCAGTTCCCCAACGCGTTCGATTAGTGTATTTATTTCCAGCTGCGCAGCCTCTTCTTGTGCCGGAGTTTGCACCGAGCCGTCAGGCGAAGCGGGAGTCGGCGGAAACCATGCGCGATACCCCACCCATGCTCCGACTAAAATAATGAGTGTGCCAATTCCGTACGCAATGCGCGTATACATATCTGCCTTGCGACGAAAGTCCCTCCGAGCTGGAGGTGTAGATGCGCGCTCCGGTTCTCTTTCCGGTGGCATCTGAGGCTGCGGCGCTTGCCCTCCTTTCAAACTGATAATCATGTCTTTCATATACCTATTGTAACCTGCGCGAATCGACTTCTTCGTAGACAACTCGGGAAATCTCGCTTATCAACTTTTCGAGCTCCTCAAAATCAGAGCCCCTCGTCATCACACACAGAAGATACGGGTTCTCGGGGAAATATATAATCCCGCAATCATGGAGCTCCTTTACATTATTCGCGTACAATCGCTCTCCGAATTTGTGGGCGACTTTTACATTTTCAGGCACCCCCGCGACAAGTCCTTCTGTATATTCCGTTTCTGCAAGCCAAGAAAGTACTTTCTCAGAGTTCTCCGCGTTCAAATATGACGCGTTAAAAAGAATACGGAAGAGCGAGGCATACCCACGCACAGTAATCGTTGCCTCTACTCTGTCTTTGGGATCAATGAGTCCCAGCTCCTGAAATGTTTCTGTACGCATGGTCATGCGTCCCGGACTATCACTCAAAAACTGTTCCAATACTTCGTACGAAGCATTGTCGGAATGTACCAGCATCATGTTGAGATATTCTTCTATTGAATACTCTTTCCCCGATTCTGCTGATACACGCGGCAGAATGCGCTGCTCTTTTACCGTTGTCGTGCCGACGTAGTTTATTTTCTGCCCCATCACACCTTCCTGATCTTCTGCGGCGCTGAAATACACAAACGCAAGAGGCAATTTCAAAAGTGACGCAGGTGCGAATTCTTCAATCTCGCGTATGCCGAGAACGGGGCCACGAACCAGGTCGCGAAAGTAGACCGAGGCGTCGACTATGCCATTCTCCTTTTTTCTTTTCTCAATGAGCTCGAGAATATCGTTCCGTGTCTCGATGTATCCAGTCTTTTTAATCACATCTGCCTTTCCGCATACAACATCTTGGTTTACAAACGTAACATTCTTGCGGCACTGTTCGTCATGCGGGTGGAATACGCGATCGAATTTTGCCCCAACAAAAAACATCGTGGCACTAACAAGAAGAAGCGAAGCAACTCTATATTTAGTGAATGCCGAGGTCATACATACACGGGTAAAGTATACTCTCACATCATGTAGTCGGCACCTCCGGAGCTGGTTCCGGTGCTTGCGCCTGTGGCTCCGCAGAGACCTCTTGCGTGACCGGCGTTTCTGGGGCGGGCTCTTGCGTCACCGTTTCGGGGGGCGGTTCAGAGGCTGTATCTGGGTTTGATCCCCCTTCACTCTCACCGCCCGCAGCAATTTCGCTACCTGACCCCTCTTCGCCTTCTGCAGGAGCGTCCGTTTCTTCAGATGGCTCCGGCGCAAAACCGGTGCCTACTATTATTGTACGGATAGCGCGCCCTATGTTGCCCCGCGAGTCAACCGACCGATACGTGACTGTGTAATTCGTATCCTTGCTTGTATCAAGCTCGAGACCGTCTAGGTCTCTACCATCCACGGTAGCGCTCACTGTCACGTCTTCATCATGGTCATCTTTTGCCGTCGCTCCCGCATCCACATATGCCTCACCTAGTTCTACTTGCACCGGGTTCTCACCATGAACGATGATGATAGGCGGTGCGTCCGTAAAGAGCGAATTCGCAGCGGCTGCCATGTTTGCCGATGATGACGAGCTGCACTTCCCTTCAGTCGTTTGCAAGGCCCCCCCGGCAATCAAGAGGCAGTACGGTTCGCGCGTCTCTTTGTCGTACATAGTGATACCTCCAGGATTTTCCTCTGTTCCAACTTCAAAGTTCGCCGCCGTGAGCGTCCCCGAAAAGAGAGCGTTGCCAAGTGCGTCAATAGATACAGCTTGTTCGTATGCCGTACTTGAAGCGGTATCAAATGTAAAAGAGAGTCCTTCTTCTGACACTTTACTAATGACGAACGCACCATCCGCTTCAAGAGCAATACGTACATCGCGGTCAACCGGCTCGATGACGTTTGCCACAAATGTGTCGGCAATAACGCGAGGGGAGATTATTTCAAGTCCGGCCGCTATACGGTCGGTGGATACTTCTGAAATCGTTGTGGACGCGGTGAAATTCTTTTTCTCTTGCAACATGTATGCAAGCGCAATACGGCTTACATCAAGCTCTTCCGGGAATTCATCAAGTTCGATTCCCTCTTCGGCAAGCGCCGTCTTCAAAAGCATTCCCGATGTGTACGATGTATTTACGAGAACCATCACTTTGCAATTCTCCGCGACCATATCTTCCGCAACGTTTTCAGTGCTACTTGCCGCATCCGTTTCCGAACCTTCATCTTTCGAACAGTTTGCGTCTTCAAGCGCTTTGCCGATAGTGACTCCCGCTTTTGTCGCACGTTTAGCAACGCCTGTTTCGGAAGAAACCGTAAGGTAGTCGCCAGCACGGATTTTCCCTCCCTCTTCCGTCACTTTGACGGGTACACGACCGGCAAGTGCGATTGGACTTGCGTGCGCAGCATCTCCCAAAATTTCTCCACCCATGACTGTGTGTGGCAAGGTCGCAACAACACCAACTACTTTGTCACCAGCAGCAGCTTTCTTCATAACAGACACACGCTGTTCCCCGAGACTAAATGAATCGTATTCAAGAGAATTATCGCTTACCGCCACAACATCTCCTGGCTCAACATCTGATTCAGATGGATACCATTCCGCAAGGTCGGCACCACTCGCCGTGTAAGAGAAGACGAAGACACCACCCACTGCACCGTTTCCTCCGGCGGCACCTGTTGCAGTGTCGGCTAGCGCAGCGCCACCACCACCTGCACCGACGGCTGATGCACTTGTTCCTGCACTAGAGTTTGCGGTAGCAATAACAGAACCACCATCGCCGCCGCCTCCCCAGTAACTTGATCCACCAATTCCACCAAACGCAGTGTTGCCTGCCTGAGAGTTACCATCTTGACCATTGCCTCCTGCAAAGTTCGCGTCTCCTGTCGATGAAGCAGTTCCACCCGTACCTCCAGCGAGTGTCCTTGGACCGGCTGTGGAGTCGCCTGCTCCCGTACCACCGATGCCAGGGTTAGCACCAACAAGTGTAGGAGTGCCGAAGAATGTGAATCCTCCTGTCGTACCGGTACCACCGGTCGCCGGACCTCCCGCCCCGCCTGAACCCACCGTAAATGACTTCGAGGAACCAACTTCGGTATCGGTAAACACTTCAATTGATGTACCGCCAGCACCACCTCCTCCTGCGGGCACCTCAGTTGTCACACCGTCAGTACTGTCAGCCCCACCGCCGCCCCCCCCCCCCCCTGTCACAATTACCTGCGCGAACTTAATACCTTCCGGCGCAGTGCATGTACCAACACCAGCTGTAGTCGATGGGTAAATCTGTTCGCCCTAGGCG
>CAYIDY010000024.1:0-12814 GCA_964362305.1 uncultured Candidatus Saccharibacteria bacterium | reverse complement strand
ACAGTTCTACATCCGAACAACGGACGTGACTGGAGAAGTTACACTGAAAGAAGGTGTCGAAATGGTGATGCCGGGTGACACGCAGACCTTCAAAGTGAAGCTCGTGGGCCCAATCGCCATGGAAGACAACATGCGCTTTGCTATCCGCGAGGGTGGTAAGACCGTTGGTGCAGGTGTTGTTACGAAGATTGTTGCTTAGTTCTTCTCCAAGAACAGCACGAAAAAAGCCGCCCTAATGGCGGCTTTTTTCGTGCTACCATAAAATTATGGTTTCGGATTCTCCCGAACAGAATAAGAAATCTCCGTTTGAAATGATGCAACAGCTCCGACATGATGTAGCCGAGGGAGACGTTGTCGAGATAGGCACGAAGGGTGGTGCCGTGCTTCACGGTAAAGTTATCATGCTTCTGGGCGGGGGCTCCGGTTTCACTGTGGAATTGGAGCCGAGTCAGGGAGGTGAGCCAACAATGCGTGTCGAAATTAATCTAAAGAGCAAACTAGGTGCTTTGCACCAAGGTCCAATGGCGACAACTTTTCTGTATCAAATATTTGAACGACAACCTGGCGGAAGCTGGAAATTAAACACAACGGGAGCTTCTGTAATGGGATCGAGGGAGTCAAAAATACTTGATTCAGTCAAGATAGAGCGCGGAAAATAATATATACTCCATGTACAATTAGATTATTAAAGTATTAGTAAAAGATATGAAAAAATTTCTCATAGTGTATCGCATGGACATGGCACAGATGAAGACATTAATGGCAACGATGACGCCCGAAGATCAGAAGAAAGATATGGCCGAATGGGGTGCTTGGATGAAGAAAAACATGGCACATTTTGCTGACCCGGGAAATCCGGTAGGCAAGAACACCGAAGTGTCGGCAAGCGGTGCAGTCGAAAAGAGTAACGATGTCGCAGGATACTCAATCATCAATGGTGAATCCAAGGAAGCCGTAATTGCAATGCTCGCCGACGGCCCGCACCTTAAAATGCCGGGCTCGACGACTGACGTGATGGAAATTGTTGAAATGCCAAAGATGTAAGGGCTATGGCGAGTTCGCGAACAAAAGCTACAACTGCTCTAGAATACATAGCGCTTGCGCCAAAGCAGGCGCAGAAGAAACTGCGTGAGATGCGTGCACTTCTTAAAAAAGCTGCGCCTGGCGCAACGGAGGGACTGAAATGGGGCGCGCCGACTTTTTCCTACAAACGAATTCTCTTCGCCTACGCTGCGTTCAAAGACCACGTGTCGCTCATGCCGACGCCTCCGGTAATCAAAGAGCTGAAAAAAGACCTCGCGAAATACAAAACAACTGCTGCGACCATTCAATTCCCGTACGATGTGCCGCTTCCGAAAGCGCTCATAACAAAAGTCGCAAAGCTACGTGTAAAAGCGGCGAAAGAAAAAGATGTTCGATGGATGTAATTACTATGGAGACAATCACTGTTGATGCAATGGTACACGCGCCCGTCGAAAAAGTGTGGCAGTACTACACCGAGCCGGCGCACATTACACAGTGGGCATTTGCAGACACTTCTTGGCACGCGCCACACGCTGAAAATGACCTGCGCGTTGGCGGAAAATTTGTCACCCGCATGGAAGCAAAAGATGGAAGTGCAGGCTTTGATTTTGAGGGGATATACGATGACGTTGTCCCGCATGAAAAGATTGCGTACTCATTCGGCGACCGAAAAGCAACAGTGTTATTTTCAAAAGAAGGTAGCGACACGAAAGTCACCATCAACTTCGACCCCGAGACCGAAAATCCGATAGAAATGCAGCGTGCTGGCTGGCAAGCGATTCTTGAGAATTTCAAAACGTACGTAGAAAAGAGTAGTGCTCTTGTTTGATACACTGCGCGCATGAAGTGGTTTGTCGCTCTCGCCGCAGGGCTCACCGTTCTGGGCGCGCTCTTTTTTCTCACGCGTTCTCCGGAAATACCAAAAGTCACGCGCGACGGTCCCATTGTCGCTTTTGGTGACAGCCTCATTTACGGCACCGGCTCCTCAGGTGGGGGCTTTGTAAAAATGCTTGAAGAAAAAATTCAGAAACCGATAGTGAATCTGGGCATACCCGGCGAGACGACGGGGGACGGGCTCAAGCGACTCGAAAGTGTTATTGGACTTAAGCCCAGTGTTGTCATTCTTCTTCTCGGCGGCAATGACTATCTGCGTCGCATTCCTCAGGGTGAGACGTTTGCAAATCTTGAAACAATCATCCAGCGTCTGCAGGAAGATGGCGTGTCGGTCTTTCTTATTGGCGTGCGAGGCGGAGTGTTACGAGACAATTTTGCGTCGAGATATGAAGAATTGGCAGAGAAGTTCAAAGTTGCATACGTACACGATGTGCTCGACGATACGTTGGGTGTACCAAAGTACATGGATGACCAAGTCCACCCGAACGATGCGGGGTATCGCGTCATCGCCGAGAGAGTGTATCCGGTCTTGGCGGAAATGATTGAAAGATAGTGACAATGCTAAGATGAGGATATGACTTGGAAACCCTTCTACAAATTTTGGTTCGAGGAATGCGGACCGGACGACTGGTTTTTTAAAAAGAAAAAAAGTTTTGATGCACACTTGCGTCGGAAATTCCTGAAGCTCTATTGGGAGGTCGTGCGTGGCGAACACGCCGATTGGCGTAAGACGCCGAAGGGCAGGCTTGCGGAGATTGTCATCATTGACCAGCTCTCGCGCAATATGTTCCGCGGCACGCCGGGGATGTTTCGATACGACGAGCTCGGACTTGCGCTTGCCCAAGAGGCCGTACGTGCGGGGGCCGACAAGGGGATGTCCTTGTGGCACAGGAATTTTTTCTACCTGCCGTACATGCATTCTGAATCAAAGAAAATCCAAAAAGAATCCATGCGTCTCTATAGAGCACTTAAAGACAAGAAGATTATATGGTTTGCGAATGACCACAAAAAGATAGTCGACCGATTTGGGCGGTACCCGCACCGAAACCACATCCTCGGCCGCAAAAGCACAGCAGCAGAAAAGAAGTTCATGCTAACGCATAAGGGGTATTAGCGTTGCCATGAACAATCTCATAAAAAAAGAACTGTACGTTGCGCTTCATGCGCAAACGGTGCGTTTTCGCATAGTGAAATACATTCTGATATTCGCAGTCCTTGGCTCTGTGTATACGTGGAAAGGGGCAGATGCCGTGTGGTGGACACTCGGCATTGCGTTTGTCGTCGCTATCGCGATGCACTTCTTTTTCCGCTGGAAGAGCAAGGGATGGAACGAACCGTGGGGTTTGTACAAGCCACCTGAGGGAATGCCGAAGTAGTTTATTTTAAGAGTGAAGGGGAGAGGAGGAAATTACAACGAATTTCTCGCTTATTTTTTGTGGAGGCCTGTTGATAACCTCGCCTTGAAAAAACAGTTTTCAACACCGTTACCAACAGCTTTTCCCCGAAAGCATGACTGACGGCTTTATGAGATACACATAACGCGGTGATACAGTAATCCACGTAGCGCTTTACGGCACTACGGCGAAGAGAGGAATTTGGCTCGCAAGAGCACTACAAAGGTCCACTCAACGCTTCCTAAGGGTTTTCTAGATCGCGCTTTGGTCTAGCCACTCGGGATAATTGGGTCAGAGAGTTAAGAAAACGCGTAAAGAGGCTCAGGAGAAATCCTAAACCTCGCTACCAGAGCCATGGTGAAAAGCCACCCACATCTCTGGAGTCGCAGGTAAAACGAATCCGTAATGGCCCAAAAAGCAAAAGCCCCCTTAGACGGGGCTTTTGTGATTTACGGCACCACGTTAGTATACACAGTCTTAAAAAGAGGAGGCGCGGTTGCCTGGGGAGAAGCTCAGGCTCCATCTTTTTTGTAGCCGTGCATCGTATCTATGAACGCATGCACCTTATCGGCGTTCAGATATGCAAGATAGAGAAGCCACACGGTGACAGTAAATGTAAAGACGGGCAAGAACAGATACAGAATCCCATGAAAGATAAGACCGGGAATGATGAGCCATTTGCGCGTCGCTTCAAAGATTAGTCCGAATGCAAGAATATAATCAAGCGCCACGGTCAATATAGAGAGCACAATCATCAGTGCATGAAAACCAATCATGTCAGGGTATGTCGATCCAGAGTAGTAATACATGAAGAGCGCTTCCAGTCGGTCGCCGCCAAGAAATGCCCACGATGTCTTATCGAAGGCAGTTCCTAGATACATTATTGACAGCTGGAGGCTCATAAGACGGAGTCCCCATAGATTTCCTGATTCGGCAGGAATTGTGTGACCAAGATGTTGAGCTTTTCGCACGGCAAAATATCTGTCGAGTGAGTACGATTTGCCGCACGGGGTCAGTGCAGAGAGAGCGGTCGCCATGGCGAGCAGCGATATATGATGATGCGTCCATGGCTCGATACCGAGCACATACCCACCGTAGTAATAGATGGCCAACATGTTAAGTGCCGCCCAAGTACATGCCGTGCGGGAATAATATCCGAGGAGCATCAGTGTTGTTGCGGCAAAGAAATTTGCCTCGAAGAGTATTCGTGCCAGCGATGGTTCGTTAAAAAACGCAAGATCATTCGCGAGTCGTGCCCAGATTATGAGCGGGATGCCGATGCGGATGAGTGCGGATGTGCGTGAAGAGCCCTCGGTGTGAAGCGCCCAATCGATAACCCGCGATGCCACGCGCTCCAGGTTCATATATAAGTGAGCAATGGACATACATTATCTTCTCTGCTCAGCGTGGAGACATCTTTCCACCCTTGTGTTGTGGCTTTTCGCGCAACAATACGGATATCGGCTCCCCCCAATGAATCACATAGACTATCTCCCACTTTGTACACGTCCATGAGCCCTCTCATGTGTTCTGGCTCAGCGCCTTCCGGATATCCGAGGATCTTTTTGTGGTCGAGCCTCACAAGAGTACCGTCTTCTTCTCTCTGGTAAAAAGTCACATCCAGCATACCAACCCCCTTGTGGCTGAACATCATCCATCTCATGAATATATAGCTAGTTTCTCCCAGCACCTGACGGTAGAATGGTCCGAAGAGCATCCAAGCAGTAATGAGCAAAAATGCCGATGCGCGGAAAATCTGGATATGACGTTCCCAGAAGGGCGTCGACATTTTGGATGACATCAAAGCAGTATAATCGTGCACCTATTCACGTCACGGCTTTGTTAACAGAGGTGACGGGTAGTAAGGGTTTGGGAGGGGACAACTGCGCGTTTGCGTTTTTGCGGAGAGTAGTGCATACTCCCACGCGTTCTATGACAGAGGTAAAGACAGTTGCAAAGCCCAAGAAGGGCAAGAAAGCGGCAGACGCGGCGCATCGCCTCCGCATCAAAGTGCGAGCGTATGAGCACGGCGTTCTCGATATTTCGGTGAAGCAAATCATCGATACCGCAAACCGTTACAGCGCAACTGTTGTTGGCCCTGTCCCACTCCCAGTCGACATCAAAAAGTACACCGTTAACCGCGGCGCCTTCATCGACAAAGACTCTCGCGAACAATTTGAAATGCGCATTCACAAGCGCATGATCGATATCTTGAACCCGGCTCCAAAAGTTATTGAAGCGTTGACTAACATCGACCTTCCATCAGGCGTCTCTATCGACGTTAAGATGATGTAGTCCCATCACTCAAAATAAAGTTCTCCACTGCATCCCCTCGACAGAGGGGATGTGTGTTTTATGCTTAGACCATGGTTCGCGCACTAATCGCCACTGTACTCTTTTCTCTCAGTGTCGCGCCTATGATGGTTGGCGCGCAGGGTCTCGACCAAGAAGCACAGCTACGTGAAGAATTTCGTGCAGCCCTTTTGTCTGATCCTCGCTCTAAGGCACTCTCGCCTGCCGAGCTGAATTCGATGGTGGATGCGCTTGCGCAGGAAGCGGTAACCCAAAAAGTAGTTGATGACTTTGTCCTTCCCCCACTACCGGGGAGCGAGATAGCACTGCAGTATTTTGATGGGGTAGTGACGCCGTGGGGGCAACCGATTTCACCGCTGTTACTTTACTGTGTAATTCTTGCCTGTTTGTTCATTGCAATTCTCCTCCTCTGGTGGTTGTTGCATTTGCATCGACGTCACGCGATTCAGCGGCAGAACGCGTAATACTTGCGCTGTCTGCTATCTCGTATATACTGCGGCGACCTCGAAAGAGGCTCCATGTCCCCATACGGGACCACTGGCGTAGAGACGTAATGTCCACGCTGGTTGCGTGGATTTTTCATTCATCGGCGACGTAGGGCGAGAGAAATGAACACTTGTGTTCATTTCCGAGCCGAGGAGTCGATATGAAGCAATGATTATGGCATCAAAATTCATCATCGGAACGAAGGGTCGCATGACTCAAGTGTTCAGCGAAAACGGCGAAGCATCAGCGGCAACCGTTATTTCTGCAACGCCAATGACCGTCACGCAGGTAAAGACTGTTGAAACAGACGGCTACTTAGCGATGCAGCTCGCCTCCGGTGACCGAAAGCCAAAAAATATCGCAAAGCCCCAGCTCGGCCACTTTAAAGACCTCGGCAATTTCCGCTTTGTTCGTGAGACTCGTGAAGGTGAAATGAAAGAAAAAGGCACAAAAATCGACGTTTCGGTATTCAACCCGGGCGATGTTGTCGCTGTTTCAGCAATTTCAAAAGGTAAAGGTTTTCAAGGTGTTGTGAAGCGCCACGGTTTCCACGGTGGCCCACGTTCTCACGGTCAGAAAAATAAAGAACGCTCTCCGGGTTCTATCGGTGGTGCGGGTCGCGCCGGTGGCCGCGTTTCAAAAGGTCAGCGCATGGCGGGCCGCATGGGTGGGACGCGCGTGACAGTACGAAACTTGCGTATCCTTCAGGTGGATGCTACATCAAACACGATTGTCATTTCAGGCGCAGTTCCAGGGAAGCCGGGAACGCTCGTGGAAATTCGCGGCTAAACATTATGGATTCAACTATTTACAACACACAAGGAAAGAAAGCGGGAAGCATCACGCTTCCTGAGGCTGTTTTCAATGTACTCTGGAACGAATCCCTGATGCACCAGGTTGTCACTTCCATGCAGGGAAATGCACGCACGCCGGTTGCTCATGCGAAGACGCGTGGTGAAGTACGCGGTGGTGGACGAAAGCCATGGGCGCAAAAAGGAACTGGTCGCGCTCGCCACGGCTCTACTCGTAGTCCAATCTGGCGCGGTGGTGGTGTAACACATGGTCCTCGAAACGATAAGTCGTACGCGCGCACCGTGCCAAAGAAGATGCGCGCAAAAGCGCTCGCGATGGCACTTTCTCGCAAATTCGAGAAGGGAGAAATAATTTTCATCGATTCGTTCGGCATTGACGTGCCAAAAACAGCAGCTGCAAAGAAAGCCATTGCATCACTCGCAAGCTCTCTCGGATTTACAAAGCTCGAGAAGGCAAAGAATGCAGCGCTTGTTGCTCTTGCCGACCCGCGTGATGCAGTTGTGAAAAGTTTCCGCAACATTGGCAATGTAGAAATTAAGGCCGTACGCGAACTGAACCCGGTCTCAATTCTCCAGCACGCATACATCATCATTGAAAACCCGGACGCATCCTGCGCAATTCTCTCTCATCGTGTTGGCGAAAAAGGAGGAGTGGAAGAAAAAGCACCAAAAGCAAAGAAGCGCACCACGAAGAAGGTGAAGGAGGAGTCGCTCCAAGTAACACAGCGTGGTGACCAATAAACTATATGGCTCTATTTTCACGAAAAAAGAAGGAAGAAAAGAAAGTGGACACCGTCGCAGCGGTAGCGGCGCCTCCTGCTTCTGGGAACATTGGCTCTCAGGTTTCTCATGTACTTTTGCAGCCGCGCATCACGGAAAAGGCGACGATGTCTACCGGTATGGGTGTGTACGTATTTGACGTCGTACCAACTGCCTCAAAGCAGCAAATCAAATCAGCTATCGAGCGAGTGTATAAAGTTCGTCCCCACGCAGTACGTGTTGTTCGCATCCCGACAAAAAGCGTTCGTAACATGCGTACAGGACAGGTAGGCACAAAGCAGGGAGGGAAGAAGGCATATGTGTACTTGAAGCAGGGCGAGACTATAACAATCATGTAGTTCGACTGAACTCACTATAAATAAATCGTATGACCTTGAAATTCTACAAACCACGAACAGCAGGCCTCCGCGGCGCAAGTCGCGTCAATTACCGCGAGCTTCTCTCGGGAGACAAGAAGACGAAGTCGCTCGTTTCGGGCGGAAAACGTGATGTGGGACGAAACGCAGATGGCCGTATCACAACTCGTCACAAAGGAGGCGGTCACAAACGCTTGTGGCGCAATGTTGACTTCACGTTCGACAAAAAAGACGTTCCTGCGCGCATCGCAACGATTGAATACGACCCAAGTCGTTCAGCGTTCATCTCTCTTGCGGTCTATGCAGACGGCGATCGCCGTTACGTCGTTGTGCCAAAAGGAATGAAAGTTGGCGACACATTTACTGTCGGCGAAAATGTAGCCATTCAGCGCGGTAACCGCCTTCCGCTTGGCAACATGCCTGTCGGTACATTCGTTTTCAACATCGAGTTGAAGCCAGGCGCGGGAGGCAAAGTCGCTCGTTCAGCGGGAAATTTTGCAGAAGTTATCGCGCAAGACGCAGGCTACACACATATCAAAATGCCATCAACCGAAGTTCGCCGCATTCTCGGAACCGCATGGGCAACAATTGGTGAATCTTCAAACGATGAATACCGTCTCCAGGTGTTGGGCAAAGCTGGCCGTAGCCGCTGGAAGGGAATCCGCCCAACGGTTCGTGGAAGCGCGATGAACCCGGTTGACCACCCACACGGTGGTGGTGAAGGTAAGCAAGGCCGTGGACTTCGCCGCGCAAAGTCTCTCTGGGGTAAGCCGACAGGAAAGGGACAAAAAACCCGCCGACCAAAAAAATACTCAAACGTCTTCATTGTTTCTCGAAGACGAGTTGGAAAGAGAAAGAAATAGCGCACTCTCCAAAACAACCGCGGCCACGAGGCCGCGGTTTTGTTATAGTTCCAGAATGGATAAACCCGACAATGGAGGGCGCAATATAAATAGGCGCGCATTTGTCTTGGGGAGTGCTGCACTACCACTTTCTTCGATACCTGAAGTGCATTTTCTTTTCGGACAGTCAGATACTTTGCACGCCTCAGAAGTTCTCAAAGATGAGTCCTATGTATCAGGCATGAATCGATTGTGGAGTGACACAGAACGGACAGGGCTCGAGCACTCAGCTATTTTTGTGAAGTATAAAGACGGAAAAACAGCGTGGGTTCGGATGAAAGCATCCATTCGAACACTAAACGCAATAGCAGGTACACCATTATGGGAAGGTGCTTCAAAGGAAAATATTCTTTTTGCAATTCACATACACACACACCCTTCAGATCCTCCTGGTCGTGAAAAGGTTTCTCACCCGCCAAGTGAAAACGATATCAGTCTTACTCCGGACATACACCGATCGCGAACGCATCTCAAAGAGGGAGACGCTTCCCATATCTATGGCGCTGTTCGGGTAAAAAGCGGAGCTTATTATTTTTCAAGAAATACGGAAGCCGAACTACGGCAAATATTTCCCAAGGAGGGGCTTGATTTAGACTATGTGAGGGCAAGTAGTACGGTAGCAAGGTTCCGCTCTGATATTGCTGCTCCCATCGAAGAGAGAGTAAATAAAGCGCCAATAGCCACAATCCTAACATTGGTTCCGGACGCAATGGGGGATCCCCGTGCGAATGATTATCAACGTAACATAAGTCGCCTTCAGCGAGCTCTAAAAGCATCACAAGAAGGCAGACTTGTAGATAAGTGGGACGAATTCAACCTTCGTCTCACGGTATCTTCCTGGTTTGCTGTTCCGTATATAACTGACGTCGCAAAACTTGATAAAGCGATTTTACTATTGGAGGGCCGCGTTACGCCATTTGTTGAGAACTATAAACAAGGATTAAGAGTTATCCGTGAGGAAAACGAAGCTCTTACTCGAGTGTTTTCTTCCTTCAATAAAGTTAGAGATAATTTTTACCTTGCGTCGTCAAAAGTTGATGGCGACGAGGTCCGCCTCCTTCGCGAGCATCCTACTGTTTTCCGGGACCTTCAAGTTGGATATGCTGGCCTCGGAACGTACGTTACTTTTGTGCCAAATACAGAGCTCGAGCGAGATATTGGATTTACTACGAACCCTGTTAGCAGAAGATAGGTGGCCTCAATTTTTGTTGACCTTGCCCGACTTTCTGGTACATTGTCTCGACTAGGCCAAAGACAGAGGGTGTCTCGTTGAGACTTAATTTCCTTCCGAGGTCGAACTCTCCTAACGGGGCGGTCTAGTACCTTTAGAAAGCTAGATCTCTTTGTACATGAAAAAAACAAAAGATCAGAAGATTGCATTGGTGAAGGATTTGGGAGATGCGCTGAAGACATCGGCGTCGGCGGTGTTCGTTGGTTTCAAAACCATGAACGTGCACGACGAGACAATGATGCGCCGCGCTCTTCGTGGTGAAAGTGTGAAATACACGGTCATCAAGAAGACGCTCATTCGTCGCGCACTCGACACGCTTGGCCTTACTTCGGCAGATGCTGAAATGCCAGGTGAAGTCGCGCTCGCATACGGCGGAGGAGAAGACGCAACAGCTGCAGCTCGCCTCGTTCACAAATTTGCACAAGAATTCAAAGGCAGGCTCACGATTTTGGGAGGTGTCTTTGAAGGCAAGTTGATGAACCAGGCAGCGATGCAAGAAATCGCAACCATCCCATCGATGCAGGTATTGCGCGGCATGTTCGCGCAGGTTATCAACTCTCCACGTCAGCGCTTTGCTGTCGTATTGAGCGAAGTAGCGAAAACGAAGAATTAGAAATCATTAGAAAAATACTATGACTAACGACCAAATCATTGAGGCAGTAGAGAAGATGACCGTATTGGAACTCAATACGCTTGTTAAGGCAATTGAGGAGAAGTGGGGCGTTTCTGCTGCAGCAGTTGCAGTAGCAGGCCCAGCAGCCGCAGCAGCGGAAGAGAAGTCAACTTTCACGGTTGAACTTACCGCAGCAGGCGATCAGAAAGTTGCTGTTATCAAGGTAGTGAAGGAGGCACTTGCACTCGGTCTTGCGGAAGCAAAGGCATTTATCGACGGCGCTCCAAAGGTTCTCAAAGAGGACATGAAGAAGGAGGACGCGGAGGAGTTGAAGAAGAAGATAGAGGCAGCAGGCGGAAAAGTAACTTTGAAGTAATTCTTACGTTCTTTCCACAAAAACACTCCGCCACGCGCGGAGTGTTTTTAGTATACAATGCGCGCTATGTCCGACTTTCTCGCGAACTTTTTGGGGAACCCAGCGCGTGCACGCGTCTTACGTGCAACATTATCAGGAACTACCGACAGTCTTCCCGGACTCGCCAAGCTTGCTGGTGTCAGCTCTTCTGTTTTGAAAAAGGAGCTTTTGGTGCTTGAAAAGCTTGGAATTGTTAAGAAAATCTCAAAAAGAATTGAAGCCGACGGACTTAAGGGCAAAAAGAAGGGTCAGACTGAAGAGTGTTGGATGGCAAATACTGAATCTCCCTATCTTCGTGCGGTGTCCTCGTTTGTACAAGAGACATCGCCTTCTGAATTTAAACAAGTAGAGAAGGCCTTGAAGGGTTCTGGTCGACTTTCCACAGTCATTCTCTCGGGAATATTCATGGGCGATACGACACGTCCAGCCGACCTCATAATTGGATGGGATTCGCTCGACGAGCGGCGATTGGAGAAGGCGGTCAAAGGACTGGAGCCATTTTTTGGCAGGGAAATCCGTTATGCGGCGTTCCCAACAACTGAATTTCGATATCGCCTTACCATCCAAGACCGACTTCTTCGAGACACCTTGGATTTTCCTCACCGCATTTTGGTAAACCGCGCAGGGCTCGTGTAGAAGCTCTATCCACAAGCCCTCTCCCAAATCCATCCATCTTGACGGGGGAGTGCTATCATTTTGAAATGGTCCGTGCGTCAAGCACGAGGTCAGCGCTATAAAAGCGCGGGGTCGAACCCGTTATTAGGTTTTATTAAAAAATTGTATTTATGATAATTGGACAGTCAGCGAGCGTTCTCCAGAATTCGTTTAACGACGTCTGGTTTGCAATCGCATCGTTTGTTCCGAATATCCTCGTGGCGTTGGTTCTATTCCTCGTCGGATGGGTTTTCGGCCTTATTCTTCAGAAGATAATCGAGCAGGTGGTGGAAGTTCTCAAGGTTGACGAAGCAATGAAAGTTGCAGGCGTTAACGATGCGTTCAAGAACACCGGCTACCACCTCCACGTCGGCATCCTCTTGGGTACCTTGGTGAAGTGGTTCGTGATTATCGTCTTTTTGGTCGCAGCACTCGACGTGTTGGGTCTCTACCAGGTGAACTCCTTCTTGCAAGGTGTTGTGCTCTTGTACCTCCCGAACGTCATCGTCGCGGTCCTCTTCCTCGTCCTTGCAGCTATCGTTGCAGACGTGGTTAAGAACATCGTCGTCGGCTCGGCAAAGGCCGCGGGCGTTACTTCTGCGAATCTCGCCGGAGCCGTTGCAAAGTGGTCTATTTGGATTTTCGCAATTATTGCGGCATTGACACAACTTGGCGTCGCAAGCGCTTTGATTCAGACGCTCTTTACAGGGCTTGTCATCGCGATAGCGCTGGCCTTTGGTTTGGCCTTTGGTTTGGGTGGAAAAGAGGCTGCTGCTCGCACCATCGAGCGCATCCAGACAGAAGTGTCTCATCGCCGGGACTAGTTCGACCCCAGCGCCCCTTAAAAGGTGCTGACTCCTAGGTTTTGAGCCAAAATTTCCCTCTCAGGGTTTCCCTGGGAGGGATTTTTGCTATGAGAGTCGTGCCCCACGGCACCATAT
>CAYIDY010000023.1:0-13010 GCA_964362305.1 uncultured Candidatus Saccharibacteria bacterium | reverse complement strand
TTGGCCTCGGCGGGTTTGTGTGTGCCGGTTTTGGGGGGTGGGGGGTATTGGGCCGCAATTTCAACCCCCTTTTTTTTTGGGGGCACCCGTAATTGCCTTCGCTTTATTACGGAAAAATGAAACTGATGATATCTCTTTCGTAAGTGTCGCTAGTTTCGCATCGGCAAAATCTTTTGGGAGTTTATATTTCTTGAATAGCGTCTCCGTCACTCTATTTACGAGCTTGTCTGTGCACTGCGCAGAGAGCATTACCGCAACAATGCATTGAAACGGCGTCTGGTAGTGCAATTCCGTTTTTGGCTGCGGATACTCCTTCTTAAGATAGCGGACTATGCGCGCGGCTCGAACACTTCGCGTCATGTGACGCTTTGCGAAAGCGAACGTACCACTGCATGCAGTACCCCCATTTCTTTCAGCAGTACCTGCCGCTTTTCATCGGAGACAAATGACGCTGTTGAGAGAAATTCCGCAGCCTTAACAATATCCAGTATATGTTTACTTTCCGATGGAGAAATCTCATCCAAGCTCGTATATCGTTGGATGTCCTTCAAAAGTTGCTCGTATTCACTCTGAAATCCAGTCCACTGTTCGGAGTGTTCGGATTGTACTTTGCGAGCGTCATTCACTTTTCCCTCTCGTCGTGCCTGAATTATATCAGCTGCTAGTTTTCCAATGGCGTCTTCTAGCAGTGCAAGCGTGCTTTCGAACTCAGAAAGCGAATCCACGTTTGCTGATTTTCTTTCAGGAAACGGAATGACGTCTGCCCCTTCCGGCGAAGCTGGCGAATTCGATTGAGCGCTTTCCTTTTTGGGGAAATTTACCTTAATAACATTGCCCGAATTCTCTGTCATACTCCGACGTTTAGTTTACTTCCAACACCTCCACTGGTACCGAGAGCGAAGCGTCGTTTTCTGACATGCCGGACGGATTATCTCTATGCAGTACCACAGTCGCGGGGCCACTGTAATCACCGACGTTCACTTCAGCGCGAAACGGTACGAACTCTTCGGTCATCCATTCCCCTTGCGCCTGTGCTATACCCTGCGCAATTTGCTTACCGTCCTTGTCCAGCACTTCGACGGGAAAACTTGCCTCAAAAAACCACGGTCCACGAGCCTCACCACTTACTATAAACTTTGGCAGAACGGCGACTCCAGGACGAATCAGGTCGAGCTTTATCATGCTTTCATCGGCATTGCTCCATGCCGATTGTGGACCTGAAGGAGTGCGTGAGCTCCATACGTACCACGCGCCGACGGCGAGGATAAGAGCTGCTATTGCTATAACGGCGTATCGTGATGATTTCATATGTGCATTGTACGTCATTATGACGCTTCGCGGAACCGATTACTTACCCACTGCGTCACAAGAACAGTAGCAGGCAGAAGAATCGCCATTTGTAGAACCGGTGACAACCCGACGCCAAGGAACGGAATGATAGGCATCTCGGGCAAATATTCCCACCGGTTGAGCGCGAGGCCTTTGTATTCGACAAAAAGCGCAATCAGACACCCAAGCGTAACCAGCATCAAGTAATCAGCGAGTGTCGCAGTTGAAATCCACTCATATGATTTCTTTATCGCAGACACAAGTGCGAATGCCCCGAGTGTGTAAAGCACGTCACCCAATGTCGCGAGCCAGTACACAGGCACTTCTCCGCTCCATGTCTCGTAGCCGGCATACAGCCCGAAATGAAAGTACTCCCACACAAAGTGGATGAGAAACGAAACGATGATAAGGATTGCAGACGTGCGGAAAATTTCCATGCTACTTTTTTTTGTGAAGGAGGTCGACCAATACTTTCGCAAGCTTTTCCGAGTCGTGACGAATGAGGACGCGGCGCAGTGTGTCGCCTTTCGCAATCGTTGCGATGCCGCTCGCCAACACATCAGCATGCTCCACGTTGCGACCCGTGAGTCGCTCCATGTCGCAGACTACTGGAGTCCCTTCTTTCTTATACTTTTTCAGTAGCGCTGGAGATGGCTTTCGTGTATTGCATACGACGGTATCAAATACCCCGCGTTTTCCAATCACTTCCTCAAGCACATCGACGTAATCAGCAACGGAAAAATTATCGGTGTGTCCTATCAGGTTCATGAGATTCGCGACGTACACTTTCTTCGCTTTAGATTTTACAAATGCCTCACTAATCCCGCCGACAAGAAAGTTCGGAATGAGCGACGTGTAGATGTCGCCTGGCCCAACGACGAGAAGGTCGGCTTCGCGTATTGCTTTTAACGCCCGCGGATTAGCGTGCGCACGAGGTTTTAAATACATATCTTTCACGCCCACCCGTGAAAGTAGTTTGTAGTGATCGAGTGCATCTTCCCCGCGTATTGTTTTTCCGTTCTGCAATTGTGCAATAAGCTCGACGTTGTCTGTGGTCACCGGGATAACTCGTCCTTTTATGTTGAGAATAGTGCCAACAATCCGAAGTGATGCTTCAAGAGAGCCGGTAATTTTCTCTAATGTCGAAATTAAGATGTTTCCAAAGTTATGTCCAGCGAGACCGCCCTTTTCAAAGCGATAACCCATAAGTTTTCGCATCGTCAGGGCGGAGCCTGAAAGCGCAATCAGACACTGTCGAATATCGCCTGGCGGAAGCACGCCAAGCTCGTCCCGAAGACGCCCTGTCGAGCCTCCGTTGTCCGACATTGCAACAATCGCCGAAATGTCCACGGGGTGTTTTTTAAGGCCCAACAGCAAGGTAAATCGGCCTGTCCCTCCTCCTATAGTGACAACTTTCTTCATGAATTTAACACTGTATATGTCTGCGTGAGCCTTTGCAACAAGCGATTATTGTGGCGTAATACCGAACTTCTTGAGCTCCACCACAAGCGCCGACATTGGGAGGCCTACAATATTCCAATAATCCCCTTCAATCCGGTCTATGAGTGCTCCAGCCCGTCCCTGAACGGCATAGCCACCTGCAACATTTAAAGGCTCCCCCGTTGCCACATACGCCGCAATCTCATTTGCATCTGCTTGGCGCAAATGAACGCGTGTCGAAACAAGTTGCTCTACTTCTAGCCCCGTATCGCCGTCGAGAATCACAAAGCCTGTAATTATTTCGTGCCAGTTCCCTGAAAGCGCGGTGAGCATTTCAATCGCGCGCTCTGGTGTCCCTGGCTTCCCCATTAATCGGTCGCCAAAAATGATAAAGGTATCTGCAGCGATGATGAGTGCATTTTTGTTTTTTGCAGCAACCGCCTCTGCTTTGCCTCGCGCGAGCGTTAGTGCAAGTTTATGCGGCGGAAGTGCGAGAGTCATGTCTTCTTCGTAGTCGCTCACCACTACATCAAACGTGAGCCCAAGCTTCTCAAGAATGATTTTGCGCCAGGGCGATTGGGAGGCGAGGATAATCTTCTTCATACGTACTCTGCAAAAACTGACTTCTCAATAAAAAGTTGTAATTGCTGCTGGTGCGACTTAACAATATTCACCGGTAGTGCACCGAGTGGAAACCATTCCCACTTCTCGCATTTGTCGGGCTCGCGTAGCTCTGGTTCCCCCTCAACGCCAACGGCATTGAAATTGACTAGCAGGAAGTGTGATTCTTCAAAAGGACGGTTCACTAAATTCGTAAACTCAAGCGCACGCGCTTTGAGCCCGGTCTCTTCTTCCAATTCCCGTGCAGCTGCGCCTTGAAGAGATTCGCCAAAGTCAACGTGTCCGCCGGGCAAGCCCCAATTTCCGGAACTAAAGGAATTCTTTCTCATACCGAGAAGCACTAATTCATTCCGTATGACAAGAACGGTGACCCCGACTCTAAATCCGTTTTCCACAAACCTAGAGAATAACAGAGTTGCGCCAATGCGACCATCTGCTATTGTGCGTGCACACACCCCATACGTATCAAGAGCGCGGTCAGAGTTCTGGCTCACAGCCGCCGGCAACTTGTCTTCTAGGGAAGATAAAGTGCCAAACCAGTCCCTCCCGGGAAGATGCTTTTGTAAAAGAATCTCCCGTACAGGGAGATTAATCATTTTATAGACATAACCATGTTCCATCTTTTAGAGAGATACACCGTAGAAAGTGTTACCAGCGGCCACCCTGACAAAGTGTGTGACCAGATTTCTGATGCGATATTAGACGCCGCGCTAAAACAAGACCCACACACGCGTGCTGGCATCGAAACATTTGGAAGTCATGGAACATTAATGATCGGTGGAGAAATTCGTACTAATGCGAAGCTCGACTACAAAAAGATTGCAGCGCGTGTGTACAAGGAAATAGGCTACAAGGAAAAATTGAAGATTCTTGATACGGTAGCTCAGCAATCAAACGACATTGCGATGGGAGTGGACACCGGCGGCGCAGGTGACCAAGGTATTATGTACGGATACGCGACGAATGAGACAAAGGAAATGTTGCCGAAAGGTGTCGTTCTCGCCCATGCGCTCGCACGACGACTTGAGGCATTGCGCCGCTCAAAGAAACTGCCGTGGGCGATGCCGGACGGAAAGACTCAGGTAACTATTTCAAACGGCCAGGTCATCACCGCTCTCTGCTCGACGCAGCATGACAAAAAAGTCACGCAGGAAAAAATACGCGAAGATTTGGTTAAGCACTTGTTCAAGCCTATCCTCGGTGACTTAACGAACATAGAAATCCTCGTAAATCCAACGGGTCAGTTTATCCAAGGTGGCTTCTACGCAGACGCTGGGCTTACCGGCCGCAAAATTCAAGTCGACACGTATGGCGGTCTTTTGCCTCACGGTGGTGGTGCGTTTTCAGGAAAGGACTCAACAAAAGTCGACCGCTCAGCGGCATACATGTGCCGCTTCGTCGCAAAAAACCTAGTAGCAAATGGCTACGCGAAAAAAGCGCTTGTTTCTGTCGCGTACGCGATTGGTCGTATTGACCCAGTCATGGTTGAAGCGTTTGACGAAAACGGAAAGAACCTGACGGCAAAAGTAAATGAGCATTTCGATTTTCGCCCGCGCGCTATCATCGAACGCCTCGGACTCACCAAGCCTATATTCCAGGAAACGGCAGCCTACGGCCACTTCGGTGTCGCTGGCCGCTCTTGGGAAAAGATCGTCAAGATCTAGTTACTCTACCGTAACGGACTTTGCAAGATTGCGCGGACGGTCAACGTTGAGACCCTTCGCCTTTGCGAAGTAATACGCAAACAGCTGAAGTGGGATGACGTTCAGAATTGGGCTGAGGAGCTCGATGGTTTCGGGAACGTACATAACATCGTCCGTGAACTTCCGGATTTCCATGTCACCTTCGGTCGCGACGGCTATAACGGGACCTTTGCGCGCTTTCAACTGCTGAATATTTGAGAGCATCTTTTCATAGACGCTATCTTTGGGCGCAAGCGCAATCGTTGGAAATTTTTCGTCTATCATCGCAATGGGACCGTGCTTCATCTCGCCCGCACCGCACCCTTCCGCGTGTACATACGAAAGTTCTTTCAATTTCAATGCTCCTTCAAACGCGACGGGAGAATTGATTGTCCGCCCAATGTAGAGAAAATCGCGACTAGACAAATATTTATTGGCCAGCGCTTCGATCTTTTTCTCCGTTTCAAGCACGCGTGAGACTTTCTTCGGCATCGCGACGAGCTCTTCGGCAATTTCCCTACCCTGTTTAGCACTCACTCCACGCTGTCTCCCCAAAAACATTGTGATGAGCGCGAGAACAGTAATTTGTGAAATAAATGCCTTTGTTGAGGCAACGCTCACTTCCGGACCAGCATGGTTGTACACTCCCGCGTCGGTCTCGCGTGCGATGGTCGAACCAACCGCATTCACAATTCCGAGTGTAAGTGCTCCATGTCGCTTTCCCTCGCGTACAGCTTCCAGTGTGTCTATAGTTTCTCCCGATTGCGAAATTGCAAGAATCGCAGTCTTCTTGTTGATGATGGGACTTCGATAACGAAATTCCGAACCGATTTCTACTTCCACCGGAATTCCCGCATACCGCTCCAACATGTACTCCCCGACAAGCCCGGCATAGTATGCGGTACCACACGCAACAATAATAATGCGGTCTATCTTCGCGAGCCGCTCAGCAACCTCCTCAAGTCCCCCAAGCTTTGCTTCGCCTTTTTTCACAAGCAATCGCCCGCGCAGTGTATTCTCAATAACGTCAGGCGCTTCCATTATTTCTTTAAGCATAAAATGCTCGAAGCCACCTTTTTGTGCATCTTCCGCGCTCCACTCAATTGTTTCCGGTTTTCTGCGCACTCCCGTCGCGTCGAGTTTGAAAATACGATGCTTTTCCGGAGTCAACACGGCAACTTCGCCATCCTCCAGGAAAATAACTTTTTTTGTGTACGGCAGAATCGGCGAAGGGTCGGAAGCAATAAAATGCTCGTCCTTGCCGACTCCCAAAACTATCGGTGAGCCCATGCGCGCGGCGATGAGTTTGTCCGGTTCACCTTTGTACTGCATGGCAATCCCATAGGTACCCTGTAAATCATTGAGTGCCGCAAGTGCCGCTTTCTCAAAGTCATTAAACTTTTTTAAATACTCTTCAACAAGGTGAGGAATTATCTCAGTGTCGGAATCAGAAATAAACGTATGCCCTTTTTTCTCAAGCCCCTGCTTCAATACTTGCCAGTTCTCAATAATTCCATTGTGAACCACCCATACTTGTGATTCTCCTCCTGCATGAGGGTGCGCATTTTTTTCTGTTGGTTCTCCGTGTGTCGCCCAGCGCAGATGCGCAATACCACTCTTGCCACTAAAGCTTTTAGGAACTTTTTTCTTGAGCGCCCCCACCGCACCCGGCGTCTTTATCGAGCCACTTTCAGGAGTGTAGATGCCGGCCGAATCATAGCCTCGGTATTCAAGACAGACGAGACCATCAACCAGGAGTTTGGCCGCGTTCTTCCCATTCGAACCCGTATACGCAAATATCCCGCACATGAGGGTACTCTAGCATTTTGCCGCTCAAAAGTCAGATTCAGTGCCCTTTAAAAAGGAGTGCGTGGAGCTCGTCTCTTTTTGCCGCGTCGAACTGCGCGCGAGATAATTCAAGGTCCAATTCTTTGTCGTAAAAATCGGCACTGCTTCCCAGCTGAATGAATTCGTCGAATGTGATAAGTCTCTCGGACATTTTTTCCCCGGCGTCGAGCTGCGGCTCCTGTACCTTGCGACAATCTCGCGCTACATACGTGTAAATAGTCCATTCCATCTTTCCCACCGGATTTTCTTCTCGAAAAAGCTTCCAGTCGTCTGAAGCGTAGCCGGTTTCTTCCAATAGTTCCCGTTTCGCCGCCACAAGCGGGTCTTCGTTTTCATCACAGCGCCCTCCCGGGATGGTAGTAAATCGTTTAGTGTCCGGCTGCTCCTGATCGACGATAAGAATTTTGTCACCGACAACCGGAATAACTTGCGCCGTGTTTGGGCGCTTCAATCTCTCAAACGTCGCGGTTGTACCATCGAACAATTTTTGCTCCCAGTGCCAGACTTCAAAAATCTTCCCTTTAAAGACCATCTGTGCGTGAGCGGGAATGGGGTTGGTGCGACGCATATTACTTGAACTCAATCTCCGCCGCGCGCTCTTTTATGTCTATAGGATACTTACCGGTGAAGCACGAGGTATTGAGGTCGCGCTCGGGCACACCAATGGAATCGACGAGTCCTTGATAGGAAAGGAACTGAAGTGATGTCGCGCCGAGGAATTCGCGCATTTCTTCAATTGATTTCGTGGCGGCGAGTAAGTCTTTTTGTTTTGCCGTATCGATGCCGTAAAAGTCTGGATACTTTACGGGCGGTGAGGACACGATGAAATGTACTTCACGCGCACCTGCTGTGAACAGCATTTTTACGATTTGCCGCGAGGTCGTTCCGCGCACAATAGAGTCGTCTGCGACAACGACGCGTTTTCCTTTTATGACACGCTCGATGGGCGTTAATTTCATGCCGACACCTTGCTCGCGCAAGTGTTGCTCGGGCTGAATGAAGGTGCGATGAATATAACGATTCTTCGCAAGTCCCATTTCCATAGGAATACCGGATGCGTGCGAATATCCTATCGCGACGGGTACCGCTGTTTCAGGAACGGGAATGACAACATCGGCTTCAATTTTCAGCTCCTTCGCAAGACGTTCGCCAAATCGGCGACGAACGTCGTAAACAGATTTTCCCAGAATCTCACTGTCGGGGCGCGCAAAATACACAAATTCAAAAGAATCCATCTTTTGATTCGCGGGAGCGAGCTGTTCTCCGTGCAAACCATTCTCATCGACAATAACCATCTCGCCCGGGTTTACTTCACGTACAAAATCCGCACCGATGGTGTGGAGCGCGCATGTTTCTGAACAAATAATCCAACCGCCATTTAGTTTTCCGATGCACAAAGGGCGAATACCACATTCATCACGAATCGCGATGAGTTTGTCTTTAACCAAAATGAGAATCGAAAACGCGCCCGTGATGAGCGGGTATATCTTCCGAATTGCATCATCGACTGAGAGTCCTTCATCCATATACACACCAATTGCTTCCGCGATGAGGCGCGAGTCCGAGACGTCATTTAAATCATGGCCTTTTGAGTGAAGGAAATCTTGCAGGGCCTGCGTCGAGGGAAGGTTCCCGTTGTGCGCGAGCGCAATCGAGTCGCGCTTCACGAGAAATGGCTGCGCGTGAATGACTTTTGAACCGGCCGCTGTCGAATACCGATTGTGCCCCACCGCCGCATGCCCTGGCAACTGTTTAATTATGTCTTCCGAAAAAACTTGAGCCACAAGACCCATGTCTTTATGGCAGAAAATTGTCTCACTATTGCTCGTTGCGATACCCGCGCTTTCTTGACCACGATGTTGAAGTGCAAAAAGTCCGAAAAATGTAAGGCGTGCCGCTTCAAGACCCTTGCCGTAGATTCCAAATACTGCGCAGTTCTCACCCGCCAATTCTCGCATCATCTCCCCCTCCGAGACTGCTTTGGTTATCATGTTTATTTATACAACGATTTTATCTCTCTGGCAAGATACGGATTCCACATTGCACCAGTTGCGGTCATGACGACATCCGCTCCCGCGTCCCGATACTCCTTGTAATCCGCAGGAACCGTGAGGCCCCCACATCCGACAATGACAAAATCTGCTTTCATCTTTTTACGCGCCTCGACAAGTCGTTGCACCATTTCCACCCCAGCCCATTTGATTGCATGTCCACACACACCTGAACGTAAGCGCACCGGTGAGCCCGGTAGTGCTTGCTTGCCATCCTTATCGACAACCGGCGCGGCAATCGTGTTTATCGACGAAATCCCCTGCGCATATTTCTTCACAATGCGCGCAAGCTCTTCGATGTCAGAATTGTCCTGGTAGTAACCAACCTTAACGAGAAGCGGCGCCTCCCCCAGCGCCTTGCGAAGTGCCGCGCACACGCGCTCCGTCATATCCAGGTTGTAACAGACCAATCCTTCGTTCCCGATGTTTGGACACGATAGGTTTGCTTCGTATATTTTCGCACCTGATGCAAGTGACAGTTCCGCCGCCTTTGCAAAATCAGCCACAAAATCATCGGCTGTCTGTCCATCCTGAACGGTTCCCATAAAACTCATTATCATTGCCTGTCCAATACCAGCACTGGCAACTGCCTTTTTTGCGTCTTCCTGCCAAACAGGAGGAGGGCGCGATGGGACGCCAAAAGAGTTTGTTATTGAGAGCGGCTCACCGTAGTCTCGATCGGCGACAAGTGGCTGCTTGGCTTTCTCGAGCGTGAGGTCACCATCCACTTTCACCGAAAGCACATTAGGGAATGGGTGGCACGGAAATTCAGATGCACGAACCGTCTTGTACACCGGCAAGTCGAATCCTTTCTGAAACGCAGCGGAAACATATTTACTATTTAAAAGCGGGCCGGCCGGAATACCAATGGGAAAATTTATCTTTATGCCAAGAAAGTCGTATCGTGGTTCTCCTTCAAATGGAACGGAGACGCCATCGGTAAATCCGTTGAATGGCCCCTCGGTATAGTTTTCCTCGTAACTCTTTGTGGGGTCGTAAAATGGCGCCGCGAGCATGTGCGTATCTTACACTATTGCGGGCACTATTTCCTCTCAAACTTTTGCACACCATTTCCATCGAGATATGACAGCTCCAAACTATTTCGCGTTAACTCAGTAACTTTAAAATACATAACTTCCTCTGGGTTTGAAATCCTTAAGTACACCGTGCCCGGTGCCACCGGAAACGGAGGTTTCTCACCCTCTGGGGCCGTAAACACCGCCCATCTACCTGCGATGGTTTCCGGCGCGCTCCCGAGATAGCTATCAAGTACAGAGGCGTCAACGGAAAATTCACGCGAGAATTCTTCCTCAAGACTCTGCCACTGTCCGATGATGCCGCTTGCAATGTCTGACTCGGAAAGCGGAAGCGCAGCTGATTTCTGAGTGGCCGGAGCGAGCTGCGGTGGAAGAGGTATGGGTTTGCCGAGCGCGTGCTCAATCTCACCAACCCCGTTGAGCGCCCATAAATAATAGCCTCCGGATATGCCTACGGCAAAAAACACGAGCGCTATGATAAAAGTTCGCATGTGAGATATGACGAGTATTACGGCTGCAAATTACACACCGGCCATGCCGCGCGCGATAAGCCCGATAACAAAAATGCCGAGCGTGTTCATCGCGAGCGAAATAAGAAGGAATCTATCCTTGTCTACTTTTGAAAAGCCCAACATCGCAAGCCCAATCTCGTCTGGCAAGGGAGATGCGAGAACAAGCGCGCCAAGGAGTGGGAGGACGTGATGAAAAAGTTTCGTATGCATAATCTTACGGAGACGTTTGAATCCGGAATGTGCTACCAGATACTCGACATCTTTTGAAAGGCCCTGACGGATGAGAAGAAACAAAATGTAATCACCAACGACTGCCCCCAAACCCCCAAAGAGTGCGACAATCCACAATGGTGTCGTAAGTGCGAGTTGTCCCAAGACGACAATCGCGGGTGCCGTGGTAAAGAGGGACGTAAAAAACATTCCCGCGAGAAAACTTCCCACATGGGTAAGACCGCCGACTGATTCGAGAAACGTATGCACCGTTCCTAATCGCACAACAAGAATCGCTCCGACGATGCTGCCGAAAAAGAAGAAAACGTTGCGTAGCAGGCGCCGTTTTTGCGCGTTCATAGCGCTCAATTATAGCCTATCTTTGCGCTAGAAACCGGGAGATGAAAAAATCATATCGCCACTTTTGAATTTTTGGGTGCTCCGCCATACGAACACTTGACCACACCGCGCGACAAAATTCGAAATCATGAAGGTACTCAGAGATTTTTGGGAGCTTATTTTCTTCCGCGAGCGCGTCGAACACGCGAAGATATTCGGTCCTCTGTGCATCAGAAAATCGGTAGCGCGCAAAATATTCGTACTCTTTTGACTCAGGAAACTGATTAATGTGAACGAGTGCCGTCACAATGTCATACCCCCATGGCCCCTGAAACGCGTGTTCCAAATCGATAATGCCATTAGCAAACAAATTTTGTGGATTAAAATCACCATGCGAAAGTACCGTGGGAAACACAGACAAACGCTCCGTAATTTCTTTGAAACGTGCTTCGATGCGCTCGGCATACTCGGGTAATTCGCGACAGAGAGTTCGAATGTGAATTGCCGGCTTGAATCCGCGCAGACTGGCTAGAGGTTTCGGTGCTTGTAATTGCGCCTTGGCATACCGTCGCACAATCGCAATAAATTCATCGAAGCGCTTAGGAGTGATTGCATTCCAGTCGAAGTCGGTAGCAAAAGCATCGCCGAGCCGCACTTCTCCCATCGTCGCCTCTGTGAAATATGACTGCTCATCATGTACTCCTGTTACGAGCAATTTCGGCACAGGAAAGCCTGCCTTTTCCATCAGCGTGTGAGCATCGAGGTGTTTTTTTATAATCCTCGGTTCACCAATGCGCAGGTACTCTCCATCGCCTTTATAGACGAAAGACCGTCCCCCGCGCTGTACGCGAACGAGCTCGTATGTTTTGCCCTCTATCGTTATGCGCGGTGCCACAAAGAAATATTGAACCGGTATCCAGTTACTTGAGGATGATACTATACGCTTTCTGCGAAGCCTGTCTATCGGAAAAGAGCATCAATTTTGCTGCGCGCGACATCTTTTTGATTTCCGCCTCTCGTTTTGAGGCAGACGATCTCGTGCCCCGCTTCTCAACATGCACGAGGCGTGTTACTTTTTTTGCGCGTGTATAGCGACTTCCAATTCCTTTTTTGTGCTCCTCGAAGCGTCTCGCCACGTCCGTTGTAATTCCGGTGTATAGCGTTGCATCTTTGCATTGAAGTATGTAGACAAAGTACATGCGACATTCCGGACGCGCAGCCGCGTTCCTATTCCTTCAGCTGTCGCTCGAGAAATGCGAGCGTTTTCTCCCACGCATCTTTGGTTTCGTTCGGCGCATAGTTCATCCCCGAAGGGTTTGCAAATGCATGACCGACTCCCGGATAGATGTGTATTTCGTTCTCGACGCCGAGCGCGTTCAGCGATGATTCAAACGTGCGCACCATTTCAACGGGAATCGCGCGATCCTGGTCGCCAAAAATACCGAGAACCGGCCAATCTATTGGCGCAAGACGTTCGGTTGTCGTTGCCATGTTGCCGCCGTAATACACGACGGTCGCATCAAGTTTCTCGCCAGAAATTGCAAGCTCTATAGACTGTCGTCCGCCAAAACACCATCCCAGTGAGGCAAGTTTCGGTGCCCCTTTCTCTCTCAAGAATGCACTTGCGGCGCGCATGTTTTGAACGCCAGTTTCTTGCTTAAAGTTTGCGGTCAACGCCTTGGCGTCGTCCTGCGTCTCGCCGAATCCACCGAGCAGGTCGACTGCAAGCACCATGTACCCGGCTTTCGCCAATTCTTCGGCCGCCTGTTTCGTTTCGGGGCGGAGTCCGCGATTTTCATGAATCATCACGACGCCAGGATAGATGCCTTCGCCAACCGGTCTCGCAAAATAGCCTTTCGCTCCCGGAAAGTATTCGACGTCGGACTCTGCGACTATCTGCATACCGCCCTCATTTTTCATGATTCCGACATTCGGCTCTTG
>CAYIDY010000022.1:0-14833 GCA_964362305.1 uncultured Candidatus Saccharibacteria bacterium | reverse complement strand
CATGACGGCGAGTGCGCCCACTTCGTGAGCGATGTCTGCCATAATTTTGTAATCGAGTTCACGCGGGTACGCTGAGTAGCCGCCGAGCAGTATCTTCGGCTTCTCGCGCTTTGCCACTTCCCGCATCTCGTCGTAATCAATCTCGCCCGTGTTTGGATTCTTCATCTTGTAGCGAACGAAACGGAATATTTTTGTCAGGTAGGTGACGGGGTGACCGTGGGTAAGGTGCCCGCCATGCGAGAGGTCCATACCGAGAACCGTGTCTCCTGGTTGCAAGAGTGCGAAGTACATTCCGACATTTGCGGGCGCGCCGGCGTGGGGCTGCACATTGGCGAACCCAGCGTTAAAGAGTTTCTTCGCTCGATCGCGTGCAATGTTTTCGACGATGTCGGTATATTTCTGGCCACCGTAATAGCGCTTTCCTGGATAGCCCTCGGAGTACTTGTTCGTAAAGTTCGAGCTGTTTGCCTCACGGACTGCTTTCGAGACGTAGTTTTCGGAAGGGATGAGCTCCAAGCCTTCTCGTTGGCGCTCTTCTTCGCCGAGAAGTGCTTTGTAAACCTGAGGGTCTTGTTTCTTGATGAATGGGTAGAGCATAGAAAATAGAGATAGGTTAAGGGGCTCGTAAAATAAAAAGTAACTAAACCATATAGGGCTATGAGTGCAAGTCGGCATTATAGCCGCCAGCGACCGTCAATTCGGCCTTAATAGGTGGGTGTGCCTCGTAATTTTCGAGCTTTACAAACTCAGGACGAAAGGCTTCGAGTGTTTTGAAATCTTGTGTGAAAGAAATTGTGGGAAATGGCTTTGGCTCGCGGGCAAGTTGCTCTTTAATTTGCTCACGGTGGTTTTCGTACATGTGGTAGTCGCCAAACGTGTGTACAAATTCACCGGGTTCACGCCCCAAGATTTTTGCGATGATTGCGGTAAGAAGTGCGTAACTTGCGATGTTGAAGGGGACGCCAAGGAAGATGTCGGCGCTTCGCTGATACAACTGCAAGCACACCTTACCGTGCTTGATGTTCACTTGGTACATATTGTGGCAAATGGGGAAGCGTGCGCCTTCTCCTTGCTTGGCCATTGAATACAAGTATTCCGGATTCCATGAGGAAACGAGCGTGTTGTGCGCATCGGGGTCTTTCGTAAGTTCTTTCACAACCCAGCCGAGCTGGTCTACTTCGCGCCCGTCTTTTGCTTGCCATCTACGCCACATCTCGCCGTAAATGTGGGGAAGCTCGCCATGCGCCGTCGCGAATTCTACATCCGCTTTAATTTTCGCAATGAATTCGTCTCTCGTTATTTTCTCGGCGGGGTTTTTTTCGACATAGATTTTGTACGGATAGTCGTCCCAAATGTGAACATCGTTATCAACGAGATACTTAATATTCGATTGCCCCGACATGAACCAATAGAGTTCGTGGAGGACGCCCTTCCAATACACTTTTTTTGTTGTGAGGAGTGGGAAGCCTTGAGACAAATCAAACCGAATCTGCGCGCCAAAGCGACTGTAGGTTTTTATCTTCGTACCTTTATCTTCCTGCTCTTCGCCCTCTTCCAGCACTTTTCGGAGTAAGTCTAAATACTGTTGTTCTGGATGCTGCACGCTCATTGGTCCAGAATATCACGCCTTTTTCGGCTTGCCAGATTTCTTCGCGGGGACAAAGTGAGCCCAGTTATTTTTGGCGAAACGACCGGTCTTTTTGTAGTTTCTCGAAGGGGGAGAGGACATCATTGAAAACGTGATTTGCGCGATTTCCATACCTGGGCGCAGGATAATCGGAACGTTGTTCTGATTTGAAAGTTCGAGCGTGATGTTCAAGAAGTGGCCGGGGTTAATTATGCCGGCCGTGTTGTGGACCATGAGGCCGATGCGTGCGAGCGACGATTTCCCTCCAATTTGCACCAAAAAATCGTCGGAGCCGAAAAACTCTTTCGATGTGCCGAGGATGGAGATGCCCGGGTGCAGAATGAATTCGTGTCCGTCTTTCACCACAATTTCGCGCGTCTTTGCATAGATTTTCTTGACAGGGTCTATGACGTGTGTCGCGCTTTCTTCGTTTACGATAAATTTGTTGCCGAGTCGGATGTCGTAGCTCGCGGGCTGCAAACGCTTTTCATCAAACGGCTTTATGGTAATGGTCCCCGCCTTTACTTCTTTCTTGATGTCGATGTCGGATAGAAACATAGGCGCTATTCTATAGTAAAAATCTTTTCTGTTCCATAGTACTCCGGCCAATGGGCGTTGTAGTGGGCGAACATGCGGCCCAGCCTGTCTTGGGGGAGTTCTTGGACTCCTAATTCCGCCATGAGAGCGCGGACTTGTGTTTGGGCTTCGGCGAGTTTTGATTCGTCGTGGACAACGCGCTCAAATTCTGCGAGCCAGCCGTAGCCGGCGTTTTTATCAAGTGTGACATTCACGCCTTTGCATACGTATTCTTCACGTTCGCGTGACCACTTGGCTTCGTATTCAAATCCGGAAGAGAGCACGAGTGCATCGAGTTTTTCGAGCGTCAGTGGCACTTCTTCTTCAAATTCCATTCGCGCGATGCCGTTGGCACTGGTGTCGTCACCCATTGACGCTTTGACGACAAGAAAGACAGAGCCGTCTTTGTCGCGGGTGCGTACGGAAAATTCTTTTGCTCTTCCGGCCATGTCGGCCAACTTTTGGTGCGCAGTCGCCGAAAGTTCTGGCCCCGTTACTTCAAGGAGTTTTGCAAGTGTCCCGCCCTTAAAATAGTGATTGAGTTGCTTGTTTTTTGATTCGAGCTGACAATCAGAGTCGAGTTTTTTCATCGCGGAGCGCACCTCATCGGCACGCGCCGAGCTTCCCAAGAGTGATTTTATCTCAACTTCGTATGAGTGCATGGCCGCATTATACGTGAACTTTGTAACGAAGCAGCATGGTTCCCGCGCGGTTCAATTTTTTGACGGAAAGTAGTGAGAGCTTTGGTCTGCCGATCGGACCCTCCAAAACAGGGAGACCGCCGCCAAATAATTTTGGTTCGATGGTGAGAATAAGTTCACTTACTAGTTTGGCCTTGAAAAAGGCGGCGCTGAGGCGCGGGCCGCCGGCAAGGAGCGCCGTCGTGCATCCTTGTTTTTTCAAGGACTGTGCGAGACGCATGGGAGATAGGGAGGAAAACTCCACACCTTTTGGCGCGCGCTTGTCAGACTTGCCGCTCGTCATCACAATCCTGCGAATGTGTGGCGTCTTTACGAAAAATTGTTTGTGCGCTTCGTATGTGTTGCGCCCCATAATGACGAGACTCGTTCTTTCGATGAGCTTTCCAAATAAGATTTGGTCGTGAGAAGAGGCCCAGACGCGCGACTCTTGGCCTTTGGGGCCCGTCACTCGGCCGTCGGCACTTGCGACGAACGAGAGAGTTATGTGCATACTAGTTTTGCGGGTCTTGCTTCAACCACTTTACGCCGGCGTACACAAGCGGTGTGACGAGCGCCGACATCGCGTTTTTAAGCATCCAGTAGGGGAGAATAATGCTCCAGAGAAACGCGGCATTTGCGCTAAACGACGTTTCGAACGAATAAAACGCAAGAACGATAAAGACAACCGTGTCGACAAATTGAGCGAATATGTTCGAGACGTTGTTGCGCAGCCACAATTTTGCATTGCCCAATCGTTCGCGAATGTGGGAAAAGAGATACACATCGAGGAATTGTGAAATCGCGAATGCGGCGAGAGACGCAATCGACATACGCATCGAAAACGTAAAGATGGTATCGTACGCTGCTTCAGAACTTTCAAAGCGACGCGATGCGGGGAGTGCCGTCGCAAGAAGTGAATACAGAAGAATAAGCACGATAACGAAGAGTCCGGTGCGTACCACGGAACGTGCACGTTCTTTTCCGTAGACTTCCGTGATGATGTCGTTGATTGAAAAGATGAGGGGGACCGTGAAGATGGCGACCGACGCATTGAGAGCAAACGGCCACTCAAGAAGGGGGAATGTTTTTGCTCCCATCCACTCGGCGGCGGCAATGCAGAAAATGTAGAGACCGATAAGAATGTCCATTCGGCGCATGCCGAAGAAGGACGCGGGTTGTGTATTTGGCATGGCGCGAGTATAGCCTCTGCGTTTCTCGGTGCAATAGGGGGCTGTATACTACGCGTATGGAAGAAATGGAGCACTGCTCGATACATAATCAAAAGAAACCATGCCCAACATGTCGTGCGCAGAGATTTGCAGGTTCCCATAAAGACGGGAGGGTTGTGGCAGCCATTGCAGCTATTGGCAAGAATAGAGAGCTAGGAAAAGGGAACGAACTGTTGTGGCACATTCCCGACGACTTGAAGCGATTCAAGGAGTTAAGTCTCGGACACCCGATTATTTTGGGGCGAAAGACATTCGAGTCGATTGTTGCGATGATTGGGAAGCCCTTGCCGGGACGGACGAATGTTGTTGTGACGCGTGATTTGGGATGGAGGCACGATAGCGTTGTTATCGCCACATCTATCGAAGATGCGCTCGAAAAAGCAAAGCAGGCACCAGGCGGAGAAAAAGTTATCATTGGAGGCGGCGCAGAAATTTATTCACTTGCGCTCCCGTATACCGACACGCTTCACCTCACGCTCATCGACGATTCAAAAGAAGCGGATTCTTTTTTTCCGGAATATGAAGCCGTATTCACGCACAAAGTATTTGAAGAGGAGCGGGAATGGAATGACCTCCGCTATCGGTGGACGGATTTCACGCGAGCGCCGCGCGGCTAGATATCCCAATACTCTTCTTGCTGCGGAGGGGGATAATAGGGCTCTTGAGACCAATAGGGATCATTGTATTGCTCAGTCTGTTCGTATTGTTGGTTTTGGTACTCTTGGTATTGTGGCTGTTGATAGTTCAGATACTGCTCATTTTGCGAATTGTCATAGTTTTCGTAGTTTGAGATATATGTTTCTGACGAAGAGTTTTCCCACGCAGGAGCGTAGAACGTTTCTTCATAGGAATCATCGTTGTCGTCATCCTCGTACCAATACGTCTCGTACGAATTAAATGTTCGGTACGGATCTTGCGAAGAGGAATAGTTAGGCCCCGAGCGCGGAGCGCTATACCCAAAGAGCGGATACGCGATGTTTTGCACCGTCTGCGGGAAGTAACCGTACGATTGATACTGATCGCGTACCGACAGCTCAGCAGAGCGCTCGCAGAGTCCGCCTGCGCCGCGTGCGGTGATGTAGTAAGTTGTGTTTCCAACGGCGCGCACCATCTGGTTACCTTTAGGCGGGACATTGCCGATGCCGGAAATATAAACGGAGTCAGCGTAGTCTGTCGTCCAAGAAAGCGTGGCGAAATTATTCGAGGCAACGGCAAAAGGGACGAGCGAGATATTGCACGTGGGTTGTTTTGCTGTCACGGTTACGCGCGCAATGCAGCCGACATAGTTATTTTCGTACCCACTAATCATGATTTTGTAGTCGGTCGTTTGTGTGGCCTGAATGACACGGCTTCCCGAAAGGGGCACCGGACCAAAGCCTACAAGTGTCGCAGAGCGTGCATGGAGGGAATTCCAGCGGAGCGTTATTTGTTCACCGGGCGCCGCGCGCGAGGGTGTTGCAGTCAGAGAGCACGCGATATCACGCTGGGCGAGCACGATGAAAGGGGTCGCACAAAGGGCAATCAAGAGGCCAACCGCAGTTCTCTTGTTCATGTGCTCATGATACCGCCCGGCGCCAAATTACGTCTCAATAAGGAGCCTCTGTGTGGATTACGAAATACTTGGCTTTTCGAGGGAAATCGGGTACAGTGTCGCATGATATCTCGTATTTCGGTGCGAGCACTAGGAAAAGACGCCCGCGCGCTGCAATACCTCCGAACTCTGAAAAACCGCTTCCCGAAGACGGGCCTTAAAGACGTCGCGGTTGTCGATGCTTATACACTGACGGCATCGTTTACTGAACGACAGCTACAGAAAATAGCGGCGCAGCTCGCGAACCCTGTAATTGAAGAATATGCGATTGGCGATGTTTTGGTGCCGGAAAAGTTTTCGGTCACGGTTGAAATTGGATTCTTGCCCGGCGTGACGGACAACGTGGGCCATACGGTGAGAGAGATGGTAGAAGATGCCACGGGAAAACATTTCAAGGAAGGCGAGGCGGTCTACACCTCGCGCTTTTTGTTTTTGTTTGGGAAAGTTTCGCCGGAAGAAGCAAAAGAGATGGCGGGGGAATTGTACAACCCTCTCATTCAGCGCGCGGAAATTTTTAGCGTCACGCAGGTAAAGAAAGGAATTCCATTGGTCGCGCCGAAAGTAGAATTGCACCCCTCGACAAGCTCGGGGCAGGTGAACACTGATGAAGTGAGTCTATCCGTTCCAGATGAGGAATTGGTGCGAATTGGAAAAGAAGGAATAGCAAATGCAGATGGGACGCGCCGGGGCCCTTTGGCGCTATCGCTGCGCCAGCTCCAAGTGATTCGCGACTACTTCAAAAAACAAAAAAGGCAGCCTAGGGATATTGAACTCGAGGTCTTGGCACAAACGTGGTCAGAACACTGCAAGCACACCATTTTTGCAGACCCACTCGACGAAATAGAGGAGGGCATTTATCGCCGCTATATAAAAGGCGCAACGCAAGCGATTCGCAAACGAAAAGGGAAAGACGATTTTTGTGTTTCAGTGTTTACCGACAACGCCGGTGGCATTGCGTTTGATGAGAATTACGTAGTGACGCATAAAGTCGAGACGCACAATTCACCATCGGCGCTTGACCCATTTGGCGGCGCTATTACGGGCATTGTGGGAGTGAATCGGGATTGTCTCGGGTTTGGTATGGGGGCGAAACCAATCGCGAATGTGTACGGATTTTGTGTTGGTGATCCAAAAGACACGACGCAATACTACCGAGATGCCGAGAAAACGCGCCCCACACTTCCTGCGCGAAGGATTCTCGAGGGAGTTGTTTCAGGCGTAAATCATGGAGGCAACCAGAGTGGCATTCCAACGCCTCTGGGGTTCGTTGCCGTTGACCCACGCTACGACGCGAAACCTTTGGTTTTTGCTGGCACCGTTGGTTTAATTCCTCGCAAAAAAGGAAGTCGCTCGCTTACGGAAAAGAAAGCTAAATCAGGGGATTTGGTAGTGATGGTTGGCGGTCGCGTCGGTCTCGACGGTATTCACGGTGCGACGTTTTCTTCGGAAGCGTTAACGACGGGCTCTCCCGCAACCGCCGTGCAAATCGGCGACCCGATTACGCAAAAGAAATTTGTTGATGCGATTGTGCGCGAGGCACGCGACGCAGGGCTCTACAACGCCATCACCGACAACGGCGCGGGTGGCCTTTCTTCATCGGTTGGTGAAATGGCAAAAGATTGCGGTGGGTTTTCAGTCGACCTAGAAAAAGTGCCGCTCAAGTATCCGGGTCTTGCGCCATGGCAGATTTGGATTTCTGAATCGCAAGAGCGCATGACACTCGCCGTGCCGCGTGCAAAATGGACGGCACTCAAAAAGATTTTTGACCGTCACGGCGTTGAGGCGACAGCGATTGGACAATTCACGAGCGCGAAAAAAGCCGTTGCAAAATGGCGCGGGAAAAAAGTGATGGATATGGATATGAATTTCTTGCACGACGGCCGACCTGTTGAGGAGCAGAAGAGTGAGAAATTTGAACCTACATTTTTGGAGCCGGAGCCGAATGCGCGTGAAGGAAATTTGGAAGAGAAAGTTTTGGGCGTTCTCGCTCGACCGTCTGTCGGAAGCACTTCGTTCATCACTGAACAGTACGACCACACTGTTTTGGGAATGGCGGTGACGCCGCCGCTCCAGGGTCGTGGCCGAGTGAACGCCGAAAGCGGCGTCGTGAAGCCTCTTCCTCATTCTGAACGCGGCGTCGTTCTCTCGCACGGCTACGCGCCATGGTACGCGGATATAGATGCATACAAGATGGCAGCAGCTTCGATTGATACTGCGGTGAGAAATGCTGTTGCAACGGGCGCGTCACTCAATCATTTGGCAATTCTCGACAACTTCTGTTGGTCAACATCGAATTCGCCGCGTCGTTTGTACGAACTGAAAGAAGCGGCGCGCGCGTGCTTTGACCTCGCAACGTATTACGGCACGCCGTACATTTCGGGCAAAGATAGTATGTTCAACGACTTTCGCGGCTTCACAGAAAAAGGCGAACCAGTTCATATCGCGATTCCACCGACGCTGTTAATTTCGGCAATTGGCGTGATGGCAGATGTGCGGAAAGCCGTGACACTCGACTTGAAACAGCCAAGTGATTTTGTGTATCTGATTGGAGAGACGGACGACGAGCTTGGTGCGTCCGAATATTTCACGATGCTTTCGGAAAAGGCGGGCGAGCAATCAATTGGAAACACTGCGCCGCGTGTGGACCCCAAGAAAAATATGCGCGCGTACCAAGCTCTTGAAACGGCAATACAGAAAGGGCTCGTCGCTTCCGCAATTAGTGTTGGGCGCGGAGGTCTTGCAGCCGCGCTCGCGAAGACGGCGATTGGAGGGAAGCTAGGCATCATGGCCGACCTCTCGAAACTTCACGGCAGCGCTAAACAATCAGACGCCGTCCTCTTTTCCGAAAGTCAGGGTCGCATTCTTGTTTCCATTCGCCACGAAGCGCACCGCGCATTTGCCCCGCTCTTCCGCGGCGTCCCACTGACCAAAATTGGCGAAGTGACTAAAAAAGAATCGCTTGAAATGAAACTGGGTGAGACGTACCTCAAACTTTCCCTCGAATCCCTCGCGACCGCTTATCGGAAACCGTTTAAAAATTGGTGATATGAACGAACAATTAAGCCAAGCTGAAAAAATAAAGGAGCATCTCATTGTTGAAATCGGGAGCGGTGTGGCACCTTTTCTCGACCATGCTTCGCCAAAATTCAAAGAGCACTTTATCAAAAATCCGAATATACTGTACTTTGGACTCGACATCGAACCGTACGACGTTGAGTTTGCTGAAGAAACAACGCGCTATAACTTAGAACACGAGTTGGGAGAGGAGGCGGGTAAGCGCTTTGCATTTATTGAAGCTGATGGCAGTCAACTACCAATAAAAGACAATTCTGCGGACGAGCTCATCTTATCCAATGTTCTTGGAGATCCACGGATTGACCGCGACCAAGGAGATGAGCCTGGAGAAATAAAGAAGAAAATGTTACAGGAAGCACATCGTGCTTTAAAACCGGGAGGGTATCTTACTATTTTGGAAGACACCACTCCGTCGATTGCTCGGCGAGGAGGTTGGATAGAGATGGCGGAACAGATTTTTGAGACGCAAGCGGAGTATAACGAATCCACTAAAGACAAACCAATCGAACTTCAATGGACGCCGCAGTATAGAGGTACACGAGACAGAGTATCTGCCTTCGTCGCTCGAATTAAAAAAAAGATATGAAAACCCCCTGCACACTCATTTTTTCCGGTTACGGTCTCAACTGCGAAGAGGAAACAAAGACCGCGTTCGAGATGGCGGGGGCTGACGCAGATATTGTGCACATCAACGACCTCATCGCGAAGCCGAAGCTATTAGAGCAATACCAGATTGCCGCGATTCCCGGCGGGTTTTCGTATGGCGATGACACGGGAGCGGGAAAAGCGTACGGAAGTCGCTTGAAAAAACACCTTGGCGAAGAGTTGGAAAAATTCTTGGAGCGCGACACTTTGATGATTGCTATCTGCAACGGATTTCAAGTTGCAACGAGCGCTGGCATTTTGCCGGGTGCGCTTGTGGCAAACGATTCCGCACGCTACATCTGCCGCTGGGTTGATTTGGAAGTGACCGGTTACAGCCCTTGGCTCAAGGGGATTTCAAAGTTGTCGCTTCCGATTGCGCACGGAGAAGGGAAGTATGTGGCGCCGAAAGACACGCTGACTGAACTTAAAAAGAACGACGCGATTGCACTAAAATATGTCGCGGGCGACATTGCGACGCATTTTGATTTACCCGCGAACCCAAACGGCGCGACGCAGGACATTGCAGGCGTCTCGGCGCGTAGCGGACGCGTCCTTGGCCTCATGCCGCACCCGGAGCGTGGCGTGCGTTTTACCGCGCTACCACACTGGACGTACCTGAAAGAAGACTATCTTCGCAAAAAGAAACATCTCCCAACTCACGGCCCCGGTGTTCAGATATTTAAAAATGCGGTGAATTATTTTAATTAATGGTAAAATGTGCATATGAATATACCACTTGTCGGAATATTAATGGGTTCGGATTCAGACCTCGCAATCATGAAAGATGCGGCGGAGGTTTTGGAGCAATTAGGAATTGGCTCGGAAGTGCACACGCTTTCGGCTCATCGGACGCCAGCCGCCGTTGTTGAATATGTACAAAAAAGCGAGGCCGCAGGGTATAAGGCGTTTATTTGTGGCGCCGGAGGCGCGGCGCACCTCGGTGGCGTTGTCGCCGCGCATACGACACTTCCCGTCATCGGCGTACCACTTACCAGTAAAACCATGGGAGCAAGTGGTCTTGATGCACTCTATTCTACCGTCCAGATGCCGCCGGGCGTCCCGGTGGCGACCGTCGCCATAAATGGCGCAAAAAACGCCGGAATTCTCGCGGCGCAGATTATTGGCGCAAGCGACCCAGACGTTCGCAAAAGCCTCGTCGCGTACAAAGCGAAAATGGCAAAAGACATCGAGGCGAAAGACGCGAAGCTACAAGAAAAGGGGGTAAAGAAATATCTTGAAGAACAAGCCGCATAATATGGGAGGCATTTCTTATAAAAGTTCTGGGGTAAATCGCGACACTGAAAACGAGACGAAAGAGGGGATGGCCGCGGCGCTCGAAACGAAGGACGCGAACGTCTTGAATAAAATTGGCGCGTTCGCTTCGCTTTATGACGCCTCTTTCCCCGAATACAAACACCCCGTTCTCGTCCTTAAAACCGAAGAGCCGGGCTCAAAACAGCTTCTCGCCCTTAAGTACGGGAAAGTAGAAAATGTGTGCCACGACCTCGTCAACCATTTGGTAAACGACTGTATCGTCATGGGCGCTCGCCCACTTTCAATTCAAGACTGCATTGTGAGTGGAAAAATCGAGAAGCCGATTGTGCTCCGCATGGTGAATGCGTTTGCGGAAGCGGCGAAAAATAATGAATGCTCACTCACGGGTGGCGAGACCTCATGGCAGCCGGGCGTTATTCCTGAAGGAACCTTCATTCTCACGGCCAGCATAGTGGGAGTTGTCGAAAAAGAGCGTGTCATCGACGGCTCAAAAATCGCAGAAGACGACGTAGTAGTGGCACTGGCATCGAGCGGAGTGCATACCAATGGCTTAACGTTGGTGAGAAAAATCATGGAGGATAAGCCAGAAATTTTGCAAAGCAAAATTTCTGGCGCGCTTTTTATAGACTCAGTGCTTGAACCGCATCGCGCGTACTACACGGCGCTAAAAGAACTCTTCAAGAGCGATGCGTTGGTTGGCCTCGCGCATATCACCGGTGGTGGCATACAGGAAAACTTAAATCGAATTTTGCCGTCGAACATGAATGCGCACATAGACCTTTCAAAAATAAAAATCCACCCGCTATTCAAGACGCTCAAAGAATTCGGCTCGCTTGAAGATACGGACATGCTCCGCACATTCAACATGGGAGTTGGAATTGCCGCAGTGATGCGCCGTGGATTTGTGGCCGAGGCAATAGCACATTTAAAACAGCAGGGAATCGAGGCGTATGAAATTGGTCTCATAAAACCGGGCGAACAACGCGTCGAATTTAGCAGCGAACTTAACTGGAATTAAGTATGGCAGATGTTGTGAAAGGAGCGCTTTTAAACGAAGGGAAGACAAAGAAAATTTACGCCGTCGAGGGGGATTCGAAGCACGCCGTCATTGAATACAAAAACGCTATTACCGCATTCGACGACCCGTCTTTTACACAGGAGTTCTCTACGAAGGCGAAGTACTCAAACATTACGACGTGCCGGGTGTTTGAAATGTTGAACAACGCGGGCGTGCCGACCGCGTTTGTGAAGCAGTTGAGCGACACAGAATTTCTGGCGGCGAGCTGCGCAATGATTCCGCTTGAAGTCGTCATTCGTCGGTACGCCGTCGGAAGTTATCTCAAGCGGCACCCCGAGCTCGCGAAGCCAGAAGGAGAGCCGCCCCACCGTTTTGAAACACCGCTTGTCGAATTCTTTTTAAAGACGACGAAGGGCGGGCTTTCTGATGAGAAGGGGGTAATTGTTGAAAATTTGGACCCCAAAAAGGGTGAAGAGGACCCGTTCATCGAAAATCCTGACGAGGCGCAGTGGAAACTCGTTCATCCGAAAAAGACCGCGAACGACCCTGAATATTCGCTTGGTCGCACAGTGGAAGCAAAGCGCATACTCGGCACAGGAACGGTGGCTGAAATGGAAAAAGCAATCACACAAACACTTTTCACACTGGAAGCCTTTTTCGCCAAACACGATTTCAAACTCATCGATTTCAAAATTGAATTTGGAATGACGCAGGACGGCCGCGTTGTGATTTCGGATGTCATCGACAACGATAGCTGGCGCCTTCGCGACAAGAATTGGAATGACGTTTCCAAACAGTCGTTCCGCGATGGGGAAGGAATGTCAACAATTGAGGACAAGTATGCACTCGTCGCAGCGCTTATGGAGGAATCTCGCACTTGACACACCGCGAGAAACAATGCATATTACAATATGAATTTACAACCCCTCACTGCCGTCAGTTCTGTCGATGGCCGCTATCGCGCCGTCACCGACAGACTGGCGCCGTTTCTGTCGGAATTTGGCCTTATTAGGGCTCGTGTACAGGTTGAGTGCGAGTATCTGATGGCGCTCTCGGAGGAAAAGAAAGTGGGAATTCGCGCTCTTTCTCTTGATGAGAAAAGTAGCCTGCGAAGCCTCGTTACAAATTTTACAGAAGAAGACGCCGCGCTCGTAAAAAAGATAGAACGGGAGGGTCACGAAAACATTCCCGCAACGAACCACGATGTTAAAGCAGTTGAATACTTTTTGAAACTAAAACTTGCCGACACGTCGCTCGCAGACGTCCGCGAATGGATTCATTTTGCATTGACGTCGGAAGATGTGAACAGCGTCGCGTACGGAATAGTGCTTCGTGATGTATTAGAACAAGTTATGTTGCCTTCTCTTGGAGGCACCGAGTCCGCACTGATGCACATGTCTGAAACGTATGCAGAAACACCAATGCTCGCGCGAACTCATGGTCAGAGCGCGACGCCAACAACATTTGGCAAAGAGATGCGCATATTTCTTACTCGCCTTAGGAAGCAGGTAGATGCGTGGAAAGTTCATCCGATTCTTGTTAAATTCGGAGGCGCGACAGGGAACTGGAATGCACATACGGTCGCCGTTCCCGATGTGGATTGGCGAGTATTCAGTCGAGCTTTCATCGAGCGATTTAACGAGGAGGGAAAAAAGCAGGCACACTATGTCCCCTTGGAACTTAACGATACAACAACGCAAATAGAACCACATGATACGTACGCGGAGCTTTTTGATGCGATGCGTCGAACCAACACGGTTCTCATCGACTTTGCGCAGGACATGTGGCGCTACATTAGCGATGGATGGGTGACACAAAAGCCGAAAGAAGGAGAAATCGGTTCATCTGCCATGCCGCACAAAGTAAACCCGATAGATTTCGAAAATGCAGAAGGGAACCTTGGTGTTGCGAACGCACTCTTCAATCACTTTTCAAACAAGCTTCCGATTTCGCGACTGCAGCGCGACCTTTCCGATTCAACAGTCGAGCGCGTTTTCGGCACGGCATTCGCACATTCTTTGATTGCCTACACTTCGCTCGAGAAGGGGCTCGGAAAACTGAGCGTAAACACCGTCGCGCTTCAAGCAGCTCTCGACGAGCACCCTGAAGTTCTCGCCGAAGCATTTCAAACGGTTTTGCGCCGCGAAGGTGTGGAAGTGCCGTACGAAAAATTGAAGGCATTGACACGCGGGAAGAAGGTTACGCTTGAAGATTTCGCGGAATTTATTGACGGACTTGAAGTATCAAGCGAAATTAAGAATCGTCTCAAACAGCTTCGTCCCGAAAACTACACAGGTCTGTCGGTGAAAATTGCAAAACCGTAACCTCTTTCCGAAGTTCCTCGCAAGAAATTCCCGAAAGAAGGGGAAATTACTTTCCCCACGCCTCCCATTTTGTGAATTTTGGGAAACACGCCTGACAGTTTGGGTTCCGCGGCGGCGGTGGCCCGTGAATGCTGTCGGGACAGATACACGCCGGTTTTTCCGGCAGTTTTTTTGGAACCGGTTGGGGAGCCGGTCGCTCCTTGTCTTCGTTCGTCATGTGTCACCGTGACGCTCGAGTTCAAGTCTTGCCACAGCAAAACCCCCTCTCACGTGAGAGGGGGTTGGGTTTATGCATTACTCTTTGCGCATCAACTCAATCCACTCCCACGTGGGGATGGTGTATGCGAATGGAGCCTCTGAATGATGGTTGCGTATCCGCCTGCTCCTTTTTGAAGCCACTTGGAAACGCGGGCAATGGTGGTGGTGCTGAAGCCGGTTTTCTTTTGGATGTCGGCGTAAGGAAGTTTTTGGGAGAGCATGGTCGCTGTCTCGAGGCGTTTTGAAAATTCTTCAATCTCTCCTTCAGTCAAAAGGTCACGTAGAAACGCTTCTGCTTCTACAGGTGTCTTGAGCGCAAGAATTGCGCTGATCAATTGTTTGTTCGCGGCACTTTTCCAACTCATAGCAGCACTTTATCAAAGTAAAGTATCTCGTCAAGTCGATGCAGAATCTATGACGCCACGGTGCTCAAATTATTTCTTCAGACCAAATCCTGTTCTTATGAATTACCAGTTTAATGCAATCAGGACCAATCCCATGACTACGAGGATAGTGACCGCTGTAGCAAGAGAGC
>CAYIDY010000021.1:0-14847 GCA_964362305.1 uncultured Candidatus Saccharibacteria bacterium | reverse complement strand
CTTCCTCCACAAACCAATTCTTGCCAACGCGATGTCCTTTAATTTTTTCGGCGCGCGCGAGTCGTGCAATGTAGTCACGGGAAAGATTCGAAAATACAGCGGCATCCTGTGCCGACATGTATCGCACTCCATCAAAAAATATTTCAGTACTCATGTGTCCGTGTTCACGACTTAGCTAGATTTTACTAGCTATAACGGACATCGGGACTCATGTCCTTTAAGAAGTGTGGATAAGAGACGCGTCGATTTTTCTCATTTATTTCTCAACGAAACCTGAAATATTTTGCGCAGAAGTAACTGACATAAATCAACAATCCTCACGGATTACTTGGAATATGGTACTGAGAGGCGGTGATAAATAAACGCCTGCTCCAGGAGCCGATTACCTGCCCATCGGCTTGTATAAGTAGTAACGAGCGTAGGGAGGGTCTTTGCCTACAATATGGCTCAAAAATCCAAATCTACCCTCAAGTCTACTCTCTTGAATAGTGTAATTCCTTCGAAAACAGTCTCATAGCGGCGCCCTTCAGGCCAATATCAGGGAGCCGAAGGTTAATTATTCTCTCGAAAACTGGCAGTTTGACTGCCGCAACCGGTATGCCCGCTGGGCTAAAGTTGTATACGATGACGGAGAGACCTAAAATCATAAGTACCGGGAATGTCTTTAAAAATATAGATAAAACGGATATCCGGCTCGTTTTTTTATCGACATTCTCTTCCTGCTGGTATGTTCTTGTTGAATTTATACTAGTGCGAACTACTCGAATTGGGATTTGATGTTCTAGGTCTGAGGACGCGAACGCCGCGGAACTAGGCTCGCTAGTTCGCTTCACTTCTATAGCAGGAATAAGCGGGCTGGCTTCAGCCTTGTACGTATAGTGAAGACCCACGTCATAGGGATCGGCAGGATTTACGTCCTTTGTATCCTTTGCCGCTTGCTGCGCGCTCTTATCGAGACCCACAGCTGTCACTTGTACAGCTCCAAGCAAGGCATCTTTCTCCTTCTTATGCGATTTCAAAGCCTCGACGTCGACATACCACCGTTTTCCGATTTGTTTAGATAGAATCTTGCCGGATCTGGCAAGCTGCCCTATGTAATCCTGGTGATACGACGTCTGTTTCGCCGCTCGCGCAGCAGAAACATACGTTTTTCCCTCTAGTGTTACGATTGAAGAGTCCTCAGATGACTTCGGAACTTCGGTAGGTGGAGAAGGAGTGTACGTCTCAGCAACATCCTTGTATCCCGAGAGTGAATCAGCCACTATATACCAAAGTCCGCCAACTCGTTTGCCCAATATTTTTCCCGCCCGCGCCAGCTGGCCGACATAATCCTGAGAATATCCCGTTATTTCCGATGCTCGTTTCGACGAGATATACACAACGCCCTCTATAGTTAGCTCCCCAGACATATTCGCAGTATATCCATACCGAGAATGAGTGCAATCTCGGACGTAATCTCACCTGTGGATTAGCGTGCACGAGAAAGTCACTTCTGCAATTCGGAAATAAACATTTTTTTCAAGACCTCAGGATTACCGGAGCCCTTAGTAGCCTTCATACCTTGCCCGACCAGGAACATGAGCGCCGCCTCCTTTCCTGCTCGATAATCTGAGGCAACTTTCTCATTCGCCTTAATGACAGACTGAATTGCAGGTAAAAGTCCCTCTTCAGAACTGTTTTGAAATAGACCTTTCTCTTTAGCAATAATTTCCGGATCAGTGTTTGATTCCATCATGTGCACAAGCAAATCTTTTCCTCCACGCGATGATAGTTGTCCTTCAGTTAAGAGTCGTATCAACTTTGCGAAGTTGTCCGCTGAAATCGGTATCTCGGCTTGTATTTCCGTATCTCGGTCACTGGTGTCTCGCCTTAAGATGTTAGCCAGGTCATTGGCAATATAGTTTGCGGACAGCTTAAATATTTCTGCGCTGACATCCCCCAGGGTAACGACAACACTGTCGAAAAAGTTACCGAGAACGATGTTCGAAGCGAACTGCTGCGCATCCTCGAGCTTTAGCCCGTGGGAGACGTATCTCGAAACACGCTGGGCAGGCAGCTCAGGGAGTGTGAGTTCGAGATTGCTGAGAGCGAATTCACTTAGCTCAGAAAGCTTGAGAGACGGTAAATCAGGGTCTGGGAAGTAGCGGTAGTCTGCAGAACCTTCTTTAATGCGCTGCACGAAAGTCTCTTGCTTTGCATCGTTCCAGCCACGCGTTTCCTGCACGACTGTTCCGCCACTATCTAAGAGCGCGCTTTGTCTACGAATCTCATATTCGACGGCACGCTCCATTGCGCGAAATGAATTCAGATTTTTGATTTCAACTTTAGTGCCGAGATTATTGTCTCGCGATACCGAGATATTCGCTTCGACTCTCATCTGCCCTCGTTCCATATTCGCATCCGAGGCACCGAGATATCGCAGTAGAAGCTGAAGTGCTCTTCCGAAGTCTCCCGCTTGTTTCGCGGAATGAATTACTGGCTCTGTGACCAACTCCATCAGAGGAACACCGGAACGATTGTAGTCGACAAGCGTCTCGCCTGTTACTTCATCGTGCATTGAACTGGCAGTGTCCTCTTCTAGATGCACTCTCGTGATCGCAACGTCATTCAACGTGCCACCGGAGACTAATGGAAATTCAAACTGACTTATTTGATAGCCCTTTGGAAGATCAGGATAGAAATAGTTCTTGCGGTCGAATTCCGTGTAGTCCGCGAGTTTCCCGCCAAGTGCTACACCCACCCGAAGCACGTTGCGGACAGCTTCCTTGTTTATCACAGGTAGGGTTCCAGGATGCGCGAGACACACCGGACAGACATTTACGTTCGGATGAATCTCATTGCCATCATTCTTTGAAGAACAGAACATCTTTGTCCTAGTTTTCAGCTCGGCGTGAATCTCCATTCCAATGGTGGGAGTGTAGGTGCTCATACGCGTGCACTCTATCAAAATCTCTAGCAGACACAATTGGTTGCAACCCCGATTCAGGCCAGCTCAGGACACTTCTCCTTATACTTCGTACACAAGAAGCCTCCTCCCTTTTTAGGACGACCGAGCAAAAAATACTGCACACTGCCCCACTGTCAAATGGTCGAAATATTAAGAATTAGGACTTTTATGTACCGCGAACGATTTGCCATCTCGGTATGTATATTCCGAGATAACTTTTATTTAAGCCAAATATCGGATGCCGAGTTCTCGGCTAAGGCACGATTCGCCACTCGCCAGTCTGAAGTAGGGGCTCCGCTTTTTTATACTTCATTTCTTGCGTTTCTTTTCCGTCGGTAATTTTTACCTTGTCGTTTCGACCATACTCCTTCTTAGGAAGGGGTGCTCCTTGTGCCCCTTTTGCCATCGCTGAGGCGATATTTACTTTGGGGATAACTCGACTTTGTTGAGATGGATTCGTCGGACGCGCAAGAACATGAGGGAGTGCCTGGATTAGATTTGCGGCGTATGTTTCTTCCATCGTCCTAAACATGCGAAGACCCTCCTTCTTATATTCAACCAAAGGGTCGCGCTGCCCATATGCACGCAAATTCACACTTGAACGCAAGTATTCCATTGCCTCCAAATTCTCAACCCAAAGCATATCTATGGTTTGAAGCATGAGGCGTCTGGCGACAGAATAGAAACGTACTCTGTCTTCAGACTTAAATTTTTCCACAACCGTTTTGAATGCCTCGTCGGTTTCGGTATACGGCATAAGCTCCGCGTCAACGGCTTCTTCTTCGCCGGTCAAAAGAGCGTGGCGACGTGCGTACACACTTTTTCGTTGGACATTCAATACGTCGTCATATGCGAGAACATGTTTGCGTGCATCAAAATGCAATTCCTCGATTTTTGTTTGCGCAGTTTCAAGCGAGCGCGTAATCATCGAGTTGTGAATCGGTTCGTCTTCCGGAATTCCAAATGTACCCATGACGCGCTTTATCATGTCGCTTGCAAAGACCCGCATCAGCGAATCCTCTAGCGAAACATAAAATTGTGTCTCACCAGGATCTCCCTGGCGGCCGGCTCGGCCTCGGAGCTGATTGTCGATACGGCGCGCTTCGTGCCGCTCGGTACCGAGAACAAAGAGTCCTCCGAGCGCCTTCACCGTTTCGTACTGTTCTGGGGTCGCCGGGTTTCCTCCGAGCTTGATGTCGACGCCGCGACCGGCCATGTTGGTTGAAATGGTGACAGCGCCTTTTCGCCCTGCCTGTGCAATTATCTCCCCCTCCCTTTCGTGATTTTTTGCATTGAGGATTTCGTGTGGGATACCGGCCTGTTTAAAATACGTAGATAGAAGTTCGTTCTTTTCAACGGAGACCGTACCGACAAGGACCGGTTGCCCTTTTCCATTGAGCTCTTTCACCTTGTGTGCAATCGCTTTGAATTTTCCGCTTTCGGTCTGAAGAATCTGGTCATCATTGTCTTTACGGGCGATGATGCGGTTTGTAGGCACAATCACCGTATTCAATCCGTACACTTTATAGAATTCCTCCGAGGAGGTGGCTGCGGTGCCTGTCATTCCCGCGAGCTTTGTATAAAGGCGAAAATAGTTTTGATACGTAATGGACGCAAATGTCCGCGATTCCTGCTGAATTGCGACGCCTTCTTTGGCCTCTATGGCCTGATGCAACCCTTCGCTCCAGCGCCTGCCTGGCTGCATGCGTCCAGTGGATTCATCCACGATAACTACTTCATTATCACGAATCACATACTCTTTGTCGCGCTTGAAGAGTGCGTGGGCCCGAACAGCCGTCTCGAGGTGGTGTACCAATTTTATATCGGCATCGGTGTAGAGGTTTTCAATACCAAGCGCTCGTTGAGCCTTTTCTATACCCGCATCAGTCAATTGCACTTGGCGATGCTTTTCATCGACTGTGTAATCTTCTTCAGCAACAAATCCACGCGCCATCCCTGCGAATTTTGTGTACAGACTCTCGGCCTCGGCAATCGGAGCCGAAATAATGAGTGGCGTTCTCGCCTCGTCGATAAGAATCGAGTCAATTTCGTCGACGATGGCAAAGTTGTGCTCTCTTTGGCGTAAATTTTGTGGTTCATATTCCAAGTTGTCTCTCAGATAATCAAACCCAAACTCATTGTTTGTTCCGTAGGTTATATCAGCCGCATAGGCTTCACGGCGTGTGACCGGGCGCAGAAATTCGTGAACGACATGGAATGCCCCTGTTTCATCACGCACCTTGTCGTCTTTCACTGCCTCAGTTTTAGGCACAGCCGCTGGGTCATATATAAATGATGTGTCGTGATTCAAAATAGCTGTTGAGAGACCGAGCGCATAGTAAATCTGGCCCATCCAGACCGCATCTCGGCGTGATAGATAGTCATTGACAGTAATGACGTGCACGCCCTTCCCTTCAAGCGCGTTCAAGTACGCGGGTAGCGTTGCAACGAGTGTCTTTCCCTCTCCTGTGCGCATCTCGGCAATCCCACGATGGTGAAGAATCATGCCTCCGATTAATTGAACGTCGAAGTGCCGCTGACCCAGCGTCCGGCGCGAAGCCTCTCGGACTGCCGCGAAAGCCTCAGGTGCAAGCTCATCGAGCGTGGCTCCTTCGGTCAGTCGCTTCTTGAATTCTGTCGTTTTTGCCTTTAGCGCATCATTCGAGAGCGCCTTCATACCCTCTTCGAGCGCATTAACCTGCGCGACAATAGGCTCCGCCCGCTTGAGCGCTTTCGTACCCTCGTCGCCAAAAAGCCCTTTCCAAAATGACATTCGTGTCATCCTATCACTCTGAGGCGACAGAATCTACCCAAAGAATCGAGCCGGCACGCAACGTGTGGCCCGAGATAGAGTTCGTCCTGAAATGAAAACAACCTCCCGAAAGAGAGGTTGTTTTGAAAGAAACCACACTGCGCGCGAAGCGAACAGTGTGGTAGCGATTTATCGGCGCTTTGACTTCTTTGCCTTTTTCTTTGCTGCCTTTTTCTTTGCCATAGTTTTAAATTGCTCGAGCGATTAAACTTTTCGACCCGCATGCACTAAAAAGATTTTGTGCGCTACGTTTTCTTTATTATGTCACTCAATGAGAGAAATAGGATTTTTTTGCGCGTGATTGTGGATAACTCGCGAGAAACAAAAAGGAAACTAAAATCAAATTTTTACTTGTACCTAATTGCGTCCAGTGGATTAATTTTTGCTGCGCGACGGGCGGGAAAAAGTCCGGTGAAGAATCCGACTATGCCAGCAAAAGATTCGATGAAAATAAGAAACCACATAGGATAACGAAAGAGTCTTACCGCTTCTCCCCCGAAACTACTCGCGGCAACACCGAGAGCCCCGTTTGCCATGAGCCCCAGGCCGCCACCAATCGCAATCCCCACCACTCCACCAAGGAGCCCCACGATAACTGCTTCCGCAATAAAAAGAATAACGATGTCGAATGAGGACGCCCCGATGGTGCGCATTACACCGATTTCTGCAGTACGTTCGAGGAGTGTAACTGTCATGGTGTTGAACATACCGATGGCAGAGACGGTGAGAGCGATGCCACCGAAGACCGCGAGAACCGCTTGGATACCTTGGAAGATTTTGTTTGCTTGCTCGACCGTCTTTGAGAGCGCGGTCACTACGAACCCTTTCTGAATAATGGCCTCTTGCACAAGAGTGAGAGAATCAGTGTCGACGACGCGTACCTGTGTGCGCTCAAAATGCGGAACCTGAAAATTCAATAAAAACTGGTCGAGCAGAATTATGGCAGTAAGAGACGCTTCATCAGCAATAATTCCCTTGATTCGAAATTCTTTGTTGAGCGCAACTTCGGTTGTAAGCTCAGTTCCCTCTTGCGGGACAAGAACACGAAACGTCATAACCTTCCCAAGCGCTTTTTCTGGCTCTTCGATGCCATAGAGTTTAAGAAGTGCTGTCGTGACAATTACCTTATCTTTATCTTCCTCTATCGTCTCGTCGGAAAAAAGCTCGCCATATTCAGCCTTACCTCCCGTGTACAAAAAGTACGATGGCTTCATGCCTTGCAAGAATGCGTTACCGGAGAGGCCCTCGTAGGATGCGAGCGACGCAAAGCTCGCAAGCGGCGATACGTCTTTCACGAGCTCATTCTCGCTAAGCTCGTCAATCATTGCCTGATCAAGTTTGACTGTAAGCGAAGGAGGATTCGCTACGTTCAAACTCAGCAGTGTCTCACCAAAGACGATTCGCTCGAGAATGATGCCTTGAAGACCGAAGCCGAGGCCCACGAGCGCAACGACAGCGCCGATGCCAACGCCCATGCCTAGGATAGTGAGCCACGTACGCGACGGGTTCGTTTTGAACATACGCGTAGAAAGCATTGCGACGTCTTGAATACGCATATCACGTGTGTGAACCGAGAAGTTCGTTCTTTTGAATTATATAGCCGCCCTGCGCGATGAGCTTCTCGAGGTGGCGCGAAATTTTAAACGCGACGTCGTCATCGTACGCAGCACCACCAAGGCGCTCTGGAAGGAGGAGGCGCTCATAAAACTCTATGCCATTAATGAGGCCTCCAACGCGGTCAGCGACGGCGGCGCTGAGTACCCGCTTGCCATCAGGGCTCGACTGAATGCCCACTTCCTCAGAAATATATTCAAGAAGACTGTCTACGAATTTTTTTTGATGCAGGAACATATTGCTGTTCGTTACCTCTTCACGGTAGTGCTGTACATCTTTCGAATACTTTGTCACGCCGAAGACGCGCTTCGTAATCAAGAGTGCTTCATCGCGGTGTAAGCCAACTCCTCCATCGAGAAGTCTTTTTTGAAGATATTGCATAAACAGGGCCTCATCCATGTCTCCCTTCAACACTTCAAGAATAGCTTCTTCAAGTCGCTCCAATTGATTAAATCCGATAGATTGCGTCGCGAAATTTACGATACTTTTCACTTTGAGCTCAATCGGCTCGGAGTACGGATACAAACGCGCAAGTTGCTCGATTTCTGTCACAATCGTTTCTCCCGGCTTCACGCGCTTCACCTGCTTCTTCTCAGGGTTCACGACTACGCGGCGTAATTTTCCGTCGCGCATATAAAAGACTCGGTGCGCATAGGGCAAATATTTAGCATCGTGCGTAACGAGGACGACTGTCTTTCGATCCTTCTCATTAATTTCTGCAAAGCTATCCATAACGTGCTCGGCAGAAATCGAGTCGAGGTTACCAACGGGTTCGTCAGCGAGAAGAATTTCCGGGTCATTCACGAGTGCGCGCGCAACCGCAACACGTTGCTGCTGACCACCTGACATAAATGTCGGCAGCTTATCTTCAAGACGCTCGGGAATACCAAAGCGACGCAGGAGCTCTCTGCCACGGTCGTTTCGCTCTTTTGCGCTTGCATTTAAGAAAATCATTGGCAGCGCAACGTTGTCCAAAACCGAAATCGAAGAAATCAGGTTGAATTGCTGATACACGATGCCGATAGTGAATTGCTGATATTCATTCAATTCTGCAGGGGTGTAGGCATATATATCTTCGCCCTGCACATACAGGTGTCCCCCTTCAGGCTTGATACCACCAAGAATCGTATACAAGAGCGTCGATTTGCCGCATCCCGAAGGGCCGAAAAGAATGATGTACTCACGCGGAAAGATTTCTGCGTTGATATGATCGAGCGCGTTAAATTCATTCGCCTTACCTTTGTTGTAGGTAATGATGAGTTGGTCTGCTTGTACTGATGTTTTTGCCATATTATTGTCCGACGTTCTTCAGCCATCCGAACGTACCTTCGAAGTTCTCAAGAATAACATCAATAATACTCTTCTCTTTAACGGGCGTAATGAGAACAAAGTCTTCGGAGCGTGTCTCATTGCCCGCCTCGTCAGCACAGACCATCCAAAATCGGTACACCGTCGCAGGCGCAAAGCCCACAACGACCTGCGTGTGCGATGTTGTTGGATTCGGCTCTTTCGGCAGCGAGTCCCCTTCTCCTTCTTGCGTCGCTAAGCCCTGCGCATAAAACGTTTGGCAAAATGCCGGCTCATCCGTCTCCCACGAAATGATTGTTTGGATTTTTACGTCCTCACCAGGATAGAGTGTTGACTCGTTCTTCACTTTATTAATAGCGGGCTCGATTACATCCCGCACGGTAATAAAGGTTTGCGCTTTGCTTTCCACGTTGTCTCCGCCCTCGTTCGTTGCGATAACCACTACGGAATAGCGCGTGCCGAATTCAAGGTCCGCCAATCGAAGTGTGTGACTTGTTGTAAATGCGGGGTCACCAATGGATTTCTTTGCCTTGGTACGCGTGTTTGTGTATTCAACAACGCCTTTAGCCTTTACATCGGTTGACCAACTAACGGTAGCGGACGTTTCTTGTACGCGAGATACTTTTACGCTTGAAAAGGTTGGGAGGATTGAGCGGGTCGTAAAAGTATCGTCAAGCGTCGTAGCGGTCAGGTCAAGATCGTCTTCGGAGAGCACTTGAAAGTGGTACGTTGTTGACGGTTCAAGCCCTACAATGTCTACGATGTGCTTTGTCACGCGCTCATTCGGATCGCCCTGAGTCATGACGTAGGGCTTTTCGTCGCCTGCATTAAATTCACTTTCCGGTGAAAGGTAGACGACGGAGCTTGATTCTCGGTCGGTTGTCCATACAACCTGCGCCTTGGTGGTCTCTACAAATACCTTTGATGCGCCGAGAATCGTCGGCGGCTTAAGCACGAGATTTGCCTGGTCCTCCACCGTTTCAATGATGTCTTTGAGTGCTTCGGGGTCCTTAATTTTCTCAATCTCTTTCTTTACGTTCTTTGCTTGGAGTTTTTCGTTACTCTTTGTCGTAAACGTAAAGCCTGCGGTTGTGCTTTTATTTCCCTCGACATCCGCAGATACTACACGGAAGTGATACGTGGTTGCAGGAAGAAGTTCGCTGATGAGAAGTGAGTGTGCATTATTGAGAAAAGACGGATCTCGTGCGAGCCCCGCGTTCTCATCAAGGCCATAGTGAATCAATGAGTCGCCCTTGATATCGGTCGTCCAGGTGACGGTAGCCGTCTGGTCGCTCGTTGAGGCGACTTTCACATTCGTGATTTCAATCGCATACGCAAAATGCGCCGCTGAAAGCGTTACAAACAAAAACACCGCTGCGAATAAGCCGCGCGTCATGGAATACCTAAATTCTACCACTAGTTTTTCTTCGTAATGGGGCGCCCTGTGCGTTCTTTGTGTTTGAAGTACCAAACGAAGATGAAGAAAATACCGAGGACGAGGAGCGTAACATCAAGCTTGTCGAAATAGTAGTACGTTGCAGGGCGCGTGCAGGAGATGTAGTCATTGAGATTCCCATCGCAATAGCGGGCACTCTCAAAGCCCAAGAGCCCCACGAGCGAGAGCGTTGCGCCGAGAAATAGGTCTGCCTCTCTCTGGAGTATAACGAGGTCGCGCGCGAGCGCATCAAGTGCACGGTTAAAAAGATATTGAAGAAAGAGCCAGGCGAACCTCCCCACGTTTACCGTTCGCGCCCATACCCCTCGTTCTTTCGGTACCTCTTCCATGCATGCATTGTACTCAAGAACGCGCCGACTCAAAATATTGAGAGCTCTTCCTCAGCGTGACGTATTCTTCCTCCAATAGATTCGAGCTCTTCGTAGAGCCCCGTTCGACGGTCAAATTGCTCTTCAACGAGAGGGATTTGATTGTTGAGTTCGGCGACATACTCAGCGGTCAACGTCCCGCCATCTTGAATGACGCGATTAAAAATCTCCGCTGTGTGATAGCTCGCACGGTATGAGAGGCCGCGAATATCACCTATGACGCGCAGTCGCTCTAAGGCAAGCTGCACAATTTCTTGCCGCTCACTTCCAGATGCCCGCGCCTCCATTTCTCCAAGCGCTTTTGAAACAGACTCGCCTGAATCCCCTATCGCATCTATTTGCTTTTCCAACTCATTCAATAAGAGAAGGCCGCGCTCGGCACGCGCGAGCCTGTCCCTCTCGCCGAGCTGCGTCGCCAAAACATCAGCAAGCATGCGGTTTAGTTCTTGCCGTATCGGATTATCTCCCACTGCGGGGAGGAGTGCCGCATTAACATGGCCCCCTGAGAGGGTGGCATATATTTCATAGCTTTTCTGAAACTGCCAGGAAAAGTAGAGTTTGTAGGCACAGAATAGGAGCGCAACAAAAAGAAAGACGATGCCAATTATTCCATAGTGTTTTCGAGTGAATGTGCGCATAGCTTGTTCTAATGGTTAATGTTATTCGTCAGATATCGCCTCGAAGTAGTTGGTGCCCTGGTGCAGAATCGTTGCCGTACCGAATGGAATCTCGATTCCCCAGTACACATCGTCAATGGATGGCGTAGAGGTTGAGGTTGGTTTTGGCAGGTCTACTTCGACATCGGCCGGGGTGGTAGTGCCGGTCAAGAAGTTACAAATCGAACACGAGCCATACGCGAAAGTGGTCGTCGAGTACTTCTGCTCGTTTACAGGAATGGTGCTCTGGTCACTATCAAGGTCGGTACCTGAGAGCCGAATGTCGATATTTGAGTTGCCAGTATTGTTTATTGTTGTTGTCGCATTCACCGCCCCCGTATTCTGACCTACCTCCGTTGCTTCATAATCGATACTTGAATCAATGTCGAGTGCGCGCAGGGTAGCAAGCTCGACACCAAGGATAGTGTCAACGTCGCGCTCGCCGGCCGTGTCTTCCACCTGAATACGGGAGAGCCAGTTTTGCGCAGAATACGTCCCGAAGTCAGTTGGTTCGGCAAAGTATTGGATGTCAGCAATACATTGCAAGGAGCACGTGTTCCCTGCGCATCCGGTGAATGAACACGACGTACTCGCAATCTGATAACAATTGTTCTCGTCATGCGTACACAAGGCACCTAGACCAGAGCGGTAGATAGTCGAGGTCGCTTGCAAAAGGTCTGCATAGCCATTGTTGTCGGTCACCGTTGAAGAAGCGTAAATGGTTGTTGTTGCTCCTTCAGTAAGAACGATATTCGACCCTCCATTGAGAGTGAAGTTACTGATTTGTGGCGGGTGCGACATCGCAATTTCAGCTATTCTCGAATAGTTGTCGAGAGCATCGCCTCCATCCGTCGTCCTGAAACAGTACGCATTTGCGGTCGCATTAGACGTCATTTGGAAGTTATATTCTATTTCCGTCGCTGCGCTATTCGGGACCGAGCTCGACGCCGTCTGGTTCGATGGGTCTTCCAAAATTTGTCCGCTCGCAAATGAGAAGGTGCTTGGGTAGGAAAGGAGAGGTGCCGTTGCCGTCTGGTCTGCAAATTGGGATGACGTAAACATACACGCGGGAGCGGACCCACAACCACTACTCGTCCACGGCACGTCGTCGTACTCAACTTCCTGCACTGATTCACAATTTAACGACGTACCTTTCGACGCAACCTGGAGTCGGAAAAACTGGCTGTAGAGATCAGCTCCCGTGTTTTGTACAGAGAATCTGAGACGTACATTTTCATTCGGATACTGGCCCATCACGCGCGTATCTTCCGCCGCTTTCCATGTCGCACCGCTCGCACCCTGCTCTGTGCCAAATGTGTATGACGGATCGGTTGCAGTGTATGGCCGCACCATATAGGTGTCCCAACCGCCATGTTGCGTCCAGAACGAGAAGCCCATACCGCCCGATGTGTGGGTGGAGTCGTTGTCGCTCAAACTCGCAAATACATCGCCGTTCGAATCGTAGACCGTGACGTCGATGTCGCCGCCTGATTGCCAATCTATTTCAACTTCGTACCAGCCGTCGATAAATGTGACCGATGTGGAGGCGTGGAACGTGTTGCCGCTACCATCGTTTGACGTCACATTTTCAGCGAGAATAACTTTATCTACCGGATACTGATCAAGACACACGGCATAGTTCGAGCCTGCGCCTCCCACACCGAAGAGCGTACACGGTTCGTCGTCGAAGTCGGCATCGACGTACTGGAAGAATCGAATTGTTTGTCCTTGCTGCGTCAGAGTGCCGGTTTGCCGAATGCCAGATGTAGTTTGCTCATCAAAGTTTCCTCCTGCGTCGAGGCCGTACGTTCCGGTATTTGCATAGGTTGTATCAACATCAAAGAGCGATGTGTCGCCCGAATATTCTGAAATGTCGTCGTCTTCGAAATCGTCGAAGAATGCAAACGTTGTATCCCCATCGGAGGCTGATGAGACGGAGTTGTTTCCGTAATACATATAGACTATTGCCGAACCTTCTCCCGGAAGCGATGGCACTTCAACCCACACTGTTGAAGACGCAGAGTTTACTTTATCTTCGAGCCAGTAATTGATACTTGACGTGCCTGTGGAATCGGTAAAGCGCAGGTCATCAAAGTCGACCTGCATGTCAGCGTCGTAATCAATGATTACTTTAACGGGAACGTTCGAGAGTGTGGAATCAGTGTTGTTCGTAATATTCAAACGCTTTCGCTTTGACCACGATGCATTGAACCACTCGCTATCCGGAACGCCTTCGCCGCCATCGTCGTTTCGCCATCGGTAGTGTTCCTGACTTACAAAGAGACACGAGCTATCGCTCCATCGAATGAATCCACAGGCGTCCACACCGTCGTCGTCAAATGCTTCACCATCGTAGTTACCGAGACTTCCACTAAATGTCCACGCAGAAACCGGCGTTCCGGTACGCTTCACGTTGTACCCACTCGTGATACCGCTCGAAGTTGCAAAGCGCGCATTCGTAGTCACGAGGCTTGCGTTTGCGTTAATGGTGTCATCGTCAACGGTTATCATTGAGCCGCCCTCAACACCAAGTTCGAAATCGCCGTACGCGAGCGAGGTAATCGTCGGCGAGCCGGAGAGTGCAAGACCATTCGGATCAGTGTTTCTGATTTGGTAGTAGTTGGCATTCAAGGTGCCTGCCTGAACAGCAAGCGCGTAGCGCCCCGTGTCTTGATTTGCAATGGTGGTCGTCGCTCCACCGGTCGCACCTATGATGTTCAATGTACCGCCTGAAATCGTGACCGAAGAACTGGTGGCAATACGCACGTCTACTTGGCGAGAAGAGCCCGCGAGCGCAGTGCCGTCGAAGTCAGTTGCATAACTCCAGTAATCGGTACCACTACTCTTTACGTATTCACCCCAAATATAGAGGTCGCCATCCACCGCGGCGTGGTCCTGCGAGTAGAGTGACGCGTTTGAATCCACCGTGGTTGTTGCTGCGCGCGAATTCCACGAACGAATATCCGTCGACGATGCAACATACAGTGTGCCGTAGACATCACCGCCAGCCGATTTTGTGTTGATGGAATAACTGGTTCCGGAAACGAGAGCGAGTGTTGTCGTCGCCCATGTCGTCGCAGATCCGTTAACCGAGTTCGTGAAGACACCGCCGACCGAGAGCACACTGCCCTGTGCGAGTGTAAAGCTTGTCGCCGTGGTAAGCGTAAAGTCATTCGTACTGGTCGCGCTTCCCGTTATTGTCCACCCACCACCGGTGCCGTTAAATATGACGTTATAGAACGGCGAAGACGAAGCCGTCACCGATCTGCCCGTCGCCGTTGACGTAAATCGCACCGTGCCAAAATTGTGTACAAACGTCCCCGTATTCACAAACGAACCTCCGACTGCGAGTTGGCTTGGGAGCGTGGTCGAACCGTTGGTAATCGTGAAGTTATTTGTTGTTGTTGCATTCCCGGAGAAATCCCATTCGCCGCCCACACCATTGAAAAGAAGATTGTAGAAACTGGAGCCGCCGCTCTGCACTGATTTCCCTATCGTAGCGGCAGTCATTTTCACCGTGCCGGAGTTGTTCGTGAACGTGCCACTATTCTGGAATGAGCTTCCCACGGCAAGAATTCCCGACGGCAGTGTGACCGAGCCCGCCGTCACAATAAAGTTATTCGACGTGGTTGCATTTGTATCAACAAACGACCATCCGCCACCCGCACCCTCAGCGATGAGTGAAT
>CAYIDY010000020.1:0-15080 GCA_964362305.1 uncultured Candidatus Saccharibacteria bacterium | reverse complement strand
TGAGGCCGAGGCGCACGCCCGCGCCCGCCATCACGCGGCCGCACGCACCGAGGACGAGGCAAGACCCGTCATCAACGCGAAAAAGATGGCGATGAAAACACTCATGGCAAGACGCACAGTGCGGTGCGCCCTACTAAATACGCGTTCGATAAAACCAATGACTACCATAATATTGTAGCCAGAGAGGACGACAATATGAATCAGACCGACCGTGCGGAAGACTTCAGACCACTCGCCCCCTAGCCCGCGCTTGTCCCCCGCGGTAATGCCACCCGCTAATCCTGCCTGTGGCTCGGGAAGCGCGAGCGAAAGTCCTTCGAGATATTTTTGTTTTATGTATATTGCTGTGCCCTTGAGCCAACTCCATTCCCCGTCCCCTACTCGCTCCACCGTAGCGAACGATAATTCATAACGAATACCATCTTTTGCAAGAAACGCCGGATAGTTGAACGAATGGCCAAGGCCCGTGTCAAAACGCTCAGGCGCACGGAGCACTCCCTCTGCGCGAATGCGATCGCCATATGCAATAGCAACATGCAAGGGCGCAACAACCAGTACGCCGACGTCGCCATACAATTTCACAGACAGTCGCGTCGAGCGTTCTCGAATATCGAGCTCTTCAAACACGATGCCTTCTATCGAGACCTTCTCCCCGATTGCAGAGTCGAGCGCCGCACTCTCGGGGAGAGACACGCTTTGAACACGAAACATTCCAAACGCGAATGCAAAAAGAAATACCGAAACCAAAAGCCCGCGCGGCACATACAATACCGCGCAGGCCAAAAGCACACACAAAATTATGAAAGAAGAGGAAGAAAAAAATGACGCACTGAGTACCCCTCCAAGAAATGCAATCCCGGCAGTCCAGAATGCGTGAACCATTTACGCTTTTGGTGTATCTACCTTGTCGAGGCCAAGGCCTTTGACGACAAAGTATACGACCGCCGCGATGATGATGAAGTCAATGGTGACCGCAACAAAATCTCCGAGAAGAACCGGCCCGAGTTTCATTGCTTTAAGTCCTTCTGCGGAACCCAAGACGGCACCAATAATTGGGTTAACTATGTCGTTGACGAGGGCGGTGACCAATTTTGAAACTGCGCCACCGAGAATAAAACCGGTCGCAAGGCCAACGACACCTTGTTCACGAATAAACTGCATGAAGCCCTGAAGGCCTCCTGAAACTGCTCCTGGCATAGAGTGGTTAGCTAGTCTTGTATACCCACAGTATGGAACTAGTGTCCTACGCTGTCTATGGCCTCGTTCACCAACCGATCCGCGTCCGTATTTTCTTCGCGTGGGATATGGACAAACGTCACTGACCCAAATCCCTGCAGAGTTTCTTTTATTTTTGCAGCCTGTACTTTAAGCGCCGGCTCTTTTATCTTCCACTTTCCATTGAGCTGTTCGACGACAAGCTTGCTATCAAGTCTAAATTCGATGTCGCGATCGCGAAGCAGAAATTCGTGCGCTTTTCCCAGCGCAATCGCCACCGCCTCATATTCCGCCCAGTTGTTTGTCTGTTCGCCGAGGTATTGCGCCGCTTCACACAGTGTTTTGTCTCCTTCTTTTATCACAACGCCTGCTCCGGCCGGCCCAGGATTATTCCGCGCGCCGCCGTCAGTGTAGATGATAATCTGAGGATTCATGCGGTGAGGGTAGGCGAAGACTCGAGCGCGCGATACACATGCGCAACGGCAATCATTGAAAGCGGTAAGGTAACGAGAAGTCCGACGAAGAGTACAATGAGGCCGAGAATATTGAGAATAACGACAGTGCACATGAGAAGAAAAAGATTCACGCGATGCCCTTTCGTGATACGCATACTCTCTTTCATTGCTTCAAATGGCTTGAGGCCTTTGTCGATAATGAGGTACGGGGTAAACATGAATGCAAGCGCTGCAATCACCCCGGGGACGATAAGGAGGACGAAGCCGAGGAGCACGGTGACGGCGACTGCAATTTGTGCAACAAGATAGGCAAAAAATGGCTGCGGATTCCAGAGTGCATGGAGCGTCACCGCCTCCGGTTCACGAGCGGCACGCAACATAAAAGTGACAAGTCCCATTTCGATAATTATCCCAAAGACGAGCGATACGAAAAAGTTGATTGTTTTAGAAAGTTCCGTGGCCTCTCCCCCCTTAGTCGGAAATAGTTCGGTGAGCAGTCCGTTTAAGACGCCGGAGACGATTAACGCGATGGCCCCGGCCCCTATAATCGTCCAAGGATTTTTCTTGAGAGTGTCCCATGAAAACCGCAGTGTTTCTTGGATGCCCGGCATGGCGCCATCATATCACGCTCGTGATTCAAGCATATCAACGACCCGAAGCGCGAGCGCATTCTGTCCGCGGAAGGTGTCGCGCACCAAAGTTCCCAACACATCGACGGAAGCACCAGTTTCCGGAACGAATGAAAAGTCCTTCGGGGCTCGGAAGAAATCGAACGCGCGCGCCCGAGCGCCCGTTTCGAAGCACGACAAAGAGACTTCTACATGGTTTTTCTCTTTTCCAAACACTTTCATCGAAGCAACAGACGCGCGTGTAACGCGAAACACGGGCTTTGGATTCCCCATCCCAAAGGGCGCGAGGCGAGCGATGTCAGAGTAAAGCGGCCACGCAAGTTCCCGCACGGTTACAAGTGCATCATGTTCATGCGAAGGGGTGACCGGTTTTGTTGCCAAGGTTTCAGCAGCATGCGCGAGCGTTTCGGAGAGCGTGTGCACATGCTCACGCGACACCGAGAATCCGCCAGATGCATGGTGTCCACCAAATTCCATAAATGAACCCTTCGCCGCCGTAAACAATTCGACAACCGAGATACTTCCATCAGAGCGAGCCGAGCCTTTCAAATCACCGTGCGCATTTGCTCCCCACATACAAACAACACCACCATGCTCGTCCATGATGGCGTTTGCAACGAGTCCGAGTAATGCTGGTTTCCACGAAATATCTCCCAAGACGATGACGCGCTCGTTCGATGCGTACCGTGTCGCGAGGCGCTTTCGTGCTTCTTTCGTTATTGCCGCGACGGCACCTTTGCGTTTTGCATTCAGGCTTTCGAGGTGGCGCGCAAGTGCCTCTGCTTCGGAAACATTTTTTGCTGTGAGCAATTTAAAAGCAATTTCTGGATCGCCCATGCGTGAAGCGGCATTGATGCGTGGTGCAAATGAAAATCCTATATCGTCTTCCGTAATTTCACTCTGTCGCAAGCGCAGCTCGGAACAAATCGCGCGAATTCCAGGGCGTGGCGATTTGCGCAAGACCGTAAGACCAAAGTGCGCGAGCGCTCTGTTTTCCCCCACCAAGGGAACGAGGTCGGCCACCGTTGCAATCGCAACAAGGTCGAGTAACCATTTCTCCCATCCGTCGGGAATTTTTGTAAAATGTTCGAGTCCGCATTTTTTCCCTTCAGCGAGCAGCGCACAAACCAGCTTCCACGCCATGGCCGCGCCACACAAATCTTTGAATGGATACGTTCCTAATTTAGGATTAATAACGGCAATGCACTCCGGCAGCGCATCGCGCACTTCATGATGGTCGGTGACAATCACGTCTATTCCTAGTTCCTTCGCGAAACGAATCGGCTCAAACGCTACTGTGCCAACGTCGACGGTAATGATGAGCGAGACTCCTCGTGAGTGAAGTTCGCGGAGAGCTCCTTCGTGAATTCCGTAGCCTTCCCTGTCACGATGCGGAATGTAGACTTCAATGTTCGCATAGCCGATTTTCTCAAAAAAATCCCACAATACCGCAGCACCTGGAATGCCATCGCAGTCGAAGTCAGCATACACGGCAATTCGTTCTCCTTCTCGCATAGCAGAAAAAATTCGAGCTACCGCGCGGTCTATGCCTACGAGAAGCGAATAGTGATGGATATCTCTCTCAAAGTTTGGGGTAAGAAACCGCTCAATGTCCTCGGGGAGCGTCATTCCTCGCTTCTCTAAGAGACGTGCAACCAAATCTGACATCTGTGTATAATACCTCACATGCCTGATTGTATTTTTTGCAAAATCGTGCGCGGCGAATTGCCGTCACACAAACTCTACGAAGACGATAAAACGTTTGCATTTCTCGACATACACCCCGTGAATCCAGGGCACACGCTCGTTATCCCTAAGAAACACGCCGTTGATGTGTTTGAAATTGAGGAAGGAGAATGGGACGCGGTGATGCGCACGGTGCGAAAAATCTCGCACGCACTTGAACGGTCACTCACGCCGAGTGGCATTAATCTTGCGATGAATAATCGCAGTGGCGCAGGGCAAGTCGTCTTTCACGCGCACGTACATGTGATGCCGCGCTACCCGAGCGACGGACACGAACTATGGAAAGGTCATCCGTATCCGGATGGCGAGGCTGCCTCGACGGCTGAAAAAATTCGAGCCACTATCTAGTTACACGCGAACAGACAGTTGGGTCCAGTACGTCCTACCCATGTGCCGTTCGGACACTGATACGCGTCCGCAGTGCAAACGATTCCGCTTGAAGTACATGCTCCTTGATGAATATAGTCCGCTCCGGCGGCATCCAAAAAGCAACGATTACTATAGGTCTTCGGTTCAGGCAGTTGGCACACCATTGTGCAATAGGCGCCTGGAGGACAAGAGTTTGAACAGCCTGAAGGACGGCCACACACTGGCGCGTACTCCCCCGTGCACGCCACACTTCCCTCGCGCACGAGAACGGTCGTTGTCGTTTGCACCGATTGCGCATGCGAGTCTTGAACCACTACCGTCACCGTGTACGTGCCCGGCTTTGAATACGTGTGCGTAAACGTCGTGTTTTGTGTGAATGTACGCTCAGGACTCATTGCAGCGTAGGGGTAGATATTCATCTCGTCGCCCCAGCGAACATCGTACGACAATTGTCCATTTTCCGGGTCGCTCGCGCGCACAGTCCATGTTCCTGATTGATTGACGGAAAGTGTCGTCGGACCGGAGAAGCCGGAAATGGTCGGGGGCTTGTTCGAAGAAGAATTAAAGTGCGCCGTGCAGTATGCGCGTGTCATGATTTCAGGAACACACGCGCGCAAGGTGCACATTGCGGGGCTTGTCGGTGTCTCGCGGGAGCACGTGTTGCAGCCGTCAAACCAACTCTTGCAGCTCAAATCGTCGGCAGGGTTTTGCGTGATCGCTCTGCACTCTCCTTCGTAGCGGAACGTTGCGCCATCAGATTCCATTGTGCAGCGATTGCCGTACGTTTGGTACACCGGGTCGCACGGCGCCTTGATGCACACAACATATTTCATGCCACAAATAGGACGATACTCTTTCGTGCATGCAATCGGCCCCACAACGACTGAAAGTTTTGCAACAACAGTTTTTTGAACAGCAGCCTTACAGGTAAGAGGGCTGTGCGCGCACGGGTCATTCACTTTGTTGAGCGTCGCCGTATACGTTCCATTCTGGTTGTAGGTGTGCGTGTTTTGCCCCGGGGAAATGCACGCATCTGCCGGCGCAAGACAGTCTGCGGCGCGCTCGCTGGTACCGTCGCCGAAATCGATTACGTAGTACGTTTGAACCGGGCGGAAACCGGAAAGCCACGTCTCAAATACGGTGGTGAGTGGTGCATCGCCTCGCACGGGAGTCGCAACAAAACGTTCCGCATTCTCCCAGCCGCCTCCGCCACACCAGTGTTTAATGCGCTCGCGCGACAAGGGGCCGAATACGCCGGCTTGCATGAGTCCCTCCTTGGCTTGCCATTGAGCGATTGCCTGCGCTGTCATTGGGCCAAAGTAGCCCGTCGCAGTTGCGTTCAAATATCCTTCGCTCTGTAAAAATTCTTGTACACCACGAACATCGTCGCCCGACATTCCTTGAGAAAGATTGCGGTTCAAAAGCGCACAGACACGGTGCGGGTATCCTGGGTTTGCAAAAATACCGGTCGGGTCTGCGATTTGGACGCTCTGTCCTTGGTTTTTGATTGCATTGAGCTGTGCCGTGAGTGAGGCAATACGGGAGAGAAGTTCCTTCACTTGAGATTGCACGTCTTCAAGTGTGAGCGCAGAAGCGGGAAGCGCGGCGCCTCCCATTAAAACGAGTGCGACAAACGATGCAACAAGTATGTTTTTCATATGCAAATAATTAGAAGACTAAGATACGTCAATGGTAGCTCACCCGCCTCCCCTGCGCTAGTACAGACGTGCACGCAGGCTATTTCTTTCCTCGGAGCATCATTTCAGCGCGCTGAAGATCGTCAGGCGTCGTGAAATGGAGTGGGAACCCAACAGAAACAGCGGATATCGGTATGCCAAATTTCCGCGACGCCGCAAGCATCGTCTGAGGAAGTCCTGTTTCGCTCCGGCCTTGAAGTACGACGGGCTCAACATCAAAGACGCGCCCATCAAGGACGTAGACACCGACACCCGCAAGCCCCGCACCACCACCATGTCGGTCTGCTTCTACAATGTCGGTAATTTCTCCTTCATGTATTTGGACGCTGGACGCGGAACGCACATCATCGCTCTCACAGACCGCGAGCGCCCATTCGTGCAACACACATTTTACTAAGTCTTCTTTCACATGAATATCGTCACCATTCATTACAAGAAAGGTGTCGTGAAGTAGCGCTCGAGCGGCGAGAAGCGCATCCATCGTACCACCGACAGGATTTACTTGTGTAACGTACGTAACTTTTTTGCCCTCATATGAGTTTCCAAACTTCTCGCGTATAACCTCGCCCAAGTACCCGACGACAATAACCACTTCATCGATAGAATCGGGAAGTGCTTCTAGTTTCCACTCAAGTATCGGTTTCTCCGCAACTACCAGCATCGATTTAGGCACGCGCTGTGTGAGAGCGCCCATCCGCGTACCTTTTCCCGCTGCGAGTATTACCGCTTGCATCGGATTAGTGTACAGCGAACTGTGAGTCGTGAACAGAAACGGTACTTATTCCCAACAAATTGAAACTGGCTCGCCAATAACTTGACTCAAGTAGAGCGACGCTTCGGTTAGGTTGCCAATTTCATCGATAAGTCCCTCATTTAATGCTTGGCTACCCAGGAGCGCCGATCCGTCAGCAAGACGTTCGATGTGTTCGCGTGGAAGTTCCCGGTATAGTGCGACCGTACCGACAAAATCATCGTGCAAAAATTTGAGATCCCGTTCAATGAGTGTTCGCTCTTCGTCCGTCAAAGGCTTGTCCGGATTTAACATATCTTTAAAGGGGGCAGAGCTCAGTTCTTCGTACGCAATTCCCTCATCGGCGTTCTTTCCTGCATAGTTCAAGTACGAGTACGTGGCACCGATGGAGCCGACAGTCGAACTCAAGCCAGCAAAGACACGGTTCGCGGCCGCAGCAACAAGATACCCTGATGAAACGCCGAGGTCGTGGATGACAGCTGCTGAAGGCTTTCCAAGGCGACGGACCGCTTGTGCGAGCTCATCGCCTGCAGCTGCGGTGCCTCCAGGAGAGTCCACATCGACAATGACTGCTTTAATGTTCTCATCCTCACTCGCCCAATCAAGCATCCCGACCAGCTGATTTGAAATCGCATAATTTGGTGCACGTAGCGTCCCATACTCGTCGCCCACGCTGATTAAATCCGTAACCGGTACCTGCGAAAGTGTTCCGAGTATCGTGCCGTGCACCTGAAGGCCGAGCACATTGCATCCTTCAAAAGGATTCTCTGCGTAGGAATAGTCTTCTCCCTCATCAAATGGCTGCGGTGCCGCTGAAGAAGAATAGAAACTGCCAAAAGTTCCGCCGATAAGTCCGCCGAATGCCGCAGCAGCGCATGCAACTATTGCAATATGAGATACTGACAAGCGAGACGCTGAAACGCGTGTCCCTGAAACGCGTGGAGTAGCCATAACTACTCCCCTATTGTAGAAGCCAATACTTTTCTTGCGAGTCCGCGCGGTGGAAAACTAAATAATGCGTTCCGCCGCAACATATTCTCGGCGGTCGCTGTCTGGGCCTGCTGGCCCAGCGCTCGGGCTCGGCGCCGACGCGCCTGCGCAGCCCGCCTCAAACATGTTGCGGCGGAACGCCAACACACTTACTGATTCAACGCCTCGATGGCAGGAAGTGTTCCTTTGAGCATGTACTCGAGCATTGCACCTCCGCCGGTTGAAAGAAAACCAAGTTTATCCATACCGATACCTGCGTCTTGAATGGCTGCGATAGTATCGCCACCACCGATAACTATTGATGCCCCCGCCGCAGCGCGTTTTGCTAGAAGTTCTGCAATAGCATGCGTCCACGAGACATAGCCGTCTTCATAAAGACCGGTCGGACCATTCCATAAAATAAATTGTGCTTTTTCGAGATGCGGGGCGAGCGCAGCGAATGTGTCGGGTCCCATGTCCACAATTTTGTCTTCATCAGATACATCGAGTGGCTTTTTCACTTGTGCATGACCATCCGGACGCTCGGCAACGACATCAACCGTATGAACGAGCGCTGGGTGAGCTAAGATTTCTGGACTTGGCAATTCATCCGAGACGCGTGAGCGACCGACATTGAACCCCTTTGCTTTAAATACATCGTTCGCAAGTGCCCCGGTGATAAACAGATGATCGTATGTCATGAGAAGATTCTTGATGAGTGGTGCCTTGGTTTCAAATTTCGCGCCGCCGAGGATAGCAAACGATGGTGATTTAGGTTTTATCGCTATGTCGAGCTCACGAACTTCATCTCGCATGAGAAGTCCTGCATATGAAGGAAGAAATTTGGCAATGCCGACCGTGGATGCGTGCGATCGGTGAGCGGCAGCAAACGCGTCGTTTACAAAGATGTCGCCATACGCCGCCAGTTCTTTTGCTAGCGACTCGTCATTTTTCGTCTCGCGCGCGTCCGAGCGTACGTTTTCTAGAAGTAACACTTCGCCATCTTTGAGCGCCGCAACGCCATCCCGCGCCGCGTGACCAGTCAAATCGGCAATACGCGCCACTGGTCCAAAACGCTGAAGGGCATGCGCAACGGGAGCGAGTGTTTCTTCGGGTTCACGTCCAATGTGTGAAAGCAAGACAACGCGCGCACCATGCTGCGAGAGATACTGTACGGTCTCCCATCCTCTCTTCAAACGAAACACATCAGAAACATTTCCATGTGCGTCGAATGGCACGTTAAAATCGGAACGCATGACAACGCGCTTCCCTTTTAAATCTGCAACTGGAATTTCATCAATGCATCGCATGTTAGGCACTCGCTACTGCTTGTAAAAGATGTCCGAATTCTACCGCATCAATGCTCGCACGACCCACAAGCAGCCCGTGCACATCTCCTTCACGAAGCATCGCCCCCGTGTTCGCTGCGTTCAAAGAGCCGCCATAGAGAATTTTCATTTTGTGCCCGATGTCCCCATACATGTCGACGATGGTTTTCCGAATGAAGATACTCATTTGATGCATGTCATGCGGAGACATCGAGCGGTCAGTACCGATGGTCCACAATGGTTCATACACGATAAGTGTGCGAACAAGGTGTGATGGCGAAAGATCGCTCAGCGCGGTCTTGAGCTGCTCGGCAATGTAATTAAAATATTCACCCCCTTGTCCCCGTTCAATTTCTCCCACGCAGAGAATCGGCGTAAGCCCAAGAGCGCAGGCAACCACCACTTTTTTTCTTGTATCAGCGTTTGATTCGCCCTGTGCACGGCGTTCGGCGTGCCCAATAAGAACGTACGAAACTTTTGCATCGTGTGCTTGTGCGATTGAAATCTCGCCTGTATGTGCGCCACTTTCGTCGGCATGCGCATGTTGGACGGCAAAAGTTACTCGTTTTCCACGCGATTTCGCTGAAAGTTCACGTATAAAAATTGAAGGCGGTGCAACAACAACGGACACGCCGTGTTTCTCTGAAGCTTTCTTTGTATCATCAAGGAGTTTTTTTGCCTCGCGAAACGTCGGCGGATTCATTTTCCAATTCGCGACAACCAGTGCCTTCATGCGCACGATTGTAACACAGGCTATCGAAGAAGAATTGATTCCGTAATCGTGCGAACTTTCTCGCGCAATAATTGTGTGACGGCGTCAAATAATTCTGCCTGGATGTCCTCGCCTTCCTCTGCCTGAGAACCAAGCGTTTGGATTAGGCTGTCAACTTCTTGCGCGAGCTCTGCGCGCGTGAAGTACTCTTTCACGAACCAGTGATACCACGGGAATCGCACCACGACGCGTTCGCTTGGAGCGCGCGGTGCAACAAAGACTCGGACGGGAAACGACCACGGAATAAAGGCGAAGAGCGCCCCGCGAGAGCGATACGTTATTTCGAAATCACGCGCAGTGAATCGCGCCTCCTGTAACCCCTCGTCTTCTGCCGCTAGGGTTGCTGCTACGAGCGCATAGTATTCACCGGGAGTGAGTCTATCTTTTGAAGTCTTGCCATCGGGGCGTTCTTTGCCTTTCCCTATTTTCCAGTACCGAAGGACCTCGTCGATGTCTGGGTCTTTCCTAAGAAATGCGCGCACGCGCGAGCCATTCACCACAATTGCGCCTCCGCCTCCGCTGAATACACCACCATCAACACCTCCCAACCCGCCGCTTATGGCGCCATCATCTAATAGTATCTCGAGCGCTTCGTCTTCTTGTTCTTCCTCTGTCTGCTCTTCTCCTCCTGTTTCTCCACCACCTCCTCCCACAGGCCCGCCACCAGAGCTGCCGCCTCCGCTTGAGCCAGAGTCGCCCGAACCAGCGCCCCCTTGGGATGTACCGCCGCCAGAACTGCTTCCCGAACCACCCCCGGCAGTTCCGCTTCCGCCCGTCTCCCCACTCGAGCCTCCTCCATTTTCATTTTGCTTCCCCTCCTCTGTTAAATCAGGTACGCCGCCCGGGTCTATATAGTAGAGGTCGTTAAATTGGTCAGCATGTGCGGTAGATATATAACAAGAAAACACTACTATGATTGATATGATGGGCGCGAGAAACTGTTGAAAAAGCTCCAGATGCGAGGCGCGGGGAGAGCGGCGATTGAGGCGTATCGAGCATACGACGAAAGCGTCGCTGGGGCCCCGCAACAATGCAGGTGAACTTTTTCGACAGTTTCTCTTTAATTTTCTTCTTCTCGCCATAATACAAATCTCGCATCCGCTGAAGCCGCCGGAGTAAACGGCGGCGGCAGAAACGCAAGCAGTCGATCGTAGTTATCGATACGCGTATTGTAGCCCGAACAATACACACCCGGGCTTCCGCACATCCACTTGGTGCCGACGCGCCGATACGAAATAACGGAACCACTCGTTGTTAGGGTCGATTGTTGAACATACGAATTGTAAGAACTTGGGACGGCATTCGAGCCCGACGTCGTGTAATGATTCCGACCGAAGAGTCCCGTCTGAGCAATGAAGATGCCGCGGACTGTCATCACGTCCGGAGAGAGAAGCGGAATAATAATAGAGCCCTCAGAAACCACCGTTAGTCCGGTCGTCCCATCAATTGTCTGGTAGGTAAGGCTATTATTTGCAAAAAGTACATTCGGTGTAAACGACCCAAGATCAGCAGCAATTAAGGTTTTCTTCCCCGACACAACGCCTTCAATCCACACCTTCGCTTGAGCAAATATGACCGAACAATCAGACGGAGGCGTATAGGTTCCGACAAATGTTTGCGCGGAAATGATGCTGTAGTCGTTGTGCCAACCCAAAAGAGCGTTATAGCCGCGCACATATGTCGTACCCGTTACCCGATAAACATCAACGGCGCCATCCGAGCGAAACACAAGACGATACCCCCGCTGATCGGACCCGCCAACCGAAGAGTATGGGCCTGATTGATTCACGCCATTCAAGCGAGTCGACGTTGGGCCCAAGAAAAGTCCGTCCATGTACGCGAGGCTATATAGTGCGGCTGTCGTTGTGCCCAGACTTCCAAAAAATGAAGGAAAATCTACTTGTGGGACCGGATATTGCCAGAGGGCGTTCCCGGTGCCTGCTCCAAAAACACCGGCTGCGCTATTATTCGTCGGAGAACATCCAAAGCTCGAATCGCACACCCATGTTGAAACTGCGCTCGTCACATCCGAATTATTGGTGCCATCCATACGTATACCGCCATTCGAGTGGTACGGCCCGGTGATATTTCTATCCGCGCCGGCCCACACATTGTCGTTTACGATATGCGAATATTCCGCTACCGAAGGGCGCATGTAACGCGCAAAGAGCGTACGCTTAAAATTTGGATTTGTATCGGCTGTACCCACGGACGTAATGTCGACAGATTCCGTTACGCCACACGATTGATTCCCCGAAATCGTGATGGACGCGGTTCCCATCACTCCCCCTTCGGGGTCCTCAACCACATATGAATAGGGTCCCGCCCCGCCCGTCCCGTTCGTGAGGTCGTATGGTTCGTGTGCGAGAAACCAGCGATAGTATTCGATGCCCGCCTCCGCAATTTGAAGCGCCTGCTCACGCGCATAGAGCGCGCGACCATAGTGCGATTGTGTAAAAGTGTAACTCGTTATCGTACCCAAGACCATGGTAAAAATTGCCATAAAGGCAACAACCAGAATGACGGTTACTCCTCGCTCGTGTGTCCGTGTGTTATGCATGGTTACAAATTTCTGAGAGCCGCGGTCGAGCGTAAGATTAATTGATTCGGCAATCGAAGCGGGTCAACATTTACGACCACATTCATTTCGATGAATCGCACTTCGGCGATTTCAGCGTAGTTTGTAATCTCATCACCCTCCTCATCATAATACTTAAACGTCGTAACCCCTTGTTCAATATTGCGCACCGTTTCGGAGACCACCGATGAAACCTGTGATGCACCATAGACGAGTGGGTCGCCAGCGGGGTCGGTTAACTCGCGCAGAAGAGAGGTTCCTTGAATGAAGTAGCGCACACGTTCTACAAATGGGTCAGTATCAACATCCGCATACAACGTAACGTCGTGTGCGCCTATGGTGAGAATAGGGTACGCGCCATTTGATGAGTATGCGGCTTCACGAAACGCTTTGACCATGCTCTCTACACCACGCTGTGCGGATGAAACGGCGCTCGTCTGATCAACGGCATAGGTGTTCGTGCGGTAGAACGAGCGCACGGTCGCGATGATGGATGTCATCGCGAGCACAAATACCATAATTGAAACGAGCATCTCGATGAGCGTCATCCCTCGCGACGAACGGTGAGTTGTTTGCTTCATAGACTATTGAGGACGATTGAGAGTTTGGAGCTACCCGAAACCGTGACATCTGTCGCGCTGAATGATTGAAATCCTGTTGCTGAAACGTCGAGAGAATATGGATTCCCTGTCCCGGATGAGCCCGACGAAAGGCTACTAAAGAATGTATAGCCACATCCATCGGTCGCTTGCGTCCTGTCGATTGCCCCGCGATAGAGCCGCACCGATGCGTTCGGAACGACAACACCCGCACTCGAGCGCACGTCGACCAAGAATGAATTCGTTGTGTGGGGAACCAGGTAGAGACTCGTCGATTGATAATCGCCTGGGAGAAGTGCCTCGGGCTGTGGCGCGCATGACGACGCGATATCGTATCCCGTCGCGGCGCCGTTGACCGAAATGGTATACGTGTCCCATTCGAGATTTGCAGCGTTCATTCCGGCTGTCGGTCCCGTCGACAGCGTCGTCGTTGAATACTTAAAGATAAGTCCACTCGGGCCACTGCCGATGGTTTTTAAACCTTGAAGACTGAAGATGAGGTTCGGCAACGGCACAGGGCCGAATTCATATGAGAGGCTCCAAGAATTGATTTCAGGAGTCGTGTTTGTGTCGACCGTGCCCATACTTGCCTGCACGGAAAGTGACGGATACGTCGTTGTCGATATACCCGATAAATCTACGGGCGAAACGGCGAGTCCCGCACTGTTTCCGGGAAGCTCTCCATCCGGGATGAGTGCCGTTCCGTCCCCGTTATATACGCGATACAGAACATTCGTTTGCGCAGGTTTTGTATCAGTCCACGAGAACTCGTCCCATCCGAGAAGGTCGGTTGGCGTAATCGTAATTGAACGCGCAGTTCCGTTTGCAACATAGGTGCCAGCAGTATTGGTGAGCTGCACGGAGCCTCCGATGACTTCCGTGTCCACGAGATCGGAAAGATTCGTAGCATCGGCAAAACTGTCGGTCCACGTGTCCGTTTCATTCGGCCCGAACGAGCGAATGTTTTTTGTCGCTACAAGATCAGTAGTGAGCGTTGCCGATGTCGTTTGCCCGTCGGCTATGGTCAAATGCCCTGGCGTTGGATTTGTGTTTTGTGCCGTTGCGGCGTAGGTCTGTATGGTGGTGTAACCAGATTTTGTCACGACGATTTGGTAGCCCGCTCCCGGTGGCGCACCAATGACTGTCACCTTTCCTTCGTCATCTGAAAATAGCGAGATGTCTATAGCAGGAACGAGTGTCGTATTCTGTATGCGAACCAGCGCCCCAGAAATCGGCTGCGCCGTTGCGCTCACGACAACAAGATCGAGTACTCCGCCAGGCCCCGCCGTCTCAAGACCCGGCGGCGACACGCGACTTACGAGTGTAATTTTTCGCTCGCCATATTTGAGCGTCCACGAAACCTCCACCTTTGCCTGCTTGTAGTCGGTGAGGATGTCATTTTCATCAAGCGCTCCCACGCCATCCTTCGGGTCGTCACCATAAATGACAATGGTTCGGCGCGTGTACGTGATTCCATTGAGCGCCACCTCTTCAGTCGCGAGAATTGCGCCGGGAGGAATGCCGCCGAGTGTTGCTACGTCGTCATACGGAAGTGAGCGAATGTATTCCATTCGTTCATTCGCGAGCGCAATCGCCCCCGCGCGCGCTTTGTTATTTGTCACGACATCTATAGAAAGCCGGAACGCAGCAGCAACGCCAACAAACACGACGAGCATAAGCGCCGTCGAAATCAACGTATCAATGAGAGTCACACCTCGTTCCCCAAGAGGTTTCATGTTTCCTATTGTACCGCGTGGAACAGCCGCAATCGTACGTATTCAACACGTCGAACGGAGCTTGAGGAGGACCGGGGGCCGGCCATCGCCTGCTCGATGCTCATCCCCCGGTCGATCCGGTCGACCAGCATCTGCAGCACCACCGTGATGATCGTCGAGCCGCCCGGGGAGCCGAGCGCGAGGAACGGCTTCCCGTCGGAGAGGACGATGGTGGGTGACATCGACGACCGCGGCCG
>CAYIDY010000019.1:0-15923 GCA_964362305.1 uncultured Candidatus Saccharibacteria bacterium | reverse complement strand
TCTTTATTAATACGCACAAGCTCGCTTGCCGGAAGCCATACCTCTCCTTCGACAATACAGTCTATCGGGCGCTCGAGTGAAAGCGGAACGGACTCAATCGTACGAATATTGTGGGTCACATCTTCCCCCACAGTACCATCGCCGCGCGTTGCAGCCGTCATCAAGAGGCCCCGCTCGTACTCGAGCACCACTTTGAGTCCGTCAATTTTTAATTCGCAGAGATACGTCGGCTTCTCGCCGAGTATGCGTGTCACGCGTGCATCAAAATCGCGTATATCGTCTGCACTAAATGCATCGTTAAACGACCACTGAGCCACTTTATGACGCACTTTTTTAAACCCGGGAAGTGGTTTTCCGGCAACACGCTGCGAAGGACTGTCCGGCGCTATAAGCGCAGGATACCGCGCCTCAAGCTCTGTCAATTCGTGCTTGAGTGAATCAAGCGCTGCCTGAGCTATTTCTTCCCTGTCGTACACATGGTAGAGGGTGCGGTACCGATTGATGCTCTGCGTGAGTTTTTTATAACGCTCTTGGGCCGCCGTCGGGATGGATGACATGCCCCTAGCTTACAATCAGACGGTGTTCGGCGCTAATAACGCCACTCGACGGAGCGTTGCAGCGTTCGTGGATTTGTCGTTCTTTCAGCACAAGGCACATTGTAACCATCTGCGTGAATAATGGTAAATGGCGCAACTGCGCGTTTCGTCACCGTCACAATCGCGCAATACCCATTCGGCTCAAACGGAGTCGCGACACCAATCGTGAACACCGTATCCGGCCATGTGGGAAGATTATTCGTAACCGTAATGGGGTTGGGCGGATCTGGGTCGTCGCATCGAATGGTCGCGGCCGGAGAATTTGTGGCAAATGCATATCGAGGGTCACCATCCCAGTACAGGGCGCATTCGGCGGCAGTATCGGCTGCATAGAATGCGAATTGCGAATCTCGCCCAATGGTTGAGAGGGTCACACTTTTTCTCGCAATCGAAAATATGGATACGCCAATGGAAAGCACCAGAGAGGCCACAAGCGCCGCGAGAAGGATAGTAAATCCTGCGCGTGGGTCTGTATGGTGTGGGCGAATGTGGTGTGAAGTAGAATTCATAGACATATTTTTCTATCCCCCAAGATTTACCCAGCGATATAAGTTTTCGCGCATGGTTATCGTGCGCACTTGAAACGCCCCTGTCTGCCACGAAACGATTACTGTAATTCGCATCTCGTCGTTCGTTCCCGTCAACATCTCCGCGCGTATCGTGCGACGAAATCGAGTATCTGCCCACCCGAGCGGTGTCGTGTATATATCTTCCGTGCTGTCGACGTCGCGATACGCATAGAATGCAGGATCAGATGACGAGGTTGGCGTACGCATGTAAGGACATTGGGCGGGCGACCCTTGGTTGCAGACCGTCATCTCGTTATCACGTGTATCAATAATGAACGGCACGCCTCCCGCAGGAATGCCCTGAAGCAGGTCTGCCTCGCTTGCAAGTATATTTTCATCGCGCGCGGCACGTACCGATTCAATTGCCTCCTGCGCCAAGTGAAATGCCGTCATTTGGTCACGCGCATAGTATGCACTTGAAAGACTTTGCGTGGTCAGCGACATAGGAGCAGCGATAGCAACTGCAAGAAGCGACACTGCGACGAGCGTTTCAATGAGGGTAAATGCGTGAGCGTTTTTCATAGATCAAGTATTCTTTGTACGGCTGTTGATTGAATAGAAAAGGTAGTGCGTGTCTTTATATTATGAGCATTCGCCGTCCCTTTTATTACCATCACAACCTTCGGTTGAATAAAATCACTCGGCGTTGTGCCGACCACATAAAATTTCATTTCGGTAATATCAACTTCGGGCGCGGTGAGGTACGAATACGGTCCGCCATCAGTCGAAACCTGAATACGGTGGGCCACGCTATCCCACTGATAGATGACGACATCTCCGACTCTATCGACAAACGAAATAACCGTCGCCCCGTCAGGGCATGAGGCGGGACCATCGGTTATGGGGTCGGTGCCGCCACAGCGATAATTACTTCCCATGCGGAGCGAGCGGACCATGCCATCAAGCGCAACGTTCAGATTGTTCACAACCGACTGCAACGTTCGTGCTTTGCGGTTTGCGTCGATAAGCGCAAGAAGTGCTGTCACAGAAACAAGCATAACAATTGAGAAGAGAGCGACAGAGACAATCATCTCAACGAGAGTGAACCCCCGAGAAGCGCCGGTGGCTTGATGCGCGCCTATCTTTCTAAATCGAAATGCACTTTTGCATTTTGCAACAAGCTGCTGGCGAAAAGTGGTGGACTTTTTCATACTCATTGAACTGAGATTTGTCCGGTACGCTCGATGTAGATAGACTTGGTTTGTGCGCGCGGCGAAGTCAGTATGATTTGTGCGGCCTCGTAGAGAACACCGTCAGCAACGCCGCTCGTAGATGCTCGGATATACGCGTCAGGTTCTGGGCGTCGAAAGACAACATCAAGGCGGCTCTTCCCGCACACGTAACTAAGGCCCCCGGTAGTGCGAACACAGATACTGGAGATACGGTGTCCTCCAATTATGGTTGTCGTTTCCACAAGCTCGCAGGTCGTTGGATTCTGCGGATCAGGACAATCGTACGTTCCATTGCCGTTCAATGAATCGGCAAAGAGATGGTAGGTCGTCGGGGAGGCAAAATACATTCCGTATGCAACATCGAAATCATTCGTACCAAACCGCCGAACGGCGATGCCGTATAACTGTGCGTGGCGAACGGAAAGTGCCACATCGTATGCCATATTCTCCAATACAATCTGCCCGCCGAAGCGCGAATGGCTCGCAAGCATAACGCTGCTAATGACCACAAATATTGCGGTAACGACCAAGAGTTCAATTAAACTGAACCCTCTTTCAGACGTGTGGCTTACAGCGGGAGAGCGATGCCATGGATAGTCAAAAGCCATATGGTGAGACAACTGATGATGAGAAACGGACCGAACGGTACTTCGCTCTTCATTGTAAATCGCTTCCCCCCCTTACTCAACCACGATATGCCTCTCTTCTGTGCATACGAGGCGACTGCTCCGAGAGGGAGCAGTACACAGACACTTATGAGTGCCCCAACAATAAAAGCTCCCAGGAGTGCAATGAGTCCATGATACAGCCCGAGGAGCCATCCGATGCCGAGCGCGAACTTTACGTCGCCGAATCCCATCCAGCGCCCACTTGAAAAATACCAGAGTGCCCACAAAGGGAGTGCTGTTAAAAGTCCCGCAATACTTTGTTCTAAAAATGAGCTGGCGGGGAGAAGAGCGCCGAACACAAATGCAGAAACGATAAAACCATAGTTCCAATCATCGGGAATAAGAAGATGGCGGAGATCATAGACTGCAATGGCAACGCAGAGTGCCGCGATAAGAAAACCAATGGCGCGCGCTAAGAGTGGTATATCAGCGGTGCCTATTGCAACGAATAAGCCCGCGGTTAAGAGTTCAACGAGCGGATACTGTACGGAAATTGGCCGAGAGCAATACCGACATCTTCCTCGGAGGAGTACCCACGACAAGACTGGTATCAAATCTATTGCTGAAAGCGTATGTCGGCAGTGAGGACAGTGGCTGCGTCCGCCGAGTCCTTCTTTTCCTTCCCGAAAAATGAGTACGTTCAAAAAACTGCCGATGATAAGGCCAAGACCTGCAAAAAATACAATCTCCATGGCGCCATTATCGCACGGAGCTATCTATAAGCTGCTCGAGCAAAACAGTCTCTCATTCGCCGCACCCGCGTTCTCATTGCAATTGAGCGCTGTACCATTCACGGAAATATTATTCCCTCCGAGCGAGGTGTCATTATCCGACGAGAGAACTCCAACTTGACCTGTTGATTCCATAATAGCGCCAACATAGTACCCCGTGCATTTGGTTGCGGAATTATCACATCCACTCGGCGTCGCATAGTAGCCGTATGTGTTTCCTGCAATCGGATCATTGGGTGTTTGTGCTATATAGACGCCACTGAGAGCAGCGGACAGATTTGCCCATCCGTTCAGCGGGTACTGACTGTTGGTATCATAATAGAGCTCGAGTGCGAGTTGTATTTGTTTTACATCAGACACTCGCTTGCCATCACGACCTTTTTGTCGTGCGCTTCCGAGGTTCGCAAGTACGACCGAGGCCAAGATACTTATTATCGCTATGACGACCAAAAGTTCAATGAGTGTGAATCCTCGCTTCATGCTTAAATTGTATCACGAACTTAGTTTACGTCGGCAACCGCTGTACACCCGCTTTCTGAGCATGTAATTTTGTAGCCGTCGGCATTGCTTTCTGCTACAAGAGAAAAAGACGAAATACTAGCGGTCGAAGTGTCGTTCCCGCAATCTGCTGCTCCTTGTGTTCCCGCACTACCGTTGCAATATATCCACCCTGAGGGGAGTGCAACGTACGAAGCGGAGTTTGCAGCACAAATGAGCGTCACCCCGGGGCATGTGGCGTTACCGCAGTTTGTTTCGCTCGGAAGCGTCGGCGCCACAGGAGATGCGTCATTAATACAAACAGCTGCGCCTGTTTGTATTGAGCGCATGCTCCCCTGCGCAGCTGCGATACGCGCTTTCGTTCGCGAAGAGCCTAAGGACGCAAGAACGACTGATGCGAGGATTCCAATTATAGCGATTACAACAAGGAGTTCGATAAGCGTGAAGGCTGGTTCGCTTCTCATTGAGGATTGCGACATGGTGTATATCAATCGCTGTCGGAAGCCGTTACGCATCCATTCTCTGTACACGTAATTTTGAATCCGTCTGCACTACTCTCACTCACCAACGTAAAGTCGCCTGAGGTTGCGAGGAACACCTCATCGCCACAATCGCCGACTCCTTGTGTCCCGGCAGTATCGTCACAGTATATCCAGCCCGCAGGAAGATTCGAATAGTTTGCTGCATTCCCCGCACACACAGGGGTTGCTCCGCCGTCTTGCGTCTCCGTCGGCTCGGTAGGAGCCACAGGAACCGCATCGTTGATGCACACCGATGCTCCGGTTTGAACCGAGCGCATGGTTCCCTGTGCCGCCGCCACGCGCGCTTTTGCGCGTGACGAGCCCAGTGAAGCAAGAACAACTGATGCAAGGATTCCAATGATGGCGATGACCACCAAAAGCTCTATGAGCGTGAATCCTTTGTGGCGAGTAAGCTGCATACGTGACTAGTCGGTGTCGGCGACCGTAGCACAACCCGATTCAGTACACGTAATTTTGTAGTCGTCAGCGTCGCTTTCTGCAACAATCGTAAACGCTGTCGTACTTAGGAGTGATACGTCGTTTCCACAATCGGCGGCGCCCTGCGTTCCTGACGTAAGTCCACAATAAATCCATCCCGATGGAAGCGCCGAATAGGCTGCAGAATTGCCTGCGCAAATCGCTGCGCCTCCGCCAGTGTTCGACTCTGCTGGTGTCGAGGGTAGAGCAGGCGATGCATCGTTAATACAGACGGCTGCGCCGGTCTGAATTGAACGCATCGTTCCTTGCGCTGCTGCAACACGTGCCTTAGCTCGTGATGAACCAAGAGAAGCAAGAACAACTGACGCCAAAATTCCAATAATAGCGATAACCACCAAGAGTTCGATGAGGGTGAAACCGCGTTTATAAACTGCTGTCATAGCGAAATGATTTAAATATTAATAATCGCCTTCGTGCCCTTGTTGCCACGATTACAACCATTATACGCGCATCCGCCCTTCAAATAATGAAGACTGTGGATAGCAAAACGCTTTCTAGAGACCAGAGGCGATGTTGTAAATCGGCATGAGGACCGACGCAAGGAGAACGGCGACACCGAGAGCGAGAACAACAATCATGACGGGCTCAATGAGTGACACAAGTGTATCCACGGCATTATTCACTTCACGACGATAAAAACGAGACATTGTTTCCAAAATCGTTCCCATATTTCCCGTCTCTTCGCCGATTTTCATCATCGCAACGACTATGCCCGGCATTTCAGGATGCTTACGCATTGCCTCTGAAACTGGCATACCCGCTTTTACGTCCTGCGCGACTTCCCCCATGATGCGCTCATATGTGGCGTCTCCAACGACGGAGGCGGTAATCTCGAGGCCGCGCAACATTTGAATACCACTCTTCAACATAGTCGAAAGGTTGTCCGATACACGCGAAAGAAAAAGTTTCTGATAGATGAGTCCGATAATAGGAATCTGCAGACGCACGCGCGACAGAAACTGCACGCCATTCTCTGATCTTCCGTAGCGGACAAAAAACACGACAATGCCTACAAACAAAAGCACAACGAGCAGGAAGTAATTTGTGAGAAAATTACTGAGTGCAATGACAATTTTTGTGTAAACCGGCACTTCCTGACCGACTTCCTCAAGCATTACGGCGAGGCGCGGAATAACCAAGGTAAGCATGAGCATCATCACGACTACGAACGTCAGAATGATGAACGCCGGATAGATGAGCGCATTCTTTGCTTTCTGCGTAATTTCGTAGTTTCTGTCCATGTAGTCCGCCAAAAACGCGAACGTCTCGTCAAGTTTTCCCGTTTCTTCTCCCGCCCGCACCATGTTTACGTAAAACGGAGAGAATACTTCTTCGTGGCGCGCGAGCGCCGCCGCGATGGATGAGCCGCTCTGGATATCATTCCCCACCTCCGTTAACACTTCGGCAAGGCGTGGCGTACGCGCTTCTGCAGCAAGGAGACGAAACGCACGCAGTGCTGAAACCTGCGCCTCGAAGAGCGTCGTAACCTGTCGCGATACCATGACGATGTCACTCGACTTAATTCCACTGAAAAAATTCAAGTTCTTTCCCAAGATTGACGTTGCCCCCGTCTCAGCAGGATCAATTGAGGAAATAATGAGACCGCGACGCTGAAGCGCCCCAATCGCGAGATCGATGTTGATAGCGTCAATAGTCCCAACGCGCTCAACCCCTTGGGCGTCGACTGCCTTGTAGTTGAAAAGTGCCATGCGCTACAAAAGTTTCTGCAAGATATTAGGGTTCAATGAATTCTGATATGCACTTTCGACGGTTATTTCACCCTTAGCGACAAGTTCCGCGAGGGAGCGGTTCATATCAATCATCCCTTCCGTTGAGCCGGTCTCGATAACTGTATTTATTTCGTGCGTTCTTTTTTCTCGGATGAGGTTCGCGACTGCTTTGTTGTTTATCAAAAGCTCGTACGCCGGTATGAGGCCACCGGAAACGCGCGGAACGAGCCGTTGACTAAATATTCCGGCGAGCGATGAGGCAAGCTGTATGCGAATCTGGTCTTGCTGCGCAGCGGGGAACGTGTCGATTATGCGGTCAAGTGTTTGCGCTGCATTGTTTGTGTGTAGCGTTGAGAACACCAGGTGCCCTGTCTCTGCGGCAGTCACGGCAGCAGCCATGGTTTCTGGTCCTCGCATTTCCCCGACAAGAATAACGTCAATGTCTTCACGGAATGCCGACTGGAGCGCAGTCGGAAAATCTTTGGTATCAATCCCGACCTCACGCTGCTCAATCAGTGACTGCTTTGGTTCATGCACGTATTCGATTGGGTCTTCGATAGTAACTATGTGTTCCATCCGTTCCTGATTGATAAGTTCAATGAGCGATGCAAGTGTTGTCGACTTTCCGACGCCCACCGGGCCGACGACGAGGAAAAATCCTTGTGACTTTCGAGCAAACGACTCGAGAATGTCCGGAAGATTCAAATCGGCGATTGCCTTTATTGAGCGAGGAATAAGTCGCATAGCAATTCCTACTGACCCGCGTTGGTAGTATGCGTTGCAACGAAAACGGATTTTATCGTCAGTTTCTATCGCGAAGTCGAGTTCCTTACTCTCCAAAAACTGTTTCAACTGTTGCTCGGTCACCACCGTTTTCAAGAATCCAAGAGTATCTTCACCCGTCAAGACAGGTTCTTTGAGCATTGGCGAGAGACTTCCAGCGACGCGGATGGTCGGGTGTGCATCAGTTGAGAAATGGAGGTCCGATGCACCTTCGTGAACAACGACATTTATGTATTTTTTCAACGTTTGGGAGTAATCCATATGCAAGTCGCGATCGCGAGGGGCGACCGAATCGTAGCTATTGTACCATCGCGAGAAGTGAGCAAGGGCGCTCACGTGCCGCTTCCTGTGGGAAACCTCACTTCGCGCGCTTCCCGAGCTCACCCATAACGGTCGTCACGACCTCAGAAGGAATAAGGCTTGCTTTGATAATGTAGGCGTCAACGCCAAGTCCTTCCGCCTGCGCTCTATCAGTGTCGCTACTTTGATTCGTGAGTGCAATAAATACCGCATTGCCGCCCAATTTTTCTGATTTTGCAATTCGTAGAAAATCAAAACCATTTTGGTCGGGCATCACGATATCGAACAAAATTGCGCGGGGCTTCAGGCCGGCACGAAGCGCCGCGAGAGCTGACGCAACTGAATCGTACGCTTCTACGGCAAAACCACGCTGGATAAATTTCATGCTGTACATATCAGCAAGAAACCGATCGTCGTCCAATAAAAGAATTGTTCCCTCTTTTGACTCGGTCATAGAGTTTGTTCGGCAGCCGGACTTGGTGTCGGAGCCACTGGATCATCTTCGGTCAGTAATAGTCCGCTGAGAGTCTCGACTTCAGAGTACGGAACCTTTTTCGCGAACGACTTGAGCATAGCATCTTCGCGCATCGTGAGCATCCCTTGGCTTCGCGCCACTTTCCAAAGCTCTGAATCAACAGGGTTCTTCAGAATAACGCGCTCAAGTTCAGCGTTCATTTCGAGTGCTTCGAATACCGCCATTCGGCCACGCATACCTGAAAGACAACCCGGGGATTTCTCGGGTTCATAGATGACGTCAGGATATTTGAAGCGATATTGGGGCGGAAGTGTTTCTTGCTGCATCTCTATTTGCCTCTTGGTTGATTCTGTCATGGGAACTTCGCGACCAGAGCCGGAGCACAGTGTACGCACGAGACGTTGCGCCAAGGAACAAATGAGAACAGGTGGGATAAGGAATGGCTCGACTCCCATGTCAATGAGACGCGGAATCGTACCTACGGCATCATTGGTGTGAATTGTCGAGAGCACCAAGTGACCGGTGAGCGCCGCCTGAATAGCGAGCTTTGCCGTTTCGCCATCACGAATTTCACCGACCATGATGACGTCTGGGTCTTGACGCAGTGTGGTGCGAAGACCGTTCGCAAATGTGTAGCCAATTTCCGGTCGCACCTGCGATTGCGTAATTCCTTCGACGAAATACTCCACAGGGTCTTCAAGTGAAAGAACATTCGCTTTTTCCCTATCGAGCTCGGTAAGCATGGAATAAAGTGTCGTCGATTTACCACTACCAGTCGGCCCGGAAATAAGAATGAGTCCGTGTGGCTTCTTTATCGCCTCTTTCAAAAGTCGCAAATTTCTGTCGGATAACCCTATGTTGTCAAGAGAAATAAATCCTCTATCGCGATCCAGAATACGCAAAACGACTTTCTCGCCATTTGTGGAAGGAAATGTTGAGACACGAAAGTCGATTTGACGATTGTCGATTGTTGCAGAAAAGCGACCATCCTGTGGCTTGCGCTGTTCATCAAGTCGTATTGATGAAAGCACTTTGATACGCGCGACGAGCGCGCGATGTGTGCTTATCGGCAAAATGACGCTCGTATGCAATTCACCATCAACACGATAGCGCACTTTCACCCCTGAAATCGTGGGCTCAATATGGATGTCAGATGCATTGCCGTCAATTGCGTACCGCAAAATGGTGGACGCAATTTTTATTGTTGGCGAATCTTCTTGAATAACCTGCGAAATTCCCGCATTTTGTGTTGGTTGTTTGGGAATCGCGACTCCGAGATCCAAAGGGGCATTATCTACCTCACTGGCTTTCGAATCGTGGTGCTGCTCGGTTGCAAGGTCAGTGACAGCACGGTCAACATCGCCGCCGAGACCGCGATACATTGAAAGTACTTTTTCCAAATCGCTCTGAGAGATGCGAAAAATCTTGAACGGCGTTCCAGAACGTCGCGCAATAAAGTTCAGCGCGTCAATTGACTCAATAGAATCAGGATCTATCGTCCCTACTTCGAGGACCCCATCCACGATGCCAAGCGGCACAAAGCCATAGTGCTTCGCCGATTCTTCGGGGACGAGTTTGAGCACGTCATACGAAACTTGGTCGGCTACGCGTCGCTCTGGCACCGCAAATTGCGTATCCCCGGTGCTTCCTTGTGTGCCTTGCGGGGGCATACCTAACGAGCCCCTCCGCCTGCCGGAACCGCTGCCCCCGCTGCCGCACCGGCAGCTGCGGGAGCCCCGGGAAGAGGTGCGAATGGATTCGGTCGTCCTACTGGTTCAGGGATAATTTCACTCCCAAAATCCTTGAGCGAGCGAAATATGGGATCTGAAAAAACGGCGCCATCAAGCGACACCGAGCGCAACTCGAGCAGCGTAGCAACCAAATCGCGATCCGCTTCTGAGGCCGGACTCGTGAACGTCTCAGTGACGAGTCCTTCTTCGGGTGTGCCCGAGTCACCGCCGAGGAAGTACCACGCGCCAACAGCGACCACGAAGACGAGTCCTGCAACCGCTATCTTATTGTGCATGATGGTGTCTAACATATCACTTGAGCCAGTAGGTTCTAATGGTAACGTCATATCGGTAGACTGGTTCTCCCTCTTGATCGGCACTTGCAGGAGCAAGCGTAAGAGACACGAGGTCGACGATTCGCAAACTTGCCTGAACATCTTCCATAAACGTCACAAATCCCTGATACGTTCCCTGCGTCGAGAACTTCAGCGTCAACGATTCATAGGCTTTCACCGTCCCACCGATAACCTCGACATTTTGTGTGCGTCCGGGCACCGCATCCGGAGTTCCGCGCCCAATGACAACGTTTTGTATTGCCAAACTGTGTTTGTTCGCGAGATTGTCGAAATCCAAAACAAGGCGAACATTATCGACATGATCAGGAAGCAGTTTGTGCAGGCGTTCAATGTCCTGAGGATCGAATGTGTTGTACCGCGAGAGAAGCGATTGTTTCAGCGCCTGCAGCTCGTTGGCGCGATCGAGCGCTTGGTCATATTGCGCAATTTCTGCCTGTACTACTTTGACCGAGTCGTACGATGGTTTGGTGTATAGAACAAACACGCCTCCTGCAATCGAGAATCCGAGAATGGCAATGATAAATCGCATCATATGTTATTGCGCGGGAGGCGGCTCAGGCGCCTGTGGCGGTGGAGCAAACGGAGTTGCCTCTTGCGGCTGCGGTGGTGGGGCAGGAAGAATATTTTGCGTCCCGAGAACAAATTGAGAATAATTGAGCGCCACCGGGTTAATGACTGCCGTTAGGTTGAAGTGAACGCCATCAATACGACGATCGATATTCGAAAAAATTGGATTGGTGATAACGCCACTTTTACTGAGATTGTCGGCCTGCAGTGCAATCGAGTTGACGCTCTGCGCGAGGCCATCCATGGCGATAGTCATATTCTGAGCATCGCCACCTTGAAAGGTGAGGTTGGCAAACGCAACTGTTTGCAGTGTGAGTTGCTCAAGCAAACGAAACAGAACAGTCGGAGCAATGTGTCCGCGTAATACCACATCTGCCGCACGCATGCGGTCGTCAAGACGCGTGAGTTCTTGGATGAGTGATGGTTCAAACGCTTCACGCGCACGCGCAAGCTGTTCCAGCTTTGAGGTACTTGAAGTCTGTAAAAATTGGAGATACAAAAAGACTCCTGCCGCAAGCGCGAGCGAGGCGACCAAAAAAACAATGGCGAGGAGCACAAACAAATCTGCAAGTCCCGTGCGCTGAACAGGGCGCACCGTCTGAGGCACGGTGGCGTCCTGTGGAATGAATGATGATTTAATGCCTGACTCCATATCACTTTGACTTTTCGACTACTTTCGGAGTTCGCGGAGCGCAAGACCTGTCGCGACCGAAAACCCTGGACCAATCTCTTTCAATACGGCATCAAGAAACGCGGGAGTCTCCGTTCGACTGAACGGGTTCGCAACTTCGACTTCAGTGTGCAGCATTTCCGCTGCACGTGTGGCAAGGCCTGTTAATGACGCTCCCCCACCCGTCAAAATCGCGCGCGATACATTTTTGTTGTATCGCTTCCCGTAACTCAATAGTACTCGATTCGCCTCAGAAAACACTCGGTCGAGTGTGGATAGGAGTGCGGTTTTAATTTTCTCATTCTCGTCGGTTGAAAATGCATTCGAATCTGCGAGCCCATGCTCGCGTTTGATACGTTCCGCCTTTTCGAATTCATACCCAAGCGACCGCTCCAAATTCTCCGTCATATGCTGCGCGCCATGCGTCACGAGGTGCGTCGTGCGCACAATTCCCCGCTCAACGACGTACATCTTTGTCGTCGCCGCTCCCATATCGATGACGAGAATGGGCGCAACACCGTGTCCTAAGGACGAGCGAATCGCGCTAAAAATCTCAATCTCGTAGAAATCAACCTTGATGCCGACGGTTGCCGCTATCGTCTGGTAATTGCGCACCGTCTCATTGTGAATAGCAACGAGAAGCACTTCTTGCCCGCGAGATTGGAGCACTGTTTTTTGCTCGACTCTATCAAAATTCGATGTGTCCTCCTCTTTTGGAATCACAAACCAATCAAGCATAACCTCACTCACCGGGAGTGGAATATATTTGCGCGCCTCAATGGGCACCATGCGCTTCATTTGATCCGCATCAACTTTCGGCAAATCAATGATGGAGACAAGGCTGGATGAAAAAGGAATGGAGATGCCGCTCGTTTTTGCGGTGACGTTTGCTTCGCGCATAAGGTCAAGTATTGCCTCGGCTATTTTCTCGGGAGTCAGCTTGACCGCCTTCCCTATTGACTGACCTCCGTAGGGGCCGAGCGCTATTTCTCCGTATGTTTCGAGGACGGCTGCGCCATGCGACGGTCTCAACTGCACTATTTTTGCCGACGATGCGCCAATATCAATACCTAAAACGCTTCCGCTCCCACCGGAAACGCCGAGCGCAGAAGACACCTGTTTCGCTAAATCCCCGAGCGAAAACGCCATCCTGCGAAGTATACCACCTAAATTGCGTCAATTTTCGCGGCGAGAATAAAATCGTTTACGGAAAGCCCGTCTATGGCATGGGTCGATAGCTCTATCGTCACTCTCCCCCATTCGACGTGCAAATCCGGGTGGTGTCCTTGTTCTTCAGCGATAGCGCCGACCTTGTTGGCAAACGCGAGCGCTTGCGCGAAATTTTTGAAAGAAAAGCTCCGAGAAATACTTTTTGTAGAGTCGGACAGCTTCCATTCAGGTGTTTCTTTGCGCAGCGTTTCGGCTTCCGCGCGTGAAAGCGGAGCAACACCCCCTTCGCACGGCACGCACTTCTGGTTTACGAGCGTCATGAGAGAATTGTAGCATGTGGCGTTTTTTCCAATCGATTCTCGACATCGTCCTCCCTCGCAAGGAACGCGTCATTCGTATTGAAGAATACTCAATCAGTGACCTTGAAATTGAGCCGCAAGAACATGAGTCATGTGGCGCGCGCATTACAACGCTGATGGAGTACAGAGAGCGCGCAGTCCAAGATTTAATCCAGGCACTCAAATACGACCGCGCTGAACATGCGGCACAGCTGCTCGCTGAAGCGCTTGCAGAATATGTGCGTGAGGAAATCGCATCGCTTAAATCCTTTTCCGCAAAACCAATCGTGCTTGTCCCTGTGCCACTGCACGCATCGCGCCTTCGCGAACGCGGATTCAATCAGGTCGAAGTTATACTCAATGCCCTGCCAAAAGAATTCAAAGACGGCACACTCTCGCGTCTCGAGTCTGGCGCACTTGTGCGCACGCGCGCAACGGAACAACAAACGCGTCTCTCTCGTACTGAACGCCTTAAAAATGTCGCGAACGCATTTGAACTCCGCCTGGAATCAATTCGGGGCGCACACGTCATTCTTATTGACGACGTGACAACAACCGGCGCAACGCTCAGAGAGGCGGCACGGCCTCTCGCTGAGACGGGCATATCGCACTCTCTTCTCGCCCTCGCGCACGCATGAAAAACCGCGCGCAGTGTGTTAAGGTAGCGCGTACAGGAGAGGTGGCCGAGTGGTCGAAGGCGGCACGGTGCTAACGTGTTAGGCGGGTAATACTGTCTCGAGGGTTCGAATCCCTCCCTCTCCGCAGTTTTTGATAGCGATCTCGTCGCACACATTAAGTGTTTTTTGCGTCTTGCTGAATCGCGTCCGCCCACGAAATTTACAACGTGCATTGGTCGGATCCGCGTGTTGCTTGTCAAAGTGGCGAAAAAGGTAGTCACGAGCACTTCTGGGGGAAGATGACAGGATCGGCAGATGAGCACCACTTCTTAGACTACCTCAAAGATATTAAATACATCACGTTGCCGGAATGGAATATCTTACGTTCATTGTATGCACTAGCGTCGTCGGACGGTGCTCATGCTCTCACTTCGAATAGAGAGTACGCTAGACTCATCAAAAACATGAGCTACGAGTTTGTACTTCTCTTACTCTCAGTTGGGAAATCGGAACGAAGCGACTGACGCTTTGAACAAGTCGCGGTGTGCTGCCCATCTTTGCTCGAAGGACGAACCGAAAATAACGTATCCAACCCCATCTTTTACAGCGACAGTATAAAGCCCATGGAACGGGTACGTTTCTCCGGCGTTGATGAAATCTGATGTTACTTCGAACTGATACACGGGATGACCGTTCAACGTTGAATTGCCTTGGGCAATGATTTTAAGATTGGCGTTTGGTCCACCTTCGGAACTAAAGAAACCCTGTTGTACCAGCTTCGAATACGTTTGCAGATCGTAACCGCTAGAAGATTCTGCGGTAACGGTTATCAAAGCAACCTCGTCTTGTCGGGGCGTATCGAATTGAACCGTAGCATCTTCACTGTCGGTGATTAACAACCATCCTTTAGGGTATTGAATGCTAAAACCCCATTGTGGGTCTTTATAGCTATCCATGTTCGGATTTGTCTGCGCCGAGGGCGATGGTGTGGTCGGGTTTTGTAGTGTAGACGAAACCTCCTCTGCCGCTCCTGATGTGGAGGGCGTAGAACTACTCGTGAAGGGTTGGTCGGAGAGTGTTCGTGTTTCTGCCTCGCGAATATCAGGGTTCAAATTATTTATCGCTTGCTGACCGAAAATCTGGGGGAGAATGAAGCCGACGAGAAGCATGACGCCGAGATACGTCGCAACTCCACCGCCTACGACATACAGCGTCGACAAAGCAATCTTCGTTGCAGTGGACGCACTGCTTTTCACCGTCTTGTAGATTCCGGCAACAACTAGCACGGACACCACACCACCAACTACACCTGCGAGCTTCCATGCAATGACCACAGCCGCGATGTAGAGAGCGAACCACCCGTATTCCTTCCGTTTATACGCCCCGAAAATATCGTTTTCAGCCATTGTCCACTATCGTAGCGCATAAATGGCTCACGATGCCAGCGTCATCCCCACACCACCTTTCTGATGAATTCGTGGTTGCCCACGGGTTGCCCGAAAAGTGGAGAGCATGGTTTAACGTTGATAGTTGATGCGTAGGATAGAAGCCCTTTTTTTTCAAGTCTAGAAAAGTCCATGAAGGGTTCGCCCTCCCTCTCCGCAAATTGAAACTTTGATTTCTAGCCCGGAATAACTTTCTGGATGAACCAATTCGCAATGGAAAGCACGACGGCGCCTAAGAGTGCGGGGACGAAGCCTTGTACATCAAAGCCGGGAACGACGAGTTCCATCGCCCAGAAAAGCGCCGCATTGAGCACAAATGCGAACAATCCAATCGTCAACACGGTTATTGGCAGCGTCAGAATTTGGAGGACCGGGCGAATAACCATCGTGATGACGGACCAGGCGAGTGCGACCAAAAGAATTGTTGTCCAACCGCCCGCAACGGAGATACCCGGAACAAGATTGACCGTAACAAAGACCGCAACAGCG
>CAYIDY010000018.1:7818-16302 GCA_964362305.1 uncultured Candidatus Saccharibacteria bacterium | reverse complement strand
TTTAGGACTTCGGGAACTCTGTATTTTTTCTTTTTCCAGACGAGGACATCGGGGCGGGTGTAGACTTCGGGACTTGAGACGCGACTGCGCTCGAGAGATTCGATTTTGCCTAAAACGCCGGGAATAAAGCGGGCGATTGCATCAACGACGGTTGCCGCCGGCAATTCGCCGCCCGTGAGAACATACGGGCCGACAGACACCGGTTTTGCTTTGAGAATTTGTGGAACGCGCGCATCAACGCCCTCGTAGCGTCCGCAGATAAAAAGAATATCTTTCTTTTTAGAAAGCTTCTTTGCCATTTCTTCGTCAAACTGCGCACCATCTGTTGCGAAGAAAATCTTCTCAACACCCTTCTTACCTTTTAACGCTTTGTCACACGCACGCAGCATCGCCTGCGGCTCCAAGACCATCCCCGGACCGCCACCGTATGGCCGTTGGTCGACGCGCTTATGCTTCCCTACCGCGTATTTTTTTGGGTCGTAGTACGAAATCTTTATCAGCTTCTTTTCGCGGGCACGACCAAGAATAGAGCTCGAGAGATAGCTCTCGATGGATTCAGGAAACAGAGTGACGATGTGGAAGTGAAGCATAAGCAAAAGTTAAGTGAACAAAAAGCTCCTCGTTGCCGTGTCTCGCAGGCCGACGGGCCGAGAGGCAGCGCTGCCGCAGCAGCGGCAGACAGCGACGGCAACGAGGTGCTTTTTGTGAACGAACTTACTTAATCCCATCAAGAAGGTCGTCGAGAGACTTGTCCTTCGGCGATTCTGAAAATTGCTTTGGGCGAGGGGTTTGAAGGAACGAGCCGTCGTCGCGGTTGTCATCATCGCCATGGTCAACAAAACCTCCGGGGCGCGGACCGCGTGTTGAACCTTCCGGTTCCTGAATTTTCAAATTCACGCGCGCGTCATTCTTCATGCCAACAACGCGCAAGACGGTACGAATTGCCTTTGCAGTCGCACCCGAGCGGCCGATTATTTTACCCATATCGTCCTGATGGACAGTGAGGGTGAGAAGTACGCCCATCTCGTCAACGGTGCGGTTAATTTTTACGTCGTCCGGATTGTCTACCAACGCCTTAACGACATACTCTAAAAATTGCTGATCTTGTTCCATACAGAATCGCTGTTAGCCAGTAGTAATGAGAAAAAGGATACGACGGTTTCCGAAAGTCGTCAAAACACTTATGCAGCTACCTCAACAGGCGCCGCTTCCGGGGCGGAAGCTGCTGCTACAGGAGCCGCCTCTGCCTTTGGAGCTTCAGCTGCTGCCTCGCCTTCTCCCTCCTTCTTCGGCGGGCTTTTTTGTGGGAGGACGTTGACCTTCTTTCCCTTCACGATGCCTGCGGTAACAAGCATGTTGTGGACGGTTCCGGTAGCCTTCGCACCGACAGAAATCCAGTATTTGATGCGGTCTGCGTTCAAGTTCTTAACCTTACTCTTTGGGTCGTAGGTTCCAACACGCTCTACGATATTGCCTGATTTGGTGCTCTCCGTGTGTTCAAGGACGACCACGCGGTATGAGGGGTCGTTAATGCGGCCAGTTCTCTGAAGTCGAATTTTCAACATGTCGGCGCAATATACCAGGGGCAACCCTTCAGGTCAAACGCTACTTCGCGACCCGCGCCGCCTCTTCGAGCTTCACAGAAAGCACCTTCGAAACCCCGCTCGAGTCCATCGTGACCCCGTACAGTTCGCCCGCTGCGGCCATGGTCGAGCGGTTGTGTGTAATAACGATGAGTTGCGATTTGCTAGCCAATTCACGCACCATATCGGCGTAGCGTTTACTGTTTGCCTCGTCGAGCGCTGCATCGGTTTCATCGAGAATGAGAAACGGCGGGGGGTTTACTTGCGACATCGAGAAAATTAGTGCAATTGACGTGAGCGCGCGCTCGCCACCCGAGAGCACTTCAAGGCCGCGCACTTTTTTGCGCGGAAGCGATACGGAAATTGAGAGCCCAGCATACAACTCTTCTACTTCCGGCATCGTATCATCTTCGTCGATTTCCTCTCCGCGCGCGCGGCGTACATGGCGCGGTTCTTCCACCTTCAATTTCGCGTCCCCACCACCGAAAAGGTTTGTGAAAAAATTTTGGAGGGCCACGTTGATATGCTTTAAGCCGTCGGTAAACTTCTCATCAATTGTTTCTTCCAGTTCGGCAATAATCCCCTTCAACGATTCCGCAGAGCGCTCCAAATCCCCCAATTCTCGCGCCAAGAATTCATCGCGCTCAAGTGTTTGCGTGTACTCTTTCACAATCGCGTCGCCATTTCCTATTCCCGCCTCTTCAATTTTGATTTTGTAGCGCTCTATTTCGCGGCGACGCTTTTCCTGTTCGCGCCTGTCTTCGGAAAGAGCGCCTTCCGGTATCGCGTTTTTATCCCACATCCTGAAACTCGAGCCGATAAGTGCGACGCCTTCTCGCGCCTCTTCTTCAAACCGCTGCTTTTGGGAAGCGATCTGATCTTTTTGCGTTCGTGTCGTGACCATGCGCGACTGCGCCTCGCGCAATTTCGCTTCGAGTTCTACCTCGTCTTTCTCCGCTGCAAACGATGCCTCACGCGCACGCGTCATTTCTGTTCGCACTCGCTCGGCTTCCGCTGCAACACTTTTCTCTTCTTCTTCAATGCGCACGAGAGACGCCGAAAGTCGCTCTACCTGCTGCCGCGCTTCTTCGTTTGTCACCGGGGCGGCACCGGAGAGCCCATCGACGAACGCTTTTATGCGGCCGCGTATTTGCATTATCAGACTTCGTGCAGAAAAAATGTCGCCCGTGCGCTCAACTTCATCGAGCGATTCAGAAATCGTGCGCGCAAATTCTCGCACATAGGGCGCGGGAACGACATGCTCGACGGTAATGGCAACGGCTTCAAGCGCCCCTTCCGCACGTCCTAAATCACGCACTGTATCTTCGCGCCTTCGACGCGTATCCGACAGTTTCGTTTGAAGCGTCTGGAACGTGTACATGAGTTCAGCGCCCTGATCCGCGTCACGCCCTTTGTCTTTCCCTGCGATTGTGCGCGCCTCCTGTAGCTGCGCACTAATCGCGTGCATGTCGCGCTCATACGCCTCGAGCTCTTGTGCTAGGCGTGCTCCTTCTTGCGTAATCCAAGCATCTTCCCGCGCCAAATAGTCAGATAATTTCTCCGCGAGTTCCACTTTCATCTCACGCGCCTTTTCAACCTTCTCGACTTGATGACGCAAGAAATTCAAGTGCGGCGCGAGTTCGCGACGCAGCGATTTCGTTTTATCAATATTTACGGCAGTTTCATCCAGCTTTCGCTCACTCTCCGCTTTTTTGTGTTGGTACAACTTAAGGCCGAGCGCATCTTCCACCATCTCGCGGCGTTCTTTTGGCGAGGCGTTCAAAATGTGGTCTGCCTGTCCTTGTGAAATAATTTGATAGCCGGAACCGCCGATGTTTGCGCCAGCAAGTAAGCGAATAACATCTTTCAAACGCACCTGTGAACCGTTCAACAGATACTCGTTCTGTCCGTCGCGATACACAACACGCTCCACCACGACTTCGGGAAAATCGATATCGAGCAGACGCTTCGAGTTATCAAATATCACTTTCACAGCAGCGCGATTTTGCCGTGGAAGTGCCGGCGAGCCGCCCCATATCAAATCTTCACCCTTTTTCGAGCGCATGCTCTTCATCGACTGCTCGCCAAGTACAAATCGAAACGCTTCGGCTACATTCGACTTACCGGAGCCGTTCGGCCCCACAATGCCCGAAATCGCCGCGCCAAATTCAAGCGCGGTCTTTTTGCCGAAGGATTTGAAGCCGGTGAGCTCAATGGATTTGAGGTACATCGCTCTTCAGTATATCGCAAACTAGACGCTTTATTTTTGTACTTCCGGAAGCTCCGGCGTAATCGGTCTAAAGTGAAATTCAATACGATTCTTAAGTGCCTCATCAACCCGAGCAGCAAGCGCGTTCGTTGCAATATTTGGTTCTTCCAGCAAAATTTCTTGCCGAATTATCATGGTAAGTTCACGAATACCTTCAGCAATCTCCCGAGCAGCCTCCCTAAATTCTTCTACTGCCTCAATAAGTTTTATTGCAGCCTCTACCGCCGGGCGCTGTGCTACTTTCATCGAATGTCTGACAAGAAGTGACTCTAGTCTGTCCCACAGCTTTTGCTCCCTCCCCCGGAGCTCATCGAGTGGTGTTTTCACCACATCCTTCCCTTCATTACCGGCCCCGCTTCCATCTTCCATATTCATACCACACAGTTTACCACCCCTTCACCGCGAGTGCTTTCTGCGCAGCATCTTGCTCTGCATCTTGTTTTGACCGCCCTTCGCCTTTTGCTATTTGCATCCCCCCGAGATATACGCCCGTTACGAACCGTTTTTCATGATCAGGGCCGGACTGGTGCACGACTTCATAGCGAGGAGTGACGCCAACTTTTTCTTGCGCAACTTCTTGGAATTTGCTTTTCGCATCTTGCCAGAGGCGCTTTTCGACAACTTCATCGGTTTTGTGGAAGAGCTGCTCGGCTATAAATTTCTCCGCTGCCCCATATCCTGAATCAAGGTACAAGGCGCCAATTACCGCTTCAAAGGCATTCGCCAAAATTATCTGTCGTGCACGTCCTGTGTCTTTCGCCTCTCCACGCGAGAGGAGCAAAAATTCATTCATTCCCAATTGTGTCGCCGCCTCAGAAATACTCACCGTGTTTACCAAGGCCGCTCGAAACGACGTTAATTCTCCTTCCGGCTTTTCCGGGTATTTTGCATACAGGTACGCGGTAACCACTAATTCCAAGACGGCGTCGCCCAAAAATTCCAAGCGCTCGTTATGTTCCTTTCCAGCAGAGCGGTTTTCATTTAAATACGAACGATGCGTAAACGCCGCCTCGAGAAGCGCAGGCGTTTTAAACACGTGACCAATTTTTTGTTCGAATGGAGAAAAATCCATGATGGGCAGAAGGCCGCAAGCAAAAGACAGTAAACTACCGTCCTCTGCTTACTTCTTCTTAGCTAGTAGATTAATCGCTGGAATGATAATTTTCAAGGTGTCATCGTAGAAGTTGAGTTGCCCCACCTGTGACAGAGGGAACCATTGCGCATCGTCGAGTCCTCCGCTCGTTCCCAGGCGAATGTCGGAAAACGGGGCGCGGGCAAGAAAATAGGTAACGCGTTTCTTCTTTTTCCCATTTTTTGTGTCGGGGTCATTCGCGGTGTATTCATTTACGCCAAGCTCATCTTCTATTTCGATGTCCAAGCCCATCTCTTCTTTTATTTCGCGCTTTGCTCCCGCACGCACATCTTCGCCCGGCTCGATTTTTCCTTTCGAAATCGTCCAGTGTCCGAAAATGTCGTGGACGAACGCGAGGTACATGTCGCCTTCGTTCATGGCGTAAACAACTGCCCCGGCAAGATTTTCCGTCGAGACAGCCTTCGCGCTTGGTTCTTTGCGGTGATTCCCCTCGTCTTTCCCCGGCTCGCCCAATTCAACATACACGGCACCGAGTACGCCATTGACGAATTTGCTCGATGACGGACCGCCAAATGTTTTCGCAAGTTCGATGGCTTCGTTGATAGCGACTTTTGCCGGAACTTGCGCGCGGTCGGAATACAAAAGCTCCGTAAGGCCGAGGCGCAGTACGTTTCTGTCTATTGCTGCAATTTTATCGAGCGGCCATTCCGGCGCTGCGCTCACGATGACCTGGTCTATTTCCTTTTGTTTTGCGCACGCCGTTTGGAGAAGTCCCTTCATAAACGGAAGGTCGTTATCGCGCGCAGCAAATTCCGAGGCGTATTCTTCGAGACGCTTTTCCGCGTCTTCGAGACTCATCGCGCCATTGGACTGATCTTTCTCAAAAAGAACTTGAAGAACAACGGAACGTGCGAGATGACGGTTGGCCATAAAGAGCTATTGGGTACAGGGTACAACGTATCGAGTAAAAGAAAACTGCGCCGAGTGTGGATAGGTTGTTTTGGCGTAACTGTTAATCACATATTCTCGGCGGTCGCTGTCTGGGCGTGCTCGCCCAGCGCTCGGTCTCGGCCCCGTCGGGCCTGCGAAGACCGCCTCAAACATGTGCTTAACAGTTACTTACTTTTGGTTGATGGAAAAAAATGCGACCGCCGAGAATACGCAGCCGGCGGATGCTGCACCTTATTTCGCAGCCGCGAGCTCCTTGTTCGTTTCCTTATCTGATTCCGTTTGCTGACCGGAAGCGCGGAGTTCTTTGTCTTTGCGAGTCTTACGACGTGCCGCACGCTTCGCCTCAGCGACAACATCGATAACAATTTTGCCGCCGTACTTACCGCACTCTTTACATGCGCGGTGATTCTGGCGAAGAGCACCACATTCGCACTTCAAAAGGCGTGTCGCGATGATGCGGTGGTGAGAACGGCGCTTTGCCGTCTGGGAACGATTTCGACGCATTCGAACTACCATAGTTTCGGCACTTTACCACAAAAGCTTCTAAACGCAACGCGCGACCCTCTGGCCGCGCGGTTAGTGAAAATTGGTGGTGCCTCAGAGTGTGAACTCCATGCACCACTTGCTGCTTTAACCCCGCCGGTTAAACGCAAGTGGCACAGCCCCCCATCAGAGGCAGGCACCTAGAGTGGTTTTATTCTCGAAGCGCAGTTTAGTCAAGTAAAGCAGAAACTCCGTCTGTGGATTGCCTGAAGCCCATGCTGCCGTATCGCCACCCTATGCTCGAGAGTTCCATATCCTTTGTGCCTTTCAAATCCATATGCCATATGCTCCGTCGATAGCTCATCCATATATCTATCCCGCGTCACTTTTGCGATAATCGACGCAAACGCGATTGCCGGAATGTTCTCGTCTCCTCGTACAAATGATTCTTGCTCCCATGCCTGCGGTGCAGAAAGTCCGGCGTCGAGCAGCACCTTTACGCGCTCCGGGCTCACGCCAAGTTTTTTGATTGCGATAATGGTCGCCTCGCGCGCAGCGTTCACGATGCCTATAGCGTCAATCACCTCCGCCGCAACAAGCCCTGCGGCATGCTTCAAGCGGCCATGCTGAGTAATGAACTCAAAAAGAATATCGCGCTGCTGCGCCGATAATTGCTTCGAATCCCGAAGTCGCGGTAGCCCGCGCTTTGTCACCAAGGCAAACGCTTCTTGCCAATTAAAATCTTCCGGAAAAAGGACGGCGCCTACGCATACCGGACCGGCGAGAGCTCCGCGCCCCGCCTCATCAACGCCGATAACATACGACGTATTCACCACTCCAGTATACCCTCGTGTATAATGCGATATATGTCTCGTGCGGATAACTTCGTGCATCTTCACGTCCACTCACATTACTCTCTTCTGGAAGCATTGCCCAAGATTCCCGAACTCGTAGCCTCCGCAAAGTCAGACGGACAGACCGCGCTCGCCCTGACCGATAACGGCAACATGTACGCCGCCATCGATTTCTATAAAGAGTGTAAAGAACAAGGGGTAAAGGCAATCTTTGGCGTTGATTTTTTTGTGTCCCCCCGAACGCGGCACAATAAAGAATTAAAAACTGACGAGCATCATTCGCGTCTCATCCTCCTCGCGAAGAACGAAACGGGCTATCGAAACCTTATTGCATTAGTTTCCCTCTCTCATTTGGAAGGATTCTTTTACCGACCACGCATAGACCGAGAATTACTGGAGAAGTATCGCGAAGGATTGATTGCGATTTTGCCCGCCTACGCGGGAGAGTCTGCGCGTGCCGTCAAAGATGGCATGCCCGACCGCGCCGAAGAATCACTCTCTTGGTACAAAAAGACGTTCGGCGGCGAATGTTACGTCCAGATAACTATGCATCCCGAAATCGATGGGCACGATGCGCTTATGAAAAAAATAGCTGCGGCAGCTGAAAAAGCCGCACTCCCGCTGGTTGCAGGACATGAGGTGTATTACATGACAGGAGTAGACACCGCCGCTCGCGAACTCGTTGTAAATATTCGAAACGGCACGGTGATGAATCGCGACTACTCATCGACATACGACTTTTCATTTATTTCTCAAGAACAAGCAGGCGCTCTTTTTAAAGACTTTCCTGAGGCGATTGAAAATACACAAAAAATTGCACAGCACTGCAACGTTGAATTGGAACTCGGCAAATGGGTCTTTCCTGCCTTCCCCATTCCGCCTGGCTCGTCTCACGATGACGAGCTGCGCGCAGCCGCGTACGCCGGCTTTACCGAACGCGGCCTTCCCCAGACAGCAGAATTGGTAGAGCGCACCGATTACGAACTTTCCGTAATTTCAAAAAAAGGCTACTCGCCCTATTTTCTTGTGGTCGCCGACCTCTTGCGCCATGCGCGCGATGTTGGCATTTACACCAATACTCGAGGCTCGGCTGCCGGCTCGCTTGTGTCATATCTTTGCGGCATCACGACGGTAAACCCAATTGAGTATCAGCTTCCCTTCGAGCGCTTTCTCAATCCCGAACGCCCATCGCCGCCGGACATCGATATGGACCTCTCGGTTAACAAGCGCGACCAACTCTTCAGCTATGTG
>CAYIDY010000018.1:0-7808 GCA_964362305.1 uncultured Candidatus Saccharibacteria bacterium | reverse complement strand
AAATACGGCGAAGACCACGTCGCGCAAATTGGCACGTTTGGCACCATGATGGCACGGGCCGCGGTGCGTGATGTTTCGCGCGCTCTCGGCCATTCGTACGGCACGGGAGATCGCATAGCAAAGTTGATACCATTTGGAAAACAAGGATTTCCCGTCACCATCGACGGCGCGCTCGAGAGCACGCCTGACCTTGCTCAAGCATACAAAAAAGACCCCGATGCGCGCGAAATTCTGGACCTCGCGCGCAAAATTGAAGGCAACGCCCGGCACGTCGGGGTGCACGCGGCGGGCGTTGTTATTTCTCCAAAGCCGGTCACTGCATACACGCCGATTCAACGCGACCCAAAGAGCGAAAACGCAAACGAAGGAAAAATCATCACACAGTACGACATGTACGCTGTCGAAGAAGCAGGGCTTTTAAAATTCGACTTTCTTGGACTCACGAACCTTTCTGTTCTTGCGGACTCCGTGCAACGCGTGCGTGAACGACTTGGAACTGCGGTGAATCTCGAAAAGGTGCCACTCGACGACACGCGTACATTTGAAATGCTCGCGCGCGGCGAAACACTGGGCGTCTTTCAGATGGCGAGTGGTGGGATGACGAACCATCTCGTCGACTTGAAGCCGTCGTCGATTCACGACATTAACGCGATGGTTGCCTTGTACCGCCCGGGCCCGATGAACTTCATTCCGGAGTACATTCAGCGTAAACATGATGCGTCTAAAATTCGATACCTCGACCCGCGCATGAAAGATATTTTGGCGAAAAGTTACGGTGTCATCACGTACCAAGACGACGTTCTTATGATTGCTATCAAACTGGCCGGATATTCATGGCTTGAAGCCGATAAATTCCGAAAAGCCATCGGCAAGAAAATTCCCGAGGAAATGGCAGCGCAGAAAGAGCGCTTCACCAAAGGCTGCATTGCAGGCGGTATGAAGCCATCGGTAGTAGACGCACTCTGGCAACAGATTGAGACATTTGCAGCATATGGTTTCAACAAAGCACACGCCGCGAGTTATGGAAACCTCGCGTACAAAACTGCCTACATGAAAGCGAACTACCCGGTGGATTACATGGCCGCTGTCCTGACAGCAGATGCCGGTGACGTCGAAAAGATTTCGGACATCGTTGCCGAATGCAAACGAATGAAGCTCACTGTCGAGCCGCCGTCGGTCAACAAAAGTCGCGAGACATTCTCAGTAATCAATGATGCAACAATTGCGTTCGGATTGGTTTCGATAAAGAATTTTGGCGCAGGTGTTTCAGATTCCATCATTACCGAGCGCGACGCAAACGGTCCGTATACATCCGTTGCCGATTTCCTCTTGCGAGTCTCTGACAAAAATTTGAACAAAAAATCGCTGGAAGCTTTGATTATGGCGGGGGCCTTGGATGAATTTGGTGAGCGCGGAACGTTCCTCGCCAATATCGAGAAACTACTTTCCTACCACAAAGAAAGCTCAAGCGCTCCCACCGACCAGGGCTCGCTCTTCGGCGGCGAAGCGACCGCTGTCTCACGAGAGTTGCCGCTCGAATCCGCCACGCCCGCGACGCAAGAACAAAAACTTACGTGGGAAAAAGAGTTGCTTGGTTTTTATGTTTCCGGACATCCACTTGATAAGCATGCTGACAAACTAGCTAAACAGAAAATGCAGTTGCGCGAGGCAGTTGAAAAATTCCCCCGCGGTCTTGAAACGGTCATCGGCGGATTCTTGGAAAGTACGCAACCAATAATTACCAAAAAAGGCGACCGTATGCTCTTTGGTCGCCTCTCAGATTTCTCGGGCGGCGTTGAAATCGTCGTCTTCCCCAAGACGCTCGCAGAAAACACTTCCCTCTTCGTCCCCGGTGCCTGCATCGCCGTCAAAGGAAAATTTTCGAATAGAAATGGTGAAGCAAGTTTCGTGGTCGATAAAGCTAAGGCTTTGTAAGTCTTGCCCTCTTCTTCGGCCGATGCTATCTTAGCCCGCGGAAAGAATAGAGTGGAGTGACCGGGAGATGCGGCACATCGAACCGGACACACCCTCGTTCTCAAAAGGTCGCACCTGGAGGACGCGACCTTTTCCATTTCTAGTAACAGTGAGAGCGAGCATGAAATAGGTATTTTGCCGTCTTCGCAGGCCCGACGGGGCCGAGACCGAGCGCTGGGCCAGCAGGCCCAGATAGCGACGGCAAAATACCTATTTCATGCAAGCGGAGCAAGAAAATTGCCAAAGAACCTATCGCAATGCTAGGATTGCACCCATGTCCGAACACGAAATGAACGAACGAGACCATAAGAAACTCGGGAAAGAACTCGACCTTTTCACTTTCTCCGACTCCGTAGGGAAAGGTCTCCCCCTCTACACACCGAAAGGCGCGGCAATGTATCGAGAGCTGGAAAGATTTGTGCTCGAAGAAGAAATCAAGCGCGGCTATCAACACGTGAAAACGACGGATATTGCAAAACTCGATTTGTACCGAAAAAGCGGCCACTACCCGCACTACAAAGATTCAATGTATGCGCCAGTCGTGATTGACGACGAGGAATACATGCTTCGCCCAATGACCTGCCCGCACCATTTCGAACTCTACCTTTCAAAACCCCGCAGCTACCGCGAACTCCCGATGCGCATCGCGGAACTCGCGCAACTGTATCGCTACGAACAGTCGGGCGAACTGATGGGTCTTATCCGCACGCGAAGTTTCTGTCTCGCGGACGCGCACATCATCTGCGCGACTGAAGAACAGGCGGTTACGGAAGTCGGCCGAGCGCTCGACCTTATCGAAGACATGACGAAAGTTTTTGGGCTCACCTTGGGAGTTGATTATCGGTACCGCCTTTCTATGGGCGACCGTGCAAACACGGAAAAGTACTACAAGAACGACGCGGCGTGGGAAATGGCGGAAGATTTACTGCGCAAGCATTTGAAATCACGCGGCAGTGAATTCGAAGAAGCGAAAGACGAAGCTGCATTCTATGGCCCCAAAATCGACATTCAGATGAAAAATGCGAATGGAAAGGAAGACACGGCGTTCACCGTGCAATACGACTTCTGCATGCCTGATCGCTTTGACCTAACCTACATGAGCGACGATGGAACGAAAAAGCGCGCGCTTGTAGTGCATCGCTCATCAATTGGCGCAATCGGTCGCATCATGGCATTCCTCATCGAAAAATACGCTGGCGCATTCCCTCTCTGGCTCTCGCCGGTTCAGGTACGTATTCTTCCGGTCTCGGAAAAGCAGGCAGATTATGCAAGCACGATACTCGACGCACTCAGAAACGCCGGTGTTCGCGTGGAGATAGATGATTCAGACTCGTTAGGTAAGCGCATTCGCTCAGGAAAAGTCGCCAAAGTTCCCTACCTTCTTGTCGTCGGCGACGAAGAAAAGAATGCCGGAACGGTAACAGCAGAACACCGAGAAAAAGGAAAATTAGCGGCTCAAACGCAAGCTGAATTCCTTGCTGCGATTCTGCAGGAAATTAAAGAGCGCAGATAGCCCTCGTTTGCGAGGAAAAATTCGGGGATTTTTTTGACGGTATGAGCCATTCCTCCGTCAAAAAAGTCTCCGGATTTGGCCGAGCATCACAAAAAGAAAACTCCGCACTTGGCGGAGTTTTCTTTTTTTAATTCTTTTTTAACCTCGAAGTCGCGCTGCAACCTTTTCTATAAACGCTCCTCGCTGTGCAATCGTGACTGCACCAAAGAGAGCAACTACGATAATCGAGAGCCACGCGAACATCGCAAGCATCACATCACCAACGCCGGTGTACGGAATCTGCGTAAGCGAGATGTGCTGCGGCACAGCCTGCGTAATGACCTGCGCCTGAGCCTGCTGGAAATTAGGATACGTGTATATCTGATTCTGCGTTGTCGGATAGTTTGTGTACTGCGCGTACGTTGGCGCGTACATGCTGTTCAAGTAGCCAGAACTCATGATTGGGCCTGCTACGATTGAACCTGCAAAGTATGGCGAAGGCAAAAGGTATTCGGTCGTCTGACAGGTTGAGTTACCGCGAGGTCCGTATACCGCCATCGAGAAACGCTCACCCTTCACGTATACGACGCGCGAGCCTTCAACAGGCACAGAACCCATAGAAGGGCTGATTGATGCCGCTGTCGCGTTGCTCGAGCCCCATGAGAGAAGCATAGGGTAACCACTGCCTTGTGGCGCAGATAGTGTCGGGTAGCCGGACGGAACGTCTTTGAGGGAAATGGTGCAAGACGGTGGCTGATTCACGACGAATGTAGAAGCGTCAACCGAGAGAGCGGTAAACGTAAGGCCAAAAACGATAATCCCCAGCGCGAAAAAGAACGTGTGCTCTTTGTTTTTTTGTATGTAGTTCTTCATAATGTTGCGGTTATTCTCCCGTTTTTACCTCTAATGTTTGCACCATACTTAATCTTGAGGTGCGTGTCAATCCGTAGGATTTTTGGCGAAAAATCAATGAGAGCGCGGCCGTGTACGGCCGCGCTCTTTCCTTTTCTTTCTCCGAAAATTTTATCGAATTCCCAGGTGTCTCGTTGGCGTAAACGAAAGTGTTTCTTCGCCGAGAAATTCTCGAAGTCGCGCGCTGCGCGTTTCCTTCATGAACAGCGAACGCACACCTGCAACAGAGAACAAATCGCTTCGAAAGTACGCGAGCGCTCCCGCACCCAAGGCCGCAATCATAACGATTGAGAGCCAGTACATCGCTGTTCCGAATTCACCGAACCCGAATCCCGTGTACGGAATCTGTGTAAGCGCTATCTGTGCTGCTGCAAGACGCTGTGGAATCTGCACCTGAATCGGCTGGTGGTACACAGGTTGGTGATACACCGGTGGTGCATGGTAAATCGGCGGCTGCGTGTACAGCGGTGGTGAAATCTGCGGCACAGAATATGTCTGACATGTCGCCGTGCCTCCGGGGCCGTATACAGTCATCGTGTACGTCTGGTAGTTGTCATACATGACGCGCGAGCCAGATGTCGAGACAGATCCTACGTTTGGAGAAATGTATGCAGACGTTGCATTTGTCGAACTCCATGTGAGCGTTCGCTGATTTGTACCGTAGCCGTAACCACCGTATCCGTACCCGTGATTCGAGATAGAAATCGTGCAGTACGGAGCTTGTTGGTGGTGTGGGTAATTCGGATACTGCGGGTACTGATAGCCCGGGTATCCAGGGAAAGACGGATACACATTGTTGGGCGTCGACACGTTTATCGTGATGTTGTTTTCGTTTGAGTTGTTGTTCGTGTTTGTGTTGTTGTTTACAACGTCCGTGCTTCCGCCGCTATGTCCGCACGATGTGCATGGTGGAGGGTTACAGGTGTTGTTGCATGGTGGTGTGCAGTTCGGATACGTGCCCGTGTATCCGCTCGGACACTGAGGAGGATAGCAATGTGGGTAAGTTCCCGTGTGGCCGCTCGGGCACTGTGGAGGAACACAGTTCGGGTGCGTTCCTGTATATCCGCTTGGGCATGGTGGAACACAGTGTGGATACGTGCCTGTCTGTCCCGCCGGGCATGGTGGTACGCAGTTAGGGTGCGTGCCAGTGTATCCGGATGGGCACGGTGGCGGCGGACAGTGGGTGCAGCAATTATGCTGACATGGCGGATTACAGTGTGGGTACGTTCCCGTGTATCCGGTTGGACACTGCGGAGGAACGCAGTTTGGATGCGTGCCGGTGTATCCCTGCGGACATGGAGGCGGTACGCAATTCGGATGAGTTCCCGTGTAGCCTGATGGACATGGTGGCGGTACACAATGTGGGTGCGTGCCCGTGTAGCCTGACGGACATGGTGGCGGTACGCAGTGAGGGTGTGTGCCTGTGTATCCAGAGGGGCACGGTGGCGGGACACAGTGCGGGTAGGTTCCGGTATAGCCCGACGGACATGGCGGTGGAACACAATGTGGGTGCGTGCCAGTGTATCCGCTTGGGCATGGCGGATTACAGTGCGGGTATGTTCCTGTGTAGCCTGATGGACATTGTGGAGGTACACAGTGTGGGTATACCCCACTGTAGCCTGGTGGGCATGCGGTAAAGCAGCAACCGCCGCTGTCACCTCCCGAATCACCTCCGCTGTCGCCGCCAGAATCGCCGCCTCCACCGGAGTCGCCGCCTGAATCGCCACCGCCGCCAGAGTCACCACCAGAATCGCCTCCGGAATCGCCGCCACCTCCCGAATCACCTTCAGCGAAGACATACGGTGAAGACGTCACGCTAAAAATTCCATTATCAAAATGCGCCGAGCTTGGCAAAGAAAAAGCAAAAATAAAAATAGCCCCGAGAAGGACAAGAAGTGCCCCCGTGGTGACAAACACGTTTTTAAAAGAGTTCATATGTAGTTACTAGCTAATTAGCTCGCTGCTTTCCCTGCGCGGCACTTTCTACTAAGTAGTGACGCTTGTAAAGAAGTGCTCACATTTCGCGTACCAAGGGGCATATTGTCAAGACCCCCAAAATAGGCTAAGGTGCCCCCGCTATGCCCAACGGCTCCGTCCTCAAAAAGGAAATACTGTCGCTCTCGGTTGCCCGCTGGTTCGATCCCTTTATTTCGGTCGCCATCATCACGGGCGTCTTTTTGGCGCTCTATAAAACAGAAATCAGTGACGTGTACCTGACGCTTCTCATGATTCTCCCTTCGACTGCATACCTCTTCTTTTCCGAGCTCATGCGGGCGCCATGGTCTTGGCACAACCGTCCGCGACAGCCACTCACACTCGTATTCGACAGAACGCTCACGAAATACCTCGGTGTGCTTTTGGGAATACTAGCGTGCTTTTTTGCCATTTGGCTTTTCCCCGCATACGCGAATCATGTCAACAACATGGCGCGCCTGCAGCAAGCGGTTATTCCCGCACTCGCGTTCATCCTCCCCTTATCACTCATTCTTATTTTCTTTACTGAATATATCCTGGGAGAAAAACGTGATGGCACCTATCAATTTGGACTCATCGCGCGTGGGAAAATAAGTGAAGTAAACTGGCGCATTTTCTTCGACGGCTTTTTTGAATGGCTGCTTCGACTCTTCTTTCTCCAAATAAATTTTTATGGCGCGGTATGGTACGTCTGGAATGTGCGAGACCGTGGCCTCCCCAGTCTCACCTGGGATTTTCCCACCTTCATCACCCAGCTCGATCTCGCTATATTCGGTCTCATCGTCTTTTCCATTATTCCCGGTTATCTTTTTGCATCGCGTCTCATAAATACCGATTTGAAGAAAGTTGATCGAACGTGGTTCGGTTGGGCAATTAACTTCTCGTGCTATCCGCCCTTGAATGCTGCAATTTTCGGTGCGTGGGTGCAATACATGCCGCGTGGTGAACTTGCCCAACTATATGCTGGCTCTCCTCCGTGGGCCTATTACACAGAACAGTATCCGTGGCTCTTTATGTTCATGGCGGCAGGAATTATTTTCTTCGCACTCATTCACTTGTGGGGCGAAGCGGCGGTCGGCATCCGTGCTGCAAACTTGTCCCAACGTGGACTCATAACAACCGGCCTTTTCCGCTTCACGCGCCACCCGATATATGTTTCCAAAGGTTTCCAATGGGCGTTCATTTATGTCCCATTCCTCAATGTGTTCGGCATTCTAAGCGCCGTTCAGTCGGGAATTTTGTTTGCTCTGGTTCTGCTAATCTACATCGGCCGTGCACTCTCCGAAGAGCGGCTTCTTGCCACCGACCCTTCGTATGTAAAATATGCACTCTACATGGACGAGCACAGTATATTCGCTTCCGTTGGTCGCCTTTTCCCCATCATGACGTTCAAATGGCGATACGAGTATTGGGTGAACAATAATTTGTTACAGCCAATTTCAAAAATATAAAATTT